>JAHECD010000024.1 GCA_024641945.1 Rubrivivax sp. | reverse complement strand
CGCGGCCGTGCGTGCGAGGCTCTGGGCGAGTGCGCCCATCGCACGCTCGAACGTGCCCAGGCGCTGTTGCGCCCATTCGGCCTGCAGCCGGGCCATCGTGTCCTGTACCGCAGCGGGCAGCGCCGCACGCACCGCGTGCAGCAACTCGCCTTCCTGCACCCAGCAGCGTGCAAAGGCATCCATCGGCAGGACCTGCGCCACCCAGCGGTGCGGCGCCAGGTGTCGCCGCCAGCGGTCGATGTCCACGGCTTCATCCGACGCCGAGCGCGGCGCACCGAGCTGGTTGAGCAACACGATGACCGGCTTGCCGACCCAGCCCAGCAGCGCCATCTCGGGCTCGACGTAACCCGCCGCCTCCGGTGCCTCGGCCGCGTTCACCAGGTAGAGCACGACATCGGACCGTTCGCGCACGTGGCGCAGGGCCTGCTGCGTGGCCCAGAACGAACGGTCGCGCCAGCGGTCCCAGACCTCGGAAAGAAACCAGCCCATCGGGCTGCCCTGCGACTGCAGGCGGCGCACCAGCCGCACGCTGTCGCCGAAGCCCGGTGTGTCCCACAGGCGCAGTTCATCGCCTGCCGCGGTGCGCAGCAGCAGGTGGTCCTCGGCGAACTCGGTGACGTGCGGCGCGTCGCGCACGGCGCCCACGTCGCGCTGCAACAGCGTGCGCGCGAGCGTCGTCTTGCCCGCATTCGTGTGCGAGACGAGGCTGATCGCGATCGTGCCGGGCACCGTCACCCCTGGAGAGCCGCCTTCAGCGCCTCGGCGGCCTGTGCGACATCGGGCGACTCGAGGTCGGCGCACAGCAGGGGCAGGCCTTGCGCCTGGGCGAACTGGCGCCAGGCGGCGCGGCGCTCGGCGAGTCGGTCGGGCAAAGTCGCGAAACGGCGCGCGAAGGCGGTTTCATCGGCCAGCAGCACCAGCGGCGCGGCAGGCGCGGCACGCCGCAGCGCTTCGACAAAGCGCCCATGGCTGTCGGTCTCGGGCGTGGCACCGAGGTCGACCAGCGCCACCTGCAACGACGGTGCGGCGCCGGAAGGCGGGCGCGCCGCCAGATCCTCGTCGCCGAGACGGGTGACCTCGGCCATCTGCACCTGCACGCCGTCGCCGAATTCCTGTGCCAGCAACGTGCGCAGGCCGAGCGCCGCAGCCGCGCCCGGCGGCGCGGCATGCGGGCACACACGCACGCTGGCCACGCCACCGCGGTGGCGGCGCAGCAGGCCCTGGAAGTAGGCCTCGTCGAGGGGCAGCACGAGGTGGCGCGACTGCCAGGCCGCACGCGACAGCGACCCCACGGCCAACAGCAGGCGCGGCACGATGACCATCAGGCCCAGCATCGCGGCATACAGGTGGATCCACGGCGCGGCCGTGGCGGTGGGCGCCGCTGCGGCCGGCGTCACGCGCAGCGCCTCCATCGCCGCGATATCGGGCACGGCGATGCCGGTCAGCGCCGAGGCCGGCGCCAGCAGCCACGCGAGCGTGCGATGCACCGTCTCGGCATCCAGGAACGTGCTCTGCCAGCCGGCGCGGTAATCGAAGACCAGACCGCGCAGATACAGCCCGGCCACGAGCCCCGCGCCGACCGCCGCCGCGGCCACGTGCAGCAGCGCCGCCACACGCGACAGCGTGAGCGGCGCGGACAACGCGGCCCATTGCGCCGTGGCCTCGCGCAGCGGCCCCTTGCCGGCTGCGCGGCGCCACCACGCGAGCAGCGAGCGCCGCAGGACACCCCCCTTGCCCGGGGGCCGCAGCGCGCCGACCAGCAACACCGCGTAGACGAGCAGGTTCCACACGATCACGGCCCAGGACGGCGGCGCCAGCACGTCCACCAGCGCGGCACGGCCCAGCACGTCGGCCGCGAGGCCGAAGAGTCCGCCCAGCAGCGCCGCCGCCAGGACCCAGCGCCAGCGCCACCCGCCGACGGCGAGCCAGCGCGCCGCGCCGCGCTCGCGCGGTTCGATGCGCTGCAAGGCATGGTGTGCGCGCTCCGCCAAGAAGCGCAGCGGTGGCGCCCCCGCGGGGACGGTCTCGGCCGCCAGTCGCGACGCCCACGCCGCGTCGTCCGCGGTCCACAAGGGGCTTTCGGCGCTATCGAAGGCGCGCACCAGCAGCAGGCGGCGAGCCGTGTTTTCGTCCATCGAGGTCGCGCCGCGCATCAGGCCTCAGCGTGGCCGAGCCTTGTCGGCCTCGGTCTTGTAGTCCTCGTAGCTGCGCGCCGCGCTCTGCAGGCAGCGCGCGCGCTCGGCCGTGTCGGGGATCTGGCGGCACTGCTGCTTCTGCCATTCCTGCCCCGTGCCGAAGACCTGCTGCGACGTGCAAGCGCCGAGCAAGACCAGCATGACCGCGGCCGTCGGCAGGCGCGCGCGCGAGCGGCCCGATGGACTCACTGAACCGCCCGCCGCACTCATGCGAGTGCCCGCCCGATGAGGATCTTCTGCACTTCGCTCGTGCCCTCGTAGATCTGGCAGACACGCACGTCGCGGTAGATGCGCTCGACCGGAAAGTCGCTCACGTAGCCGTAGCCGCCGTGCACCTGGATCGCGTCGGAACAGACCTGCTCGGCCATCTCGCTCGCGAACAGCTTGGCCATCGCGGCTTCCTTCAGGCACGGGCGTCCCGCGTCCTTCAGCGCGGCGGCGTGGCGGATGAGCTGGCGCGCCGCCTCGATGCGCGTGGCCATGTCGGCAAGCTTGAACTGCACCGCCTGGTGATTGAAGATCGCCTGCCCGAAACTCGTGCGCTCCTTGCTGTAGGCCAGCGCCGCCTCGAACGCCGCGCGCGCCATGCCCACCGCCTGCGAGGCGATGCCGATGCGCCCGCCCTCGAGCCCCGACAGCGCGATCCGCAGGCCCATGCCTTCTTCGCCCAGCAGGTTGGCCGCCGGCACGCGGCAGTTCTCGAACAGGATCTGGGCGGTGTCGCTGGCATGCTGGCCCATCTTGTCTTCGATGCGCGCCACCTTGTAGCCATGCAGGTCGGTGGGCACCAGAAAGGCGCTGATGCCCTTCTTGCCGGCGGCCTTGTCGGTGACGGCCATGACGATGGCCACGTCGCCGTTCTTGCCGCTGGTGATGAACTGCTTGACGCCATTGAGCACGTAGTCAGCGCCGTCCCTGACGGCCGTCGTGCGCAACCCGCCGGCCTCGGAGCCGACGTGCGGCTCGGTCAGGCAGAACGCACCGAGCAGGTCGCCACGTGCCAGCGGCCGGAGAAACCGCTCCTTCTGCGCGGCATTGCCGAAGGCCATCAGGATCGAGCACACGGGGCAGTTGTTGACGCTGACCACGGTGCTCGTGGCGCCATCGCCGGCGGCGATCTCCTCGAGGATCACGCTCAGCGCCAGATAGTCGAGGCCCGCGCCGTCCCACTCGGCCGGCACGGCCACGCCGTAGCAGCCGAGCCGCGCCAGCCCGCGCAGGGCGGCCGACGGGAACTCGTGCGACTTGTCCCACGCCGCGGCATGGGGCGCAATTTCAGCCTGCACGTACGTACGCACGGCATCCTGCACCGCAAGGTGGTCTTCAGGCAGCAGCATCGTTTCTCATCCGGTCGAGGTCTTCTTCGTAGGCCGTGCATAGCAGCACCTTCGGTCCCTGCGCGGTCTGTACCAGCTGGTAGCCGGTGCCGAAAGCCTGCAGCACGCTGCCGTCGTCACGGTGCAGCACCCATTGCACGTTCACGAAGGCGTGGGCCTCGCCGAGCGCCTCATGGTGCAGGATGCTGAATGCCGTGCGGCCAAAGCCGCTCGTGCGATAGACCTCGCACAGCGCGCGGTGGTTGGCGCGCATTGCGGCGCCGTCGTCCCACCACGTCAACCCGCGGGCGTCCGCGATGCCGCCGGGCACGTGCCACAGGTCCGCCACGGCATCGCCGTCGAGCCGGTTGAAGGCGTCGCGATAGGCGCAGAAAAAAGCCTCGGCCTGCAATCTGGTCATGGCCGCCTCACCACGCCAGCGGCGTACCGTCGTGATCGAGGAAGCTTCCGTTGTCGGCCGGCCCGAGCCTGGCGAGCGTGCGCCGCATGCCGGCCACGCTATCGACGACGTCGAGGTCGGCACCCGCACCGCCCATGTCGGTGCGTACCCAGCCGGGGTGCAGGGCCACGCAGACGGCGCGCCCTTCGAGCACGAGCGCGCAGTCCTTGAGCACCGAGTTCAAGGCCGCCTTGGACGCGCGATAGAGCCAGCCCGATGCCGCCGCACGCAACCCGATCGAACCCATGCGCGACGAGATCACTGCCAGCCGGGCGCCCGGCGCGAGCGCATCGGCGAGCTGCGGCAGCACCCGCATCGCGCCGAGCACGTTGGTGCGCATGACATGGTCGAAATCGTCTTCGGTGGGCGTCTGCAGGCCCGCGGTGCGCGGGCCGTACACCCCCGCAGCCACCACGACCACGTCGAACGCGGCACCGTCGATCTGCCACGCCAGGCCACTGGCACCCGCCGCATCGGCCACGTCGACCCGAAGCGCCGTGGCACCGGCGTCGCGCAGGCGCTGCAAGCCGCCGTCGTCGCGTGCGGTGCCCGTCACCTGCGTGCCGTCGGCATGGTACTGGCGCACGAACTCGAACCCGATGCCACGAGACGCGCCGACCACGAGCACGTTCATATCGGCCGCCGCCGGACCACGCCGCGCTGGCAGACGGCGCGCGGATGGGCGCCGCACGGGCGGATGAGCCAGAGTGGCCTCATCCCGGCGCCTTGGGCGTCTTGACGAGCATCGTGCCGCGGCCGATGACGCAGGCGCGGCCCGCCATCTCGGCGCTGCCGTCGAGCTGGCCGATCCAGCCGCCCAGGCGGGTGCTCCATTCAACCTTGCCCACGGTCCAGGACAGCGTGAGTTCCTGCTCGGCAAAGACCGGCGCGCGGAAGGCGAAATTGAAGTTCAGGCACAGCACTTCGCGCGCCACGCCGTCGTCGCCGCGCGAGAAGTGGCTGGCCGCCAGGCCCATGAGTTGCCCTGCGGTCTGCTGGCCGCTGGCGATGATTTCGCCATGGATGGCGCGCCGGGCGCGCTCGATATCGTGGTGCAGCGGGTTGCTGTCGCCCGTCGAGCGCGCGAAATCCGCAATTTGCGCGTGCGAATAACGCATCGTGCGGACGCAGGTTTCGCCGGTCACGATCAGCGCGGGGTCTCGGAAGGTCATGTCGTTCATATCGTCAGGCTCGATCAGGCCGCGGGCGCCCGCGTGGTCAACAGCCGCCACGCCAGCAGTGCAAAGAGTGTGCCGGCCGCCCCCTGAAGCCAGCGCGCCACCGCGGGGTGCGCCGGCACGTGGCGCAGCCGCGTACACACCAGCACGACGGCACCCAGGAACAGGGTGCCCTGGACGACGAAGACGGCGCCCAGCGCGAGGAAGGCCTGGGTCTTGTGTGGCGAACTCGCCGCGATGAACTGCGGCAGGAACGCCAGGAAGAAAAGCGCCACCTTCGGATTCAGCACGTTGGTGAGCAGGCCGGCGTGAAAGTCTTGCCAGGCGGAGCGTGGCGCCGGGTCAGAGACCGCCGCGGTCGTCGGCCCGTCGCTGCGGCGCAGCGCTGCGCGCAACAACCCCACAGCGAGCCACAACAGGTAGGCCGCGCCGACCGTCTTGACGACGGTGAAGGCCACCGCCGACACCGCCAGCAGCGCCGCCAACCCGAAGGCCGCGGCCACGGCATGCACCACGCAGCCGGCGCCGATGCCCAGCGCGGCCGCCATGCCGGCGCGCGCCCCGCCCTGCAGCGTGCGCATCACGGTAAGCAGCAGGTCGACGCCCGGCGTCGCGTTCAGCAGCAGCGCCGCGCCCATGAACAGCGCCAGTTCATGCGGCCCTTCCAGGCCGAGGGTGTCGAGCATCAGAGCAGCTCCACGGCGAGCGCGGTGGCCTCGCCGCCGCCGATGCACAGCGCGGCCACGCCGCGCTTCAGGCCGCGCTTGCGCAGTGCGCCAAGCAGCGTGACGACGATGCGCGCGCCGCTGGCGCCGATCGGGTGGCCGAGCGCACATGCGCCGCCATGCACGTTGACGATCTCGTGCGGCAGGCGGAACTCACTCATCGCGGCCATCGTGACAGCTGCAAAGGCCTCGTTGACCTCCCACAGGTTGACGCTCTTGGCGTCCCAGCCGGCCTTGCGGAGTACCTTGTCGATGGCGCCGGCCGGCGCGGTGGCGAACCACTCCGGCGCCTGCGCGTGCACCGCGTGGCCGGCAATGCGAGCCAGGGGCTTCAGTCCCATCGAGCGCGCGGTGCCTTCGCGCACGAGCACGAGGGCGGCCGCGCCGTCGGAGATGCTCGAGGCGTTGGCGGCCGTGATCGTGCCGTCCTTGCGGAACGCCGGCTTGAGCGACGGGATCTTGTCGAGCCGGGCCTTGAACGGCTGCTCGTCGAACTTGACGACCGTATCGCCAGCCTTGCCCTTGAGCGTGACCGGCGCCATCTCCCAGTCGAAACTGCCGTCCTCGTTGGCCGACTTGGCGCGTGTGGTCGAGGCGATGGCGAACTGGTCCTGCGCCTCGCGCGTGAAGCGGTACTTGTCGACACACTGCTCGGCAAAGACGCCCATCGCCTTGCCACGCTCGTAGGCGTCCTCGAGCCCGTCCATCGCCATGTGGTCGAACATCTGCGCCGCGCCGTAACGCACGCCCTTGCGCGCGAACATCAGGTGCGGTGCATTGGTCATGCTCTCCATGCCGCCCGCGACCACCGCCTGCGCCGTGCCGGCGGCGAGCATGTCGTGCGCGAACATCATCGCGCGCATGCCCGAGCCGCACATCTTGCTCAGCGTGACGGCGCCGGTGGCATCGGGCAGGCCCGCGCGGCGCATCGCCTGGCGCGCCGGGGCCTGGCCCTGGCCGGCCATCAGGCAGTTGCCCATCAGGACTTCGTCGATGGCGTCGGCCGGCAGCGCGGCGCGCTGCACGGCGGCCTGGATCGCCACGCCACCCAGTTCCCACGCCGCGAGCGATGCAAAGTCGCCGAGCAGGCCGCCAATGGGCGTGCGCGCGGCGGACACGATGACGATGGGGTCGCTCATGCGGGTTCTCCTTCAAATGTGCCGCGGGGTCAGCCCGCGACGATGACCGGCGTGGCGCGCTCCTCGGCGGCGACACGCTTGATGTAGGCCTGGAATTCCTCGTCCTCGCCGCGCAGCAGCAACGGCAGCGCGTTGTGGAAATCGTCGCGCCGGCACCAGTCGCGCATGTAGTCGTCCCACGAGTTCCAGCGCCGACGTTCCGTGGCATTCATCTGCGGTTTGTGGGCCACGAGGTAGGCGCGCTCGAAGAGCGCGACGAGCATGTCGAAGATGACGAGCATGCGGTCATTTTGCTCCGGCGTCGGATCGGGCAGCGCAGCGGACGTGCGCAACTGCAGATCGGAATTGGCGAGCACGATCTTGAGAAAGTCGTTGTACGCGTCGGACAGCAGCTGAAAGGCCTCTTCCTCCTCGTTCTCGCGCTCCTTGCGTTGCTCGAGCAGAAAAACACCCACCGCGAACGGCAGTGCAATGACGGTAACGACGAAGCTTGCCAGCTCCCAGGCGTCGTGTGCAGAGGTCAACGCAGGTGCTCCATCCCGGGTCGCGCGGCGCTCATGCCGCCATCGCGAGCCGTCGCTGGGCGAACCGCTTGCCCGGCTCATAGGGGAAGACATCGTGAACATGGCCTCGCTGGATGCGCTCCTTGCAGCCCTGCCAAAAAGCGGGGTCGAGCAGGTCGGCGTGGTGCTTCAGGAAGACCCCGCGCACCTCCGGATTGCCGAGCAGGAAGGGGCCGAACGTCTCGGGGAACACGTCCTTCGGACCGACCTCGAACCACACCTCGTCCGATTTCTCGCCTTCTTCGTCGCGCGGCTTGGGTACGCGGCGGAAGTTGCAGTCGGTGAGGTATTCGATCTCGTCGTAGTCGTAGAAGACGACCTTGCCGTTGCGCGTGATGCCGAAGTTCTTCCACAGCATGTCGCCCGGGAAGATGTTCGCCGCCACGAGGTCCTTGATGGCATTGCCGTATTCGATGACGGCCCGCGCGATCGCCTCCTTGTGGCCGGCCGCGGTGGCGTCCCGCAGGTAGATGTTGAGGGGGATCATGCGCCGCTCGATGTAGATGTGCCGGATCACGAGCATGTCGCCGTCTTCCTCGACGATGCTCGCGCAGAAGTGCTTCAGCTCCCGGATCAGTTCATCGTCGAAGCGCGAGCGCGGAAAGGCGACGTTGCTGTATTCGAGCGTATCGGCCATGCGGCCGACCCGGTCGTGCTGCTTGACGAGCAGGTACTTGCCGGCGATCTTCTCGCGTGTGGTGTTCTTCTGCGGCGGGTAGAAGTCCTTGATGCACTTGAAGACGTACGGGAACGACGGCAGGTCGAACACCAGCATCACCATGCCCTTGATGCCGGGCGCGATGCGCAGCTTGTCGCTGCTGTGGCGCAGATGGGCGAGGAAATCCCGGTAGAAGAGGTTCTTGCCGTGCTTCTGCAGGCCGAGCGCGCTGTACAACTCGGCGCGCGGCTTGCGCGGCATCAGGCTGCGCATGAACTGCACGTACGCGCTGGGCACCTCCATGTCGACCATGAAGTAGGCGCGGGCGAAGCTGAAGACGATGAGCAGGTCGTCCTCGCTGAAGAGCGCAGCATCGATGACCAGCTTGCCGTGCCTGTCGACGAGCACCGGCAGGCACATGGGCATCTCGGTGAAGCCGTTGATGATCTTGCCGACGATGTACGCACCCTTGTTGCGGAAGAACATCGAGCTCAGGACCTGGAACTGGAAGTTCGCGCGCAGCCGCCATTCCGGCAGGCGCAGCCCCGCAGCGTCCTGCATGGCGGCGATCACGTCGTCGATGTCACGCCCGAGGTCGTCCCACTCGTCTCGCAGCTGGAAGTTGTGCACGATCCGCATCAAGGTTTCGCGCAGCGTCTCCCGTGTGGGGTAGTAGGCGCGGTACGTCGGCGCAGCGGCGGCCTCCTCGTTCTCGATGTATTCGGTGCTGACGGCCGGGCGCACGAAGATGAAGTCGTTGTTGAAATAGCTGCGGTGCAGCAGCTTGGCCGTGACCGAGTTGAAGAACGTCTCGGCCAGTTCGGGCTGGTGGTGGTTGGTGAGCAGCCCGATGTAGTGCAGCTTGGCCTGCTGCCAGCTGTCCATCGACAGATCGTCGACATGGAACTCGCTGCGCAGGCGGGCCACCGCCTCGTCGACACGGATGTCGTAGTACTCGATCCGCTCGCGCTGCGCGCGCTGCTGGCCGTGCCAGTCGGCCTGCTCGAAACGCTGCTTGGCGCCGGCGCTGGCTTCGCGGAACAGGCGGTAATGCCGGTTGAAGCCGTCGAGCATCGCCTGTGCGATGTCGAAGGCGCGTGTGTCGTTCAACCGGTGCGGAAACATCGCGCGGCTAGTCCTCGTCCGCCGATGTGGCGCGTGGATATCGCTTGAGCGCTGCGCCGAATACCTCGACCACGTGGTCGGGCCGTTCCATCGTGACCTGGAGATTCTTCAGCAGCCCGTCGCGCAGACCGTAGACCCAGCCGTGTACCGCCACCTTCTGACCGCGCGACCAGGCGTCTTGCAGCACGGTGGACAGGGCGACGTTCCCCACCTGTTCGATCACGTTCATCTCGCACAGGATGTTCTCCTGCTCGGCCTCGGGCAGGTGGTCCAGCCGCTTGCGGTGTCGCAGCCGCACATCCTGCACGTGGCGCAACCAGTTGTCGGCCAGGCCGACACGGATGCCACGCATGGCCGCGCGCACGCCGGCGCAGCCGTAGTGGCCGACGACGATGATGTGCTCGACCTTCAGGTGCTCTACCGCAAACTGGATCGTCGACAGCGCGTTGAGGTCCGAATGCACGACCACGTTGGCCACGTTGCGGTGCACGAAGACCTCGCCGGGGTCGAGGCCGGTGATCTCGTTCGCCGGCACGCGGCTGTCGGCACAGCCGATCCACATGTATTTCGGCGTCTGCTGTTGTGCCAACCGGGTGAAGAAGCCAGGCTCGCGCTGCTCGGTAGCCGCCGCCCAGGCCCGATTGCTCTCGAGAAGGAGATTCAGTTCTTCGTTCATGGCGAGAGTGTAGGCACGGCCGGCTCGCCGCCGTGCACACCCGGGCGGTAGCGTGCCATCAGGACGCGATCGATCACGGTGCCGGCCTTGACCGCACTCAGGCGCAGCACCCCTTCGCGCACGAAACCGCAATTTTCGAGCACGCGCACCGACGCCGGGTTGTAGGCATGCACAGGCGCAAATACCCGCATGACGGCGGGATCGTCGAACGCGCGCTCGGTGAGCACGGTCGCCACCCGGGTGCCGATGCCGCGGCCCCAATATGGGCGCGCGAGCCAGTAGCCGATCTCGGCATTGCAGCGCAGGGCGCCGTCCTGCACGACGATGCCGCAGCCGCCGACGGCCCGGTCGTCGAGCGCCACGGCCCAGTTGTCGCCGCCGAACTCCACGTGCCCGCGGTCGACCCAGTGGCGCGCTGTCTCCAGCGTGTAGGGGTGCGGAAAGGCGTCACTCATGTTGCGCCAGACCGCCGGATCGCCGGCTTGCTCGGCCAGCGCCGGCGCGTCCTGCGCATGCCATGCACGCAGTGTCCAGCCCGGCAGCCCCAGGTCGAGCGTCGGCAGGCTCACATCGTCTCGGCGAACAGTTCGCGCCCGATGAGCATGCGTCGGATCTCCGACGTGCCCGCCCCGATCTCGTACAGCTTGGCGTCGCGCCAGAGGCGGCCCAGCGGGTACTCGTTGATGTAGCCATTGCCGCCAAAGATCTGGATGCCCTCGCCGGCCATCCAGGTGGCCTTCTCGGCGCACCACAGGATCACGCTCGCGCAGTCCTTGCGCACCTGCCGCACATGCTGCGGGCCGAGCTTGTCGAGGTTCTTGCCGACCGTGTAGCAGAAGGCGCGGGCCGCCTGAAGCACGGTATACATGTCGGCGACCTTGCCCTGGATGAGCTGGAATTCGCCGATGCTCTGGCCGAACTGCTTGCGGTCATGGGTATACGGGACGACATGGTCCATCACGCTCTGCATGATGCCCACCGGCCCGGCAGCGAGGACGGCACGCTCGTAATCCAGGCCGCTCATCAGCACCTTGGCGCCACCGTTCAGCGATCCGAGCACATTGGCCGCCGGCACCTCGACATCGACGAACACCATCTCGCCGGTGTGGCTGCCGCGCATGCCGAGCTTGTCCAGTTTCTGCGCAGTCGAGAAGCCCTTCATGCCCTTCTCGACGATGAACGCCGTGACCCCGCGCGCGCCGAGCTCGGGTTCGGTCTTGGCGTAGACGACCATCGTGTCGGCGTCCGGCCCGTTGGTGATCCACATCTTGGTGCCGTTGAGCAGGTAGTGGCCGCCCTTGTCCTCGGCTTTCAGCTTCATGCTGATCACGTCGGAGCCGGCGCCAGGCTCGCTCATTGCCAAGGCGCCCACGTGTTCGCCGGAGATCAGCTTCGGCAGGTACTTCGCCTTCTGGGCGTCACTGCCATTGCGCTTGATCTGGTTCACGCACAGGTTGCTGTGCGCACCGTAGCTCAGCCCCACGCTGGCGCTGGCGCGGCTGATCTCCTCCATCGCGATCATGTGGGCCAGATAGCCCATGTTGGCGCCGCCATATTCCTCGGGCACGGTGATGCCGAGCACGCCGATCTGGCCCATCTTGCGCCACAGGTCCATCGGGAACTGGTCGCTGCGGTCGATCTCGCCGGCGCGCGGTGCAATCTCCGCGATGCAGAACTCGCGCACCGCATCGCGCAGCGCATCGATATCCTCGCCAAGCTGGAAGTCGAGTCCGGGCAGATTCATCGTGGTCTCCTTGCCGGCGTGCCGGCCCGTGCGGTCTGCAACAGGCCATCGGTCGCCGATTCTTGGTTGACGTTTACGTAAACGTCAATGATAGCGTCGGGCCGGTGTCCGGCGTCGGTTTCAGCGCCGCCGCACCTTCGCCGCACGGTGGCCTGCAGCCGCCAGCAGCGTTCGACAGCGCTCTTCATGCTGCGCGATCTCGGCGAGCGTGATCTCGATGTCCTCACGCTGCTGCTCGAGCTGGCCGCGGTGGGCCGCCAGCACCGCCAGGAACGCCTGCAGCTGCAGCGCGGTATCCGAGGGCGAGTCGTACATCTCGACGAGCTGGCGGATTTCCAGCAGGCTCAGCCCCAGTCGCTTGCCTCGCAGCGTGAGCTTCAATCGGGTGCGGTCGCGCTGCGTATACACCCGGTTGCGCCCGGCGCGTTGCGGCGTCAGCAGCCCCACATCCTCGTAGAAGCGGATCGCGCGGGCGGTGATGTCGAACTCCTGCGCGAGTTCGGTGATCGTGAACGTCCGCGCGGCCTCCCTCTGGCGTGCAACAGCACCGCGGGCCTTGGCAAGGGGGGACGTACGGGCGGGCGGGCGGGTCGCGGCGACCATGGGCGGATTGACGTTGACGTAAACGTAAATGTAAGCCCATGGCCAACGACCTTCAGAACACCGGGCTCCACCGACGGGTCCAAGCGATGCCCGCCACCTGGGAAGAAGGGCGGGTCACGCAGGGAGCGTTGGCTTCTTTGTCGGGTGCTGCTGATCGCGACTCACGCGGCCGCCCCCGGCCCAAATCGACCGCGCCGTCGCCATGGTGCCGTCGGCGGTCGGTTCAGGGTGTGCGCTGGGCCTGTCCCGTGAGCGAAAGGACTGCGATGGGGCCGTTGAGTGGCGCCGGCGATGCGCCTCGACGCAGTTGCGCGAGGCCGGCGCCGGATTGGCGCCGCCTCGGCCCTGACGACTGCGGACCGCTCGCGGTACCGCCCTCCCTGCCTCCTGATGTGCATGAAGACAGCGTGCCCACAGTCTCGCGTGCCTGCGGCGCCCTTGCATCCATAAATCTAGGGACCCCCTATGGGGGGGCTGACCGGTCAATCGAAGACCGGCAGCACTTCGGTTCGCAGGGTGCCGCGCGCCGACTCGAAATTGGGTATCACCGAGCGCACCACGTCCCAGAACGCGTCACTGTGGTTCATCTCGCGCAAGTGCGCCAGTTCGTGCGCGACGACATAGTCGATAACCGGCAAGGCAAAGTGCACCAGGCGCCAGTTGAGACGGATCGATCCATCGGCGCTTGCACTGCCCCAGCGCGTGGCTGCCGAGCTGAGCGACAAGCGGCGTATGCACACGCCCAGCCGCGGCGCGAAGACGGCGCAGCGTTCCTCGAAGACACGTCGCGCCTGGCGCTGGAGCCAGCTCTGCACGGTATCGCGCAGCTGGTCCGGCGCCGCCCCCTGCGGCAGGCCCACGTGAAGGGTGAGCCGCGGCACGCCGGGCAGCGCATCGGCCGCCGTGTTCAACATGGCCCCCGTGGCACGCGGATCGATCACGACGATGACGGTTTCGCCCAGGAAGGGGATGGCCGTACCGTCGCGCCAGTCGACGCGGGCCTGTTGCAGGCGGCGCGAGCGCTCGTGCTGCTCCTGCAGCTTGCGCAGGATCCAGCGCGCCTTTTCGCGCAGTGCCGACTCGACCTCGCCCACACCCACCCAGCGCGGCGCGCTGACACTCAGACCGTCGGGGCCCACGACGAAACCGATACTCTTGCGCCGCGCGCGGCGAAATTCATAACCGACACGGTGACCGTCGAGGTGGACTTCGCGCTGGGCGTTGGGGTGGCGAAAGGTGGCCGCAGGCCAAGGCGCCGCCATGGGTGTGACCGCCGGCGCGGCAGGCCAAGTGGGCAGCGCGGCGACGGGCGCCGAGAGCCCCGCGGACGCGACGCCCTGGGAGGCGTCGGCGAACAGCGAAAGTTGCGCAGGGTCAGGCGCCGTCGCTGGCCGGGGCATCGCGACCTCGCCTTACACCTGCACCGCGCCGACCGCAGCCACGGCTTGCGGATAGGCCTCGGGGTCGAGCCGTTGCATTTCGGCCTCGATCCAGGTCTCGACCTCGCGCATCAGTTCGTCCGGCTTGCGCCCGGCGGATGCGATCGGCTTGCCGATGGAGATGTCGACCACTCCCGGGCGAAGCAAGAAGCTCTTGCGCGGCCAGCAGCGTGCGCTGGTGGCGGCAATGGGGACGATCGGCACGCCGGCATCGATGGCCAGTCGCGAAGCCCCGGTCTTGTACGTGCCACGCTGTCCGCGCTCGATGCGCGTGCCTTCCGGGAACATGATCACCCACACCCCCTGCGCAAACAGCCGCTTGCCCTGCGCCGCCACCTTGTTCCAGGCTTCCGTGCGCTTGGAACGGTCGATGTGGATCATGTCCATGCGGGCCATCGCCCAGCCGAAAAAGGGGATGTAGAGCAGCTCGCGCTTGAACACGTAGGCCAGCGGGTGCGGCATCAATGCCGGGTAGGCGAAGGTCTCCCACGTGCTCTGGTGCTTCGATGCCAGAAGCACGGCCGACGTGGCGTCGGCGGCCGTGGGCACGTTGTCCATGCCTTGGATTCGGTAGCGCACGCCGCAGATCACGCGCGCGCCCCAGACCGCCGCCTTCAGCCAGCCTGCACAGGCCCAGTACACCGGCGCGCCACGAACGAAGATCGACAGCACCAGCACGGCAAGCGCCCACGGCACCACGGTCACCGCCAGCCAGAGGATGAAGGCCGCCGATCGCAGTGCCCAGACGACGTGCATCAGGCCAGCTCCCCGGGCACGGAATTGACGGCCTTGCCCGACCCGAGCAGGTGTTCCGAAAACGCGGTCAGGCTGGTGTGCACCTGGGTCGACGGAACGAGGTTGAGGATGTGCTGCAGGTGTGCCTCCTCGAGGTGTGCCGCGCGACCGGTCATCACCAGGTGCGGCATGCAGCCGGCCGCCTGGGCCGCCTGCATGTCGCGCAGGTTGTCGCTCACCATCGGCACGTTGCGCAGGTCGAAGCCGTAGCGCATGCCGATGTCGAGCATCATGCCGGGCAGCGGTTTGCGGCAGGTGCACTGATCCTCGGGCGTGTGCGGGCAGAAGAACACCGCGTCGATGCGCGCGCGCAGCGCCTGCGCCAGGCGGATCATGTGGGCGTGAACCGCATTGATCGTGGCCATGTCGATCATTCCGCGCCCGATGCCAGCCTGGTTGGTGGCGACCACCGCGTGCCAGCCGGCATGGTTGAGGCGCGACATGGCCTCCAGCGCGCCGGGGATCGGCTGCCACTCCTCCGGCGCCTTGACGTGGTCGTCGCGGTAGACGTTGAGGATGCCGTCGCGGCCGAAGATGATGAGCTTCACGGCACCGATTATCCGGTCAGCGCCGCCCCGATCACGCGGCCAGTCGCGACAGATCGGCCACGCGGTTCATCGATGTGTGCAAGGCACGCAACAGTGCGATCCGGTTGGCGCGCAGCGCAACGTCGTCCGCATTGACCATCACCTGGTCGAAGAAGGCATCCACCGGCCCCTTCAGCGTGGCGAGGGCCTGGAGCGACGCGGTGTAGTCGCCCGCAGCAAATGCGGCGTCGGCGACCGGGGCCGCTGCACCGAGCGCTGCGTGCAGTGCACGTTCCGCGTCCTCGGTCAGCAGCGCCGGCGCGATCTCGACCGATGGCGCGTCGTCCGACTTCTTCAGGATATTGCCCACGCGTTTGTTGGCCGCCGACAGGGCCGGCGCCTCGGGCAGGGCCGCGAAGGCCCGCACCGCAGCCAGCCGGCGTGGCAGATCGGCCCAGATGTCGGGGCGCAAGGCGACCACGGCATCGACTTCGTGCGCGCTGTAGCCGAGCTCGCGCAGGTAGCCGACGAGACGTTCGAACATGAAGTGCGCCACTTCGGCCTGTGCCTGCCCGTGCCCGGGCGGGAAGGCCTTGAACGCAGTGGCCACCAGATGCGGCAGGTTGAGCGGCAGGTGCCGCTCGACGAGCATGCGGATCACGCCCAGCGCGTGGCGCCGCAGCGCGAAGGGGTCCTTGTCCCCGGTGGGCAGCTGGCCGATGCCGAAGAGCCCGGCCAGCGTTTCGAGCTTGTCGGCCAGCGCGACGACGATGCCGACGTCTCCACGCGGCAGTGCGTCGCCGGCAAAGCGGGGCTTGTAGTGGTCCTCGATCGCCTCGGCGATCGACTCGCGCAGGCCGTCGTGGCGTGCGTAGTAGGCGCCCATCGTGCCCTGCAGCTCGGGGAACTCACCGACCATGTCCGTCAGCAGGTCGGCCTTGGACAGGGTGGCCGCCTCGTCGGCCAGGTCGGCCAGCGCCAGGCCGCCGTGGTCGGCGCCGAGTTGCTGGCCGATGGCGCGGGCGATCGAGCGCACGCGGTCGGTGCGCTCGCCCTGCGTGCCGAGTTTGCCGTGGTAGACCACCTTGGCCAGCCCCGGCGCACGCGATGCCAGCGTGCGCTTGCGGTCCTGGTCGAAGAAGAATTTGGCATCGGCCAGGCGCGGGCGCACGACCCGCTCGTTGCCCTGGATCACACGCGCCGGGTCGGCCGGAGTGATGTTGCTCACGAGCAGGAACTTGTTCGTCAGGCGGCCACCGGCGTCGAGCAGCGGGAAATATTTCTGATTCGCCTTCATCGTGAGAATCAGGCATTCCTGCGGGACGGCCAGAAACTCGGGTTCGAATTCGCATCGCAGCACGTTCGGCCGCTCGACCAGCGCGGTCACTTCGTCGAGCAAGGCGTCATCGTCGATCGGCGCCAGTCCTTCCCGGGCCGCGGCCGCTTGCAGCTGGCGCACGATCTCGCCGCGCCGCGCCTCGAAGCTGGCGGTCACGGCACCCTGGTCCTGGAGCTGGCGCGCATAGTGGTCGGCGTCCTGCAGCACCACGGGCGCCATGGCGGCCTCGAATCGATGGCCCTGGGTCTGGCGGCCTGACCGCAAACCCAACGCCGACACCGGCACCACGTCCGCCCCGTGCAGCGCCACCAGCCCATGCGCCGGGCGAACGAAGTTAACGCCGGTCCAGCCGTCGGAAAGCTGGTACAGCATGACCTTGGGAATCGGCAGCTTGCCGATCGCCTCGTCGAGCGCCTTCTGCAGGCCGGCCGCGAGCGTTGCACCGGTCTGCATGGTGTCGAGAAACAACGCCTCGGCCTTGCCGTCGAGCTGGCGGCGCAGATGCGGCAACGCCGACGCGTCGGCACCGAGCGCGGCCAACTTCTTCATCAGTGCGGGAGTCGGCGTGCCGTCGGCCGCAAGACCCACGGCGACGGGCATCAGCTTGTTCGATACCGCCTTGTCGGGCGCGGCGCCGAGCACCGCGCTGATGTGCGCCGCCAAGCGGCGTGGAGTGGCAAACACGGTCAGCGCGGCATGTTCGCCGGCCAGTCCCTGCGCCCGCAGCCCCGCCAGCAGCAAGGCCCCGAAGGCCTCGCCCAGCTTCTTCAGCGCCTTGGGCGGCAGTTCTTCGACGAGCAGTTCAATGAGCAGGTTCCTGGTGGTCATTTGGTTCATGCCGCCTTCTTCTGCTCGAGTGCTGCCGTCACTTCGTCGGCCCAGGCCCGCGGCGCCATCGGGAAACCCAGGCGCAGACGGCTGTCGAGATAACTCTGCGCCACGGCGCGCGCGAGATTGCGGATGCGCCCGATGTACGCAGCCCGCTCCGTGACGCTGATCGCGCCACGAGCGTCGAGCAGGTTGAACGTGTGGGCGGCCTTGAGCACCTGCTCGTAGGCGGGCAATGCGAGTTGCTGCTCCATCAGGAATTTCGCCTGCCTTTCGTGTGCGCCGAAGGCACCGAGCAGGAACTCCACGTCGCTGTGCTCGAAGTTGTACGTGCTCTGCTCGACTTCGTTCTGGTGGTAGACGTCGCGGTACTTCAGCGGACCGTCGGCGCCCTGCGTCCAGACGAGGTCGTAGACGTTCTCGACGCCTTGCAGGTACATCGCCAGGCGCTCGAGGCCGTAGGTGATCTCGCCGGTCAGCGGCCGGCAATCGATGCCGCCCACCTGCTGGAAGTAGGTGAACTGCGTCACCTCCATGCCGTTGAGCCAGACCTCCCACCCCAGGCCCCAGGCGCCGAGCGTGGGGTTCTCCCAATCGTCCTCGACGAAGCGGATGTCGTTCTGTTTCAGGTCGAAGCCGAGTGCCTCGAGCGAACCGAGGTACAGCTCGAGGATGTCGGCGGGCGCTGGCTTGAGCACCACCTGGTACTGGTAGTAGTGCTGCAGCCGATTCGGGTTGTCGCCGTAGCGCCCATCCTTCGGGCGACGGCTCGGCTGCACGTAGGCGGCCTTCCACGGCTCTGGGCCGAGTGCGCGCAAGAAGGTGGCCGTGTGGCTCGTGCCGGCGCCCACTTCCATGTCGTAGGGCTGCAGCAGCGCACAGCCCTGTGCGTCCCAATAGGACTGGAGTTTGAGGATGATCTGCTGGAAGGTCAGCATGAGGGGCCTTGCGGTCCGCAAAAGCCCTTGAGTTTACGGGCCCGGCTGCATCCGTCGGCGGCTCAGCGCCGCGACGCCCTGGCAGCCCGCGCCTGCCGGCCCGTCACAGCCATGGACAGCACGACCGCGAGGGCCAGCGCGAACGGCGGCCACAACCCGGCACGCCCGGCCCAGCGGACGAACGGTGTGACGCCATGGCGCCCCTCGACCACGCCCTGCAGCACACCGCGCGTGAAGGTCGGCAACTGCTGCACCACGTGGCCACGATGGTCGATCACGGCGGTGACGCCGGTGTTGGTGGCCCGCAGCATCGGGCGCTGAAGTTCGAGCGCACGCAGGCGCGAGATGTTCAGGTGCTGCGGCAACGCCTCGGTGTTGCCGAACCAGCCGATGTTGCTCACGTTCGCGAGGATCGTCGGCGCCGTCGATACGTCGTTGAAGCGCACCGCCAGTTCTTCGCCGAACAGGTCTTCGTAGCAGACGTTGGGGGCCACCCGCTGCCCGTCGACGACGAACGAAGGGGCATTCAGCGGGCCGCGCGAAAAGTCGCCGAGCGGTATGTTCATCGCTTCGGTGAACCAGCGGAAACCCGTCGGGATGAATTCGCCAAACGGCACCAGATGCTGCTTGTCGTAGCGGTACAGAGGCGCCGCCGACAACCCGGCGACCGAATTCGTGTACCCGGCCTCGTAGCTGCCGAGGGGCAGCCCGAGCAGCGCCGACCGCCCAGGTCGACCGAAGTGCGCCACCACAGATGGCCACCAGCCGGGCGCGAACTCCGCCAGCTGCGCGGGCAGCAACGGTACCGCCGTCTCCGGTGCGACCACCAGGGCTGCGCGTGCATCGGTCATGGAGTGCAGCAGCCAGGCCATCGCATCGGGCATGCGCTCGACGGCGAACTTTTCGTCCTGGGCCACATTGGTCTGCACGAGCGCGACCGAAAGTGACCCGGCGCTGGAGGTGAAGTCCCGCGTGCCCAGCAAGGCCGGGGCCGCAAAGAGCACGGCCACTGCACCGGCAGCCGCTGCAAGCCCGCGGCGCGGCGCAGCGGCCGCCGCCGCGCCGAGCAACGCCCCGGTCCAGGCCACGGCTGCTCCAATGCCATACACCCCCACCCAAGGCGCGATCGCCGCCAGCGGCCCGTCGATCTGGGTATAGCCGATGGCAACCCACGGAAAGCCGGTGAACAGCACGGCACGTGCCCACTCGGCCAGAAACCAGAATGCGGCAAACAGCAGCGCGTCGGCCCACAGGCGGCCATGACGCCAGCGAGCATAGGCTGCGCAGGCGGCGGCCAGGTACAGCGAAAGCGCCGCCGCCAGTGCTGCGACCGCAGCGGCCGCCATCCAGGCAGGCAGCCCGCCATAGCGGTGCATGCTGATGAAAAGCCACCAGACCCCCGCGAGCAACCAGCCAGTGCCGAACGCCCAACCGAGCAGCGCGGCGCGACCGGGTCCTGCGGCCTGCAGGCGCCACACCAGAAGCGCCACGGCCAGCGGCGCGAGGAACCACCAGACCGTATGGACACAGGCGATCGTCTGCAGCGCGCCAGCGGCGGCCAATCCCCACGGTTCGGCCCAGCGCCGCGGCCCGGCGCGCCGCGGTGGCCTACGCGTCAAGCCGCGCCTTCGTCCGCGGGGCTGCCCGGCGGCATGCGGGCGACGCGGAACCAGCGCACCGCTCCGCCACGCGTGAGCATCACCGAGAACCGCAAACCACCCGCATCGACCGACTCGCCTCGCCGCGGCACACGACCGAGCTGGTCGGCCACGAGACCCCCGATGGTGTCGAACTCGATCTCCGGCAGATCGACGCCGAAGCTCTGGTTGACGGCGGCGATGTCGGCATCGCCGGCCACGCGGTAGGTGCCATCGGCCAGCGAGACGATGCCGCTTTCGCCGTCGCGCTCGTCGAATTCGTCTTCGATCTCGCCAACGATTTCTTCGAGCACGTCCTCGATCGTGATGAGCCCGGCCGTGCTGCCGAACTCGTCGACGACCAGCGCCAGATGGTTGCGGTTGGACCGGAAATCCCGCAGCAACTCGTTCAGGCCCTTGCTCTCGGGCACGAAGACCGCCGGACGCAGCAGCGTACGCAGGTTCAGCTCGGGGGCGCGCTGCAACTTCAGCAGGTCCTTGGCCATCAGGATGCCGATGATGTTGTCGCGTTCGCCGTCATACACCGGAAAGCGCGAGTGCGCGGTCTCGATGACGCTCGCCAGAAGGTCGTCGTAGGGCGCATTGATGTCCAGCAGGTCCATCCGCGGGGCAGCGACCATCACATCGCCCGCCGTCATGTCGGCCATGCGGATCACGCCCTCGAGCATCGCGCGCGACTCGGGCTCGATCAACTCGCGCTGCTCGGCATCGGCGAGCGACTCGATCAGCTCGTCGCGCGAATCCGGGCCGGGCGAGATGAACTCGACCACGCGCTCGAACAAGGACCTCTTCTCTGCGGCCTTCTCGACGCCGCGCAAGGACGCTGGGCGAGTAGGTCGACCGGGCTGGGGATCTGACACAGTGGTGCCGAAAGTGACGTTAGGGGCGAGAATACTCGACCCGGTCGCCGCTCAGGACGCCTTGAAACTCGGTCGTGAGCCCCGACATACCCTGATTGCCTGACAGACGCAGCCCCACTGGGCCTCCCCGCACCATGCCCCTGATCCCCGCCACCATCCTCACCGGCTTCCTCGGCTCCGGCAAGACCACGCTGCTCAAGCGGGTCCTCGGCGAAGCGCACGGCCAGAAGATCGCCGTGATCGAAAACGAGTTCGGCGAGGAGAACATCGACAACGACATCCTCGTCGCCGATACCCAGGAGCAGATCATCCAGATGAACAACGGCTGCGTCTGCTGCACGATCCGCGAGGACCTGCGCACGACCCTGGCGGACCTGGCGGAGAAAAAGCGCAAGGGCGAGATCGATTTCGATCGGGTGGTCATCGAGACCACCGGTCTGGCCGACCCGGGTCCGGTGGCGCAGACCTTCTTCATGGACGACGAGGTCGCCGAGAGCTACCAACTGGACTCGATCCTGACGCTCGTCGATGCCAAACACGCCGAAAGCCAGCTCGATACACGCCAGGAAGCGCGCCGGCAGGTCGGTTTTGCCGACCAGATCTTCATCAGCAAGACCGACCTCGTCGCCAAGGACTCGGTCGATGCTCTGGTGCACCGCCTCAAGCACATGAATCCGCGGGCACCACAGAAGGCGGTGCATTTCGGCGAGGTGGCGCTCGCCGAGGTCTTCGACCTGCGGGGCTTCAACCTGAACGCCAAGCTCGACATCGATCCGGAATTCCTGAATTCCGACGACGCACACGGGTCCCACGATCATGACCACGAGCACGGCGAGGACTGCGACCACCCACACCATCATCACCACGACGACGACGTGAAGTCTTTCGTCTTCCGGGCCGACCGGGCTTTCAACCCGGCCAAGCTCGAAGATTTTCTCGGCGCGATCGTCCAAGTCTACGGGCCGAAGATGCTGCGCTACAAAGGCGTCCTGTTCATGAAAGGCAGCGACCGCAAGGTGGTATTCCAAGGCGTCCACCAGCTGATGGGCAGCGACCTCGGGCCGAAATGGGCGCCCGGCGAGAAAAAGCAGAGCAAGATGGTGTTCATCGGCCTGGACCTGCCGAAGGACGTGCTCCTGCAGGGGCTGGAGCAGTGCCTCGTGTAATGTGTCACCCGCGCGCCGGGCTTGTTGGCCTGTACTGCGTACCCCGGCATGAAATGCGTGGCTACAATCCGCGCGCCCGAAGCCACCCGGCTATGGGCATCGCCCGTCGGCAACGACGGCTATATCGCCATTGAATGCGTGCCAAGCCGGCCAGGAGTAATTAGTGAGCAAGCCTCCAGCCAAGTCTGCCGCCAAGGTAGGCACTGCGGCCAAGCCCGCCACCAAGGCTGCCGCGGCCAAACCGGCGGCCAAGTCACCCGCCAAAGCACCGTCCAAGGCGGCGGCACCGCCCGCGCCAAAGAAGTCTTCGGCAAAGGGCGCTGCACAGGCTCCTCTTCCAACCCCGGCCGCAGTGGCGGCACCGGCCCCGTCACACCATCGGTTCTCCGACCGGTTCGGGCCCGCCAAGACTGCGGCAAAAGCTTCCTACGAACCCATGGATCCCGTGAAATCCGCCGCCAAGGCGGACCCCAAGCTGGCCAACGCCTGGAAGACCAAGGCCGGGCGTGACCTGTCCGAAGGCGAACTGCTCGCGATGCCCGACAGCGAGTACATGAACGACAAGCAGATCGATTTCTTCCGCGCGACGCTGCAGGGGCAAAAGGACGACCTTCTGTCCAATGCCGGCGAAACCACCGAGCATCTGCGTGAAGACACCTCCATCGTGCCCGATCCGGCGGACCGCGCCACGATCGAGGAAGAACACGCGCTGGAGTTGCGCACCCGAGACCGCGAACGCAAACTTCTCAAGAAGATCAGTCAAGCCCTGACCCGGCTCGACACCGGTGAATACGGCTTCTGCGACGAGACCGGCGAGCCGATCGGCCTGCCGCGCCTGCTTGCGCGGCCCACCGCCACGCTGTCGCTCGAGGCGCAACAGCGGCGCGAACTCAAGCAGAAGATGTTCGGTGACTGATCGAAGACTCCCGTCACCCGAGCTGGCGGGCGCCGTTGCGCGACGTACCGAACCGCACCGCTGCGCCCAGACCGACCCGTCATGACCGAACCCAAGGACAACGAGAGTTTCCTGCGCAAGGTGGTGAGGTTCGTCGCCAACCCGACGACCGAATGGGCCGACGTGAATTCGCGCCACGATGAAGGGCGCGACATCGAGCTCGAAAAGTCGGAGCTCAAGGCGATGGTCGAGCGCAAGCGGCGCAATGACTTTGTCCGCAAGCGCGAATTCGACATCCTGCGCAAGGTACGTCGCGAGGGGTTGACGCCCGAGCAACTCGCCGCACTCGGCACCTCGTCGCGGCTGGACGATTCGGAAGCCCGCATGTCCGACAGCGTGGCCCGCCAGGAAGGCGGGGTCAAAGCCAAGATCGACCATATCGAACGCGAGATGGTCGGCGACACGGGCGGTCTGGGCCGCAGTTCGCGCTCGTCCGGCTACATGGGGGCGCCCACGGAGCCGGCCGGGCTCGCGGGCCGTGCAGCGCCCGGCACCCGCCAGGGCGGGCTCGATCCGCTGCCGAAAATGACGCCGGCTGCGCGCCTCGACGAGCCGCCACCCCCTGATCCGGACCAGCTTCCGGCGCTGCCGCCGTTGATCGACTTCGAACCATCGACCGACGCGCCGTCGCCATCGCCGGTGGTCATGGGCGCCGGGCTCGGCCCGCTCGCGCCGGTATCGCTCGACGCCCGGGCTCCGGCTTCCCAGAGGCAGAATTTCGACGTCGAGGTCGAGGTCAGCGAAATCGTGCACGACCCCGATCTCGATGAAGCGGTGATCGCTTTCGCGAATGCCGACTTCGCGCATTGCGAACGGGCGCTGCAGCAACTCATCGGCCCCACCGGATCGCGCGCAAATCATGCGGAAACGTGGTTGGTCGTCTTCGACCTGTACCGAGCCACCGGCCAGCAACAGCGATTCGAGAGCCTTGCGCTGGACTACGCACAGCATTTCGGCTGGTCGGCGCCCCAGTGGTTCTCGCTGCCGAAGCTCGTCGCCGATTCCGTGGCCGACGAACGGCCTCGTCCCGCCCGGGTGACGGGCGACGTCGGCTGGGTCTGCCCGGATACGCTCGACGTCGACGCCGTTGCGCGCTTGCGCTCGCAGACGCTGCAGATGCCGCTGCCTTGGGTCTTCGACTGGTCCGGCGTTTGCCGCATCGACGCCGAAGCCTCCACGCACCTGTCAGGCCTGTTCCGCGTCTGGGCCGGTCAACTTCTCGAGATGCAGTGGATCGGCGGCGAGCAGCTCTTCGGCGTCCTGTCCGAAGCTGCACCAACCGGCGTACGCGATGCCGACCCCGCTTTCTGGCTAGCGCGGCTGGACGCATTGCGCCTGGTGAACCGGGCGGACCAATTCGACGAGGCTGCGATCGACTATTGCGTGACCTACGAGGTATCGCCACCGTCGTGGGAGCCGACACGCTGCGTCGTCCGCGTCAGCGACTCTGGCCATTCCACTCGGTCTCCAACGCTCTCGGTGATGAGCGAGGTCTCGACCAGTTTCATGGAGTCGAGCCTGATCGACGACGCGCGCGCGGTACAGGTGGCCAGCGTGGAACTGTCGGGCCAGCTCATCGGCGACATCGGCCCCACGCTGGACCGGCTCGACGAGGACCTGCGCGATGCGCCTGTCGTCACGGTGTCGTGTTCGCGCCTGATCCGGGTCGACTTCGTCGCCGCGGGTGACCTGTTGAACTGGGTCCTCAACAAACAGCAGGAAAACCGGACGATCCAGTTCATGGAGGCCCACCGGTTGGTGGCGCTGTTCTTCGGCGCCATGGGCATCAATGAACACGCCAAGGTGCAGGTGAGACGGGTTTGAGCGAGCTGGTCTTCCATGGCACGACGATCCTGAGCGTGCGGCGCGGCGCCTTGGTCGCCATGGGCGGCGATGGCCAGGTGACTTTGGGCAACATCGTCGTCAAGGCGAGTGCCCGCAAGGTTCGCAAGCTGTACCGCGACCAGGTGCTCGCAGGCTTTGCTGGCGCTACCGCCGATGCGTTCACGCTGTTCGAGCGCTTCGAGGCGAAGCTGGAGAAACACCAGGGCCACCTGGTGCGGGCGGCCGTCGAGTTGACGAAGGACTGGCGCACCGACCGCGTGTTGCGCCGCCTGGAAGCGATGCTTGCCGTCGCCGACCGCGAGGCGTCGCTCATCATCACCGGCAACGGCGACGTGCTCGAACCCGAGCAGGGCGTCGTGGCCATCGGTTCCGGCGGCGCCTATGCACAGGCCGCCGCGCGTGCGCTGCTGGCGCATACGCAGATGGCGCCGGCCGAACTGGTGAAGAAGTCCCTCGAGATCGCCGGCGACCTTTGCATCTATACGAACCAGCAGCACGTGATCGAGACGCTCGAATGATCGACGCCATGACGCCGGCGGAGATCGTCTCCGAGCTCGACCGTCACATCGTCGGCCAGCAGGCTGCCAAGCGCGCGGTGGCTATCGCACTGCGCAACCGCTGGCGGCGCCAGCGTGTTGACGACAAGTTGCGCGGCGAGATCACGCCGAAGAACATTCTGATGATAGGCCCCACCGGCGTGGGCAAGACCGAAATCGCGCGCCGGCTGGCACGGCTGGCCGATGCGCCGTTCGTCAAGGTCGAGGCGACCAAGTTCACCGAGGTGGGTTATGTCGGCAAGGACGTGGATACGATCATCCGCGACCTGATGGAAGTGGCCATCAAGCTCGAGCGCGAGCGTCAGGTTGCCACGCGGCGGACGCTGGCCGAGGACGCGGCGGAAGACCGCATCCTCGACGCGCTCGTGCCGCCTCCGCGCTCGCAGGCGGTAGGCTTCGGCGCGGAGGCCGGCGCGCCGTCCGACAACACCGCGCGCCAGGTCATGCGCAAGCGCCTGAGGGAAGGTGCACTCGACGACAAGGAAATCGAGATCGACGTCGCCGAAACCAAGCCGGCCCTCGAGATCATGGGCCCGCAGGGCATGGAAGACATGGCCGAGCAGCTCAAGAGCATGTTCTCGCAGATGAGCCCGGAGCGACGCAAGAAGCGCAAGCTGAAGATCGCCGAGGCTATGAATCTTCTCGTCGAGGAAGAGGCCGCCAAGCTCGTGAACGAGGACGAACTGCGCGCAGCCGCGCTCGCCAACACCGAAGGCAACGGCATCGTCTTCATCGACGAGATCGACAAGGTCGCCTCACGCGCCGACAGCGGGCAGGCCGAGGTCAGCCGCCAGGGCGTGCAACGTGACCTGCTCCCGCTGGTCGAGGGCACCACCGTACACACCAAGTACGGCATGGTGAAGACCGACCACATCCTGTTCATCGCCTCCGGCGCGTTCCACCTCGCCAAGCCGAGCGACCTGATTCCCGAGTTGCAGGGCCGGTTCCCGATCCGCGTCGAGCTCTCGGCGCTGTCGGTCGACGATTTCGAGGCCATCCTCACGCGCACCCATGCCAGCCTGGTGAAGCAATACCAGGCGTTGCTCGCCACCGAGGGCGTCACTCTCGAAATCGAGCCCGCTGCGGTGCGACGCCTGGCGCAGATCGCCTGCGACGTGAACGAGCGCACCGAGAATATCGGTGCACGTCGGCTCGCCACCGTGATGGAACGCCTGTTGGACGACGTGAGCTTCGATGCGCCCAACCGCAACGGGCAGACGGTGACGATCGATGCCGCCGCCGTCGATGCGAGGCTGTCCGAGCTGTCCCGCAACGAAGACCTCTCGCGCTACGTGCTCTAGCACCGACCGGCGACGCGCGTGGACTGCCACGCGTCAGGTCATGGCCCCATGCCGACGGCCAAGCCGTGGCCCATTCGACACCGGCCTTTCGTTGGCACCGCCCATCCGCCCGCGCGCCGCGTCGGATTCGGCCTGCGCCGACGATAAAGACACAAACGTCGCACGGCAGCCGTGCAAACCCCTCGCCGTCACCACCGCCGCGATCGAGACCGGCAAATGCCGCATCGATCGCCGAAGCCCGCATTCCACGCACAAATCAATCGGCCGTACGCAAGTGGCATTGGCCGGACTGCGGGCCGGATGGCGTGCGACTGCGCAGCGGCCGGTGGCGCAGGCCCCGCCGAACCCTGCGTCAAAGCGCCAGCCGGTGCGACTCCAGCACCAGCAGCCCGTCGAAGAGAAGTGAATCGATCAAATTGTGCGGAACACCCAGGTGCGGCACGACCTTCCAGCCCGCGCCGCCGGTGACGATGGTGATCGGCGCTTCGCCGCAGCGTGAAGCCAGGTGCCGATGCAGGCGCTCGATGGCCCCCGTGATCGCGAACGTGCCGCCACTGGTGAGGCCGTCGCTGGTATTGGTGGGAAAGTCGACCACCTCACCGGTCGGCACGCGCAGGCCGGCCGTGCCCGCCTCGAGCGCCCGCAACATGATGCCGTGGCCCGGGAGGATCAGGCCCCCGAGAAAGCGGCCCTCGGCGTCCAGTGCGTCGACCGTCACCGCCGTACCGATCATCACGACCAGCGACGGCCGGGCATTGCCGCTGTTCAGCACATGCCAGCGCGCACCGACCTGCGCGACAAAGCGGTCGGCGCCCAGGCGCCCCGGGTTGTCGTAGCCGTTCGTCACGCCGCCGGCCTTGGCGCTGGAGACCACCCATCGAGGGCTCACGTCCCAGAGTTCGAGTTGCTCCTCGACCCGGCGGCGCACCGCATCGCCGGCGACATTGCAGCCGAGCACCTCGTGCGGCGAAACGAGACCCTTCCAATCGCCGTCGGCCAACCCGTCGATGGTTTCCAGGAAGGCGGCGCCATGCGCGAGCACGGCCGCGCCGGGCTGCGGCGAGGCGTATTGCGCCCACTTCAGGCGCGTGTTGCCGATGTCGATGGCGAGAAAGCTCATGGCGCGGTGTCGTGTGGTGCCGATGGTATCGGCTCTCCGCCGCGGGTTAACCACGACCTGCGCCGAACGGCGCGCCGACCGCATGTCAGGCGTGGGTGGCATCATTCCGGTTGACGTTGACGTAAACGTCAATCGACCGCACGCCTGCCAACCGAACGAGCTCTGCCATGACCGACCTTTCCGCCGAATTCAAGGCCCTCGCCGAGTACCGCCCGACGCACAAGGTGCGCTTCGTCACCGCGGCCTCGCTGTTCGACGGCCACGACGCCGCTATCAACATCATGCGGCGCATCCTGCAAGGCATGGGCGCCGAGGTCATCCACCTCGGCCACAACCGCTCGGTCGACGAAGTCGTCACCGCCGCCCTGCAGGAGGACGTGCAGGGCATCGCCATCAGCAGCTACCAGGGCGGGCACGTTGAATATTTCAAGTACATGGTCGACCTACTGCGTGCACGCGGCGGCGCACATGTGCAGGTCTTCGGCGGTGGCGGCGGGGTGATCGTGCCGGCGGAAATCCGCGACCTGCAGGGTTATGGCGTCTCGCGCATCTACAGCCCGGAAGACGGCCAACGCATGGGCCTGGCCGGCATGATCGGCGAGATGGTGATGCGCTGCGACCACGATCTGTCGTCGCACGCACCGAAGAACGCGACCGCGTTGCAGGGCCACACGGATGCCGCATGGCGCGCGTTGTCGCAAGCCATCACGGCGCTGGAAAACGGCGCAGCCGAAGAAGACCTGAGGGCATCGATGGCCGCGGCAGCGGCAAACGCAACGGTTCCCGTTCTCGGCATCACGGGCACGGGTGGCGCCGGCAAGTCCTCGCTGACCGACGAGCTGATCCGCCGCATCCGGCTGGACCAGGGCGACGCCTTGCGTATCGCCGTGATTTCGATCGACCCGAGCCGGCGCAAGAGCGGCGGCGCGCTGCTCGGCGACCGGATCCGGATGAACGCGATCGCGCCCTGGAGCGAATCCGGCGCCGCCGCCGGCGCGCCGGGCGCGGCGCGCGTCTTCATGCGCAGCCTGGCCACGCGCGATTTCGGCAGCGAGATCAGCCAGGCCTTGCCCGACGTGGTGACCGCCTGCAAGGCGGCAGGGTTCGACCTCATCGTCGTCGAGACCTCGGGCATCGGCCAGGGCGACGCGGCGATCGTGCCGTTGGTGGACGTGCCGATGTACG
The DNA here is from genome assembly GCA_024641945.1 of Rubrivivax sp. Taxonomy (GTDB): domain Bacteria; phylum Pseudomonadota; class Gammaproteobacteria; order Burkholderiales; family Burkholderiaceae_C; genus Rubrivivax. Next base: position 17,687 of record JAHECD010000024.1, on the reverse strand, counting down.
TGATGACGCCGGAGTTCGGCGCCGCGAGCCAGCTCGAGAAGATCGACATGCTCGATTTCGCCGAATTCGTGGCGATCAACAAGTTCGACCGCAAGGGCGCGAGCGATGCACTGCGCGACGTGGCCAAGCAGGTCCAGCGCAACAAGTCGGCCTTCACGAGCCCGCCGGACGAGATGCCGGTCTTCGGCACCATAGCCAGCCGCTTCAACGACGACGGCGTGACGGCGCTCTACCAGGCGCTGCTGCCGCGCCTGAACGCGCTCGGCCTGAAGACGACCGAGGGCCGGCTGCCTCGCGTGAACACGCGGCACAGCACACACCAGACCCCCATCGTGCCGGGCTCGCGCGTGCGGTACCTCGCCGACATCGCCGATACCGTGCGTGGCTACAAGCGCCGCGCAAGGGATCAGGCAGCGCTCGCGCGCGAGATCCAGCAACTGCGCGCCGCAGCCGCGATGCTTGCCGTCGGCAAGCCGGACAAACCCAAGGCGGCCGAGGCGGCGATCAACCTGGCCGAGCAGCGCGAGGCAAATCTCGATCCGCAGGCGAAGAAGCTGCTCGCGATGTGGCCCGATATGAAGAGGGCCTACGCCGGCGACGAGTACGTCGTGAAGATCCGCGACAAGGAGTTGCGCACCGCGCTCGTGCACACCACGCTGAGCGGCAACAAGATCCGCAAGGTTGCCCTGCCTCCGTACGAAGACCACGGCGAACTGCTGAAGTGGCTGTTGCTGGAGAACGTGCCTGGCAGCTTCCCGTACACCGCCGGCGTCTTCGCCTTCAAGCGCGAGAACGAAGACCCGACCCGCATGTTCGCCGGCGAGGGCGACGCGTTCCGCACAAACAAGCGCTTCAAGCTGGTGAGCGAAGGCATGCCGGCGAAGCGGCTGAGCACGGCCTTCGACTCGGTCACGCTGTACGGCAACGACCCCGATCCGCGGCCGGACATCTACGGCAAGGTCGGCAACTCGGGCGTCAGCATCGCCACGCTCGACGACCTGAAGGTGCTGTATTCGGGCTTCGACCTGTGCGCGCCGAACACCAGCGTGAGCATGACGATCAACGGCCCGGCGCCGAGCATCCTGGCGATGTTCATGAACGCGGCGATCGACCAGCAGCTGGAGAAATTTGCGCTCGACAACGGGCGGCAGCCGACCGATACCGAAGCCGCCAAGATCCGCGAATGGACACTGGCCAACGTGCGTGGCACGGTACAGGCCGACATCCTGAAGGAAGACCAGGGACAGAACACCTGCATTTTCTCGACCGAGTTCTCTCTCAAGGTGATGGGCGACATCGCGCAATATTTCGTCCACCACGACGTGCGCAACTTCTACTCGGTCAGCATCAGCGGATATCACATCGCCGAGGCCGGCGCGAACCCGATCAGCCAGCTCGCGTTCACGCTGAGCAACGGGTTCACCTTCGTCGAGGCCTATCTCGCGCGCGGCATGCACATCGACGATTTCGCGCCCAACCTGAGCTTCTTCTTCAGCAACGGCATGGACCCGGAATACACCGTCATCGGCCGTGTCGCACGCCGCATATGGGCCACCGCGATGCGCGACCGTTACGGTGCCAACGAGCGCAGCCAGAAGCTCAAGTACCACTGCCAGACCTCCGGCCGCAGCCTGCACGCGCAGGAGATCGCCTTCAACGACATCCGCACGACCCTGCAGGCACTGATCGCGACCTACGACAATGCCAACAGCCTGCACACCAATGCCTACGACGAGGCGATCACGACGCCGACCGACGAAAGCGTGCGCCGCGCCATGGCGATCCAGCTCGTGATCAACCGCGAATGGGGCCTGGCGAAGAACGAGAACCCGAATCAGGGCTCGTTCATCATCGACGAGTTGACCGAGCTGGTCGAGGAAGCGGTCCTGGGCGAGTTCGAGCGGATCGCCGAGCGCGGCGGGGTGCTCGGCGCCATGGAAACCGGCTACCAGCGCAGCAAGATCCAGGAAGAGAGCATGCACTACGAGATGCTCAAGCACACCGGCGAGTACCCCATCATCGGCGTCAATACCTTCCGCAACCCGCATGGCGAGCCGGTGCCGGAGCACATCGAGCTCGCACGCTCGACCGAGGACGAGAAGCAGTCGCAGCTGAAGCGCCTGGCCGACTTCCACGCGCGCCACGCGAGCGAGTCGCCGGCCATGGTGAAACGCCTGCAGCAGACCGTGATCGAGAACGGCAACGTTTTCGAGGTCCTGATGGACGCGGTCCGATGCTGCTCGCTGGGGCAGATCACCACGGCGCTGTTCGAGGTTGGCGGCCAATACCGGCGCAGCATGTAGCCCGTCTGGCCTGCGCGCCGAACACGCCCGCCCCCTCGTCCGGCCCGGTGGGTGCCGCGGCTGCCGGCGACGATAATCGGGCCCATGGATATGGCGCGAACGTCCTCCACCGACGCCATGCGCCTGGCGCGCCGAGCTTGGGGGTTGCTGCACGAGGATTCCGCCAGAGCCATCACGCTGGCCGACCGCGCGCTGACGCTGGCGCAGTCCGCCAACGATGCCTCGGCGGAGGCATGGGCACGGCTGGCACGTGGCTTTCACCTGCTCTATTTCGCCACGCCGGGGCAGGCAGAGCATGAACTCGAGCTGGCTCGGCAGGGCTTTGCCGCCGTCGAGGAGCGCGCCGGTATCGTGCTCGCCGGTGCCGGCCTCGCGCGGGCACTGTGGCGAGCCGGCCGGTTCCGCGAGGCGGTGGAGCGTGTGCTGCCGCTGCGCGATGAGGGCCTGCAGCGCCTCAAGCACGAGCAGCGCAGCGTGCTGCTCAACATCATCGCAGGCTGCTATTCGGCCGAAGGCCGGTCGGAACAGGCCTTTGCCTACATGTTCGAGGCACTGCGCGATTCGCGCCGCGGCCGCAGCCACGGCTACGACGCGGTGCTCCATTGCAACATCGCACATGAGCTCTTGCAGCTCGGCGACTACCACGAGGCGCTGCGCCACATCGACCAGGGCATCGAGCGCGTGGTCAGGAATCACAACCCTCGCCTGCACAGCGTCCTGCTGATCAACCGGGTCATCTGCCTGACTGAACTCGGGCGCGCAAGCGAGGCCTTGCCCGACGTGCGGGCCGTGTGCAACCTGCCTGCCGATGCCAGCGGGCGCGGCACGATGGCCGCGCATTTCGAGACCCTGGCCGTGGCGGCGTTGCAGGCCGGCGAGCAGGCGCTGGGGAGCGACCTGGTCGACCGCGCGCTGGCCATCGAGCGCGCGCCGATCCCCGACGAGCATCTCGAGCTGGCGGTGGCGGAAGCGTTGCGCGAATCGCTGCGCGGCGATCTCTCGCACGCGCTGATGGCGCTGCGAGAAGCGCAGGGTTGGGCCGACGATGGCCGCGAGGGCGGCGCCGAAGGATCCAGCCTGCGCATACGCTGCCTGTACTGGTTGACGCTTTCCCGGCTGCAGGAGCAGATGGGGCGTACTGCCGCGGCGCTCGACTCCATGCGCGTCTGGCAGCGCCTGCACGTGGAGCGCGCCGAACTGGCGTCGCGCGCCCGCTACCAGGCGGCCGCACTGCAGACCGAACTGCTGCGCCTGCAGCACAAGCTCGAAGAAAACGACGCACGCCGGCGAGCCACCGAGCGCGCGCGGGCCGAGCTGGAGGCGGCCAACCTGGCGCTGTCCAGAAAGATGCAGGAGGTGCAGTCGCTGCAGGCGGCGCTGCGCGAGCTGGCGACGCGCGACGAGCTGACCGGGCTGTTCAACCGCCGCCACCTGAACGATGTGGTGCCGGCCATGCTGTCGATGGCGCAACGGGACGGCCAGCCGCTCGCCGCCGTGATGATCGATCTGGACTGGTTCAAGGCCATCAACGACAACCACGGGCACGACGCCGGTGACCGCCTGCTGGCCGGCTTCGGCCGGCTGCTCGCGCGTTACTGCCGCAAGAGCGATCTGGCCTGCCGCTGGGGTGGCGAAGAGTTTTGCATGCTGCTGCCACACACCGACGCTCGCACGGCCCGCCGCAAGGTCCTCGGGCTGCTGCGCCGCTGGCGCGACGAGAGCACGACCCTCGCGGGCGTTCCCCTCGAACCACAAACCTTCTCGGCGGGCGTGAGCGATACCTTGTGCGTGCCGGGCGGTGCGTCGGCCCTGCTGCTCGCTGCCGACGCGGCACTGCTCGAGGCCAAGTGCTCGGGACGCAAGCAGGTCCAGCTGGCCGCCTCGGCCCCTCCGTCAGCCCACGAATCCGACGGTTGAGTTCGTGTGGGGGTCGAGGCCCCACCAGCGGAAGCAGCCAGCGGCTATGTCCAGACGAACATCAGCTACGACGGGCCGCGCAGTTGATGGAGCAGTTTCTGTCCGGCGCGGCCGTCGACGTTGAATCCGAGGCGTTGCTGTTCGACCTTGATGGCCGCGCGCGACGCCGCGCCCAGCACGCCGTCGACCTCGCCGATGGCGTGCCCGCGCTCGAGCAACAGCCGCTGCAACTCGCGCCGCTCGACGCGCGACAGCCCGGGGTCGTCGGTCGGCCAGCTTGTTTCGAATGCGCCGCCGCCGCGCAGGCGGTCGGCCAGGTGGGCGATCGCGAGCGCATAGCTTTCTGCGGCGTTGTAACCATAGATCGCATCGAAATTCCTGAACACGATGAACGCCGGTCCATTGGCCCCGGCCGGCAGCAGCACGGCGGCGCCCGCGGCGGGGCCGTCGAGTGCATCGCCGTTCACACGCCGCACGCCACGCGACGCCCACTCGGAAAGTGCCCGCCGATTGCGCCGGCCCGCCATGCCGGCGTCGAAGCCTTTGGGCAACCGGAGCTCATAGCCCCAGGGCTCGCCGGCGTGCCAGCCGCCGCGGGCGAGAAAATTGGCGGTCGATGCCAGCGCATCGGGAATGCTGCCGACCAGATCGCGCCGACCATCCCCATCGAAATCGACCGCCAGGCGCAGGTAGGTCGACGGCATGAATTGGGTGTGCCCGAAAGCGCCGGCCCACGACCCCACCATCGCATCCGCCGGCACGTCGCCACGCTGGACGATCTTCATGGCGCTGAAGAGCTCGCCCCGAAAATACGCCTGGCGGCGGCCAAAACACGACAGGTTCGCAAGCGACGCCACGATCGGGCGCTTGCCGAAGCTGCGTCCGAAGTTGCTTTCCACGCCCCAGACGGCCACCACCGTGGCTGGGTCGACACCGAAACGACGCTGCACGTCGTCGAGCACCGTTCGCCACTGCGCCAGTGCGGCACGGCCATCGGCGACCCGCTCGTCGTCGACGAGCGAAGCCAGGTAGTCCCAGATCGGCGTCTTGAACTCGGGTTGGTTGTCGAGCAGGTCGATGACCGACGGGTCAGGCTGCAACGCCGCAGTCATCTTGGCGAAGACGGCCGCGTCGACCCCTTCGCGCTGGGCCATTGGCCGCAGCTCGGAAAGGCAGCGTGCGAAATCGCCGTCATCGGCCGCAAAGGCGGATGTGTCGGCGCCCATCACCGCAGCGAGCAGACTTGCAGCCCGCACCGCGCGGTGCCATGCAGAAACCTTCATGCCCGCACTGTCGCACAGCCCGACCATGGCACGCCTGCGTGCAGGCGCGCCGTGCACGCTAGAGCTCGAGTTCGTCCTGCACGCTGGCCAGCCCCGCCTTTGCGCATGCCTCGTCGGACTCTCCGCTCGGCGCACCCGAGACGCCCAGCCCGCCGATGACCGAACCCGCGGCCTGGATCACCACGCCACCCCCCACGGCCGTGAAGCGGGGCACGCTGCGCAGTCCGGACGATGCCTGGCCCGGCTGCGTGGTGCGGGCGAGTTCGGTCGTGTCGGTACGGAAACTCACCGCCGTCCAGGCCTTGTCGGTGGCGACATCGGGTGTGTGTGCACCAGCGAAGCGGTCGCGAATCAGGGCCTGCGCGACCCCTGAACGGTCGACCACCGCCACGGCCACCTGGAACCCACGCCGCCTGCAATCGGCCAGTGCGGCCAGGACGGCCTTCTGAGCCGCCTCCGGGGTAAGCACGCGGATGGTGTGCGTCGCCGCAGGTGCCTGGGCCAGAGCCCCCATGGCAGATCCCAGCAAGCCGGCCACAGCGGCGACATTCCTGACGGACATGATCGGTCTCCTCAGATTCCGCGGGCCCGGTGGGCCCGCCCTGATGCGATGCTCCGCGCCCCGGCATTGGCCCGCGTTGTCTTCTGTCAATCCGATGGCACGCGATCGACCCGCAGGCGCAGAAGCGCGCGCACGAAGCCGTGGTCACTTCGCCAGCGTTCGCGGCTTTCGTGCAGGTGATCATTGAAGACCTCGACGCGGCGAACGTCGCCGAGGGCGTACTTCGAGCCACCGACGAACTCCTCGCTCACCCAGATCTGGTCAAGCAGGTCGGGCCAGCCCTGGAAAATATGCGAGTAGGCCATGTCGCGCTTGAGCGCAGGCTCGGTCTGTACGTCCCAGGCATGGAAAAGGGCGACGTCACGGGCCTGGCGGTCGTAGGCCACTGCCTGCGTCGCCGCGATCATCTGGCTCGTCACCGAGTGCGGGCCGTCGTTCATGTCGCCCAGCAGCACGAGCGGTTCGCGGGTACGCGCGATCAGGCGCAGCACCAGCCCGCGCAGGGCCGCCGATTCGGCGGCGCGCATCATCAGCGAGCGCAAGGTGGCGCGCACCGTGATGACCGGGTTGTCGCGATCCTCGATCGGGTTGCCCGCTGCGTCCTGCAGGTACTTGGGTCGCTTGCTCTTCAGGTGCGCCACGAGCACATGAAGGACAGGGCCGTGCCGCGGGCGCAGCGTGGCCTTCAGCACCGGCCGCTCGAACCGCGCATGCACACCGATTTCAGGCACGACGACTTGCTCCTCGGGCGCAAAGTCTTGCACCGATTCGACGTTCTCCACGGCCAAGCGCGTGGCCAGCCCGACCCGCGGCGTTCCCACGGCGCCGGTCTCGGCACCGGGCGCCAGCACGTGGGCATAACGCAGGCCGCTGCGCGCCACGGCCGACTTCAACGCAGGCTCGTCCCAGACTTCCTGGAAGCCCACGATGTCGGCGTTCATGCGCGCCAGCATGCTCCCCAGCCACTCGACCTTGCGGTCGTGCTCGGCGTCATCGTAGGCCGGTTGTCCGTCGTAGAAGACCCGCCCGGGCAACGCCAGGTTGAGCAGATTGCAGGTCGCGACGGGCAAAGTGGACCAGTTGGCCGGAGGCACCTCGGGCAGAAGTTGGGTCATGGCGCACAGTGTCGCAGGCGGCGCCGTGGAGAATCCGGCGATGCCAAAGGCCGCTTCGACCCTGGTCCTGCTGAACCCGCGTGCCGGCGGTGGGCGCGCGCAGCGATTGCATCGGGCCATCGTGCAGTGGCTCGGGCAGGCCGCACCGGGGGTGCACTGTCATGCCGTCGATAGCATCGATCGGGCGGGCGCGCTGCTCATGCAGGCGCCGCTGCCCAAGCGTGTCGTGCTCGTAGGGGGAGACGGCACCGTGCACCGCATGCTGCCGGCTCTGGTGGAAGCGCGCTGCGAGCTCGCCCTGGTGCCAGTGGGCAGCGGAAACGATACGGCCCGTGCGCTTGGCTTGGCGGGGCTCGACTGGAAAGCGGCGCTCGACCATGGCCTGCACGCAACCGCCCGACCGATGGACCTCGGGGAATGTGTGGCGGACGGCCGGCGCACGCTGTTTGCGAGCAGCTTTACCGCGGGCTTCGATTCTGCAGTGGGCGAGCGTGCGCTGCGCGGGCCCGCCGTATTGCGCGGATTGCCGCGTTACCTTTGGGCCACCATGGGCGAGCTGGCAGCGTTGTGCAACTGGCCCATGCGCGTGGAACTGGATGGCGCACCGATCCACGCCGGCCCGGCATTGTTTGCCTCGGTGCTCAATACGCCGACTTTCGGCAGCGGCATGCCGGCCGTACCACACGCGCGCATCGACGATGGCCGCCTCGACCTGTTGATTGCCGGCCGCTTCGGGCGCGCAGGCACGCTGGCGATGCTCCCCCGCCTGCTGGCCGGGCGTCACCTCAGCCACGCCCGTGTCATGACGTGTCCGTTTGTCGAGATGCGTGCCGCGTGTGGCGTGCCCGTGCCATTGGCCGGCGACGGCGAGTCGGCAGGCATGGCACATGCATGGCGAGTTCGCGTGCTGCCGGCGGCCTTGCAGGTGGTCCGGCGGGCGGCGTCTGTCGGGTGAACCGACAATCGTCGACTCCAGCCCAGGAACGACGACGGAAAGAGCCCCCATGACTTCGCTGCCCCTGTTCATCGCCCCCGCGCGGTTCGACGATGCCGACGCCGCATTTGCACAGGTGCAGGCCATCTACCAGGGCAGCGTGGACCACCTGCGGTCGGCGTTGCAGCATTTCGTCGCCGGCAACGACGACGGCCAGCACGTGCGTGCCTTCTACCCGTTCGTGCGCGTGCGCGTGGACACCGTGGCGCGGCGCGATTCGCGCAAGGCCTACGGATTTGTCGCCGGACCCGGCACCTACGAGACGACGCTGACGCGACCGGACCTCTTTGCCGGCTATTACCGCGAGCAGTTCCGCCTTCTGCTGAAGAACCACGGCGTCTCGCTCGAGGTGGGCACGAGCACGCAACCGATCCCGGTGCACTTCTCGCTGGCCGAGGGCGACCACCTCGAAGGCACCCTCGGCGCCGAGCGTCGCCTGCTGATGCGTGACCTGTTCGATCTGCCCGACCTGGCCGCGATGGACGACGGCATCGCCAACGGCACGTTCGAGCCCGCCGCCGGCGTGCCGCACCCGCTGTCGCTGTTCACGGCCGCGCGTGTCGACTACTCGCTGCACCGGCTGCGCCATTACACGGGCACCGTGCCCGAGCACTTCCAGAACTTCGTGCTCTTCACGAACTACCAGTTCTACATCGACGAGTTCATCAAGCTCGGGCACACATTGATGGCCGATCCGGCCTGCGAATATGTGGCGTTCGTCGAGCCGGGCAACGTCATCACGCGACGTACAGGGTTGCCGGCCGAGCCCGGTGACGCGCTTGGGGCGCCGCCTCCGCGCCTGCCACAGATGCCGGCCTACCATCTGGTGCGGCCGGACGGCAGCGGCGTGACGATGGTCAACATCGGTGTCGGGCCGGCGAATGCCAAGACGATCACCGACCACATCGCCGTGCTGCGGCCCCATGCGTGGCTGATGCTGGGACATTGCGCCGGCCTGCGCAATACGCAGCAATTGGGCGACTATGTGCTGGCGCACGGTTACGTGCGCGAGGACCATGTGCTCGACGAGGAGTTGCCGCTGTGGGTGCCGATCCCGGCGCTGGCGGAGATCCAGGTCGCGCTCGAGCAGGCCGTGGCCGACGTGACGCAGCTGTCGGGCTGGGAACTCAAGGGGATTCTTCGTACCGGCACGGTGGCGTCCACCGACAACCGCAATTGGGAATTGCTGCCACACCCGGGCCCCGAGCAGCGGTTCAGCCAGAGCCGCGCGGTCGCGCTCGACATGGAAAGCGCCACCATCGCGGCCAACGGTTTCCGTTTCCGCGTGCCTTATGGCACGTTGCTGTGTGTGAGCGACAAACCGCTGCACGGCGAGATCAAGCTGCCGGGCATGGCCAACACCTTCTACCGCGAACGCGTCGACCAGCACCTGCGCATCGGTCTGCGCGCGATGGAGCTGCTGCGCGCACAGCGGCTCGATCAGCTGCACAGCCGCAAGCTCCGGAGCTTTGCGGAAGTGGCGTTCCAGTAGGGCACAGGAGCGCAGCTCTCGAAGCGCCCACCGTGGCGTCGGGGCGGGCGTCTGTCTGCCCGCAGTGCAGCGCTTGACCTAGGGCAAACGGTCGCTCCGCCCTGCTTGTGCCGTGCGAGGCGTCGGCGTAGGCTGGCCCGGTGCACCCGCCGAAGAGTTGAGTCCCGTGTGGCACAACCTCGGACAGGGTGGTGACGCCGTTTCGAGCCTGCTTTCCACCCACCCGACCACCGTGTGGCCCACGTGCCGCGCGACAAGGAGACCCACCATGTCAAGCCCAGAGGCCGGCGGCATTGCCGCCATCCGCACCCTCGCCCTCGTCGGTCCCGCGGCTGCCGGCAAGACCAGCCTGGCCGAGGCGCTGCTGGTGAAGGCGGGCGTGATCGGCGCCGCAGGCAGCCTCGACCGCGGCACGACCGTGAGCGACAACGATCCGCTGGAGCGCCGAATGCAGCATTCGTTGAACGCTGCAGTGATGCACCTGACCTACGCCGACACGCGCATCCACTTCATCGATACGCCCGGCGCGCCCGACTTCCTGGGTCAGAGCCTGCCCGCGCTGGAGGCGGTAGAGACCGCCGCCATCGTGATCAATGCGGCCGCCGGCGTCGAGTCGACAGCCGTGCGGATGATGGAGTACGCCGCTTCGCGCCAACTCGACCGCATCATCATCGTCAATCGCATCGATGCCCAGGGTGTCGATCTGGCAGGGGTGCTGGCACAGATCCAGGCCACGTTCGGCAAGGAGTGCCTGCCGCTGAACCTGCCCGATGCCGACGGTACGCAGGTCGTGGATTGCTTTTTCAACCGCAGCGGGCATTCCGACTTCGGCTCCGTCGACGCGGCGCACCGCGCGCTGGTCGAGCAGGTCGTGGAAGTCGATGCGGACTTTGTCGACCGTTACCTGAACGACGGCGACATCGATGCCACCGAACTGCACGCGCCGCTGGAGCAGGCGCTGCGCGAGGGGCACCTGATCCCCGTGTGTTTCGTCTCCGCACGCACCGGCGCCGGCGTGGCCGAACTGCTCGACGTCATCGTGCGTCTGCTGCCGAATCCGGCCGAGGCCAACGCGCCGGATTTCCTGCGCGGCGAGGGTGCCGACGCGCAACCGATGCACGCCGATCCGGTCGCAGACAAGCACGTGCTGGCCCACGTCTTCAAGGTCACGGTCGACCCCTATGTCGGCCGCATGGGCGTCTTCCGCGTCCATCAAGGCACTGTGACGAAAGACAGCCAGCTCTACATCGGCGACGGGCGCAAGCCGTTCAAGGTCGGGCATCTGTTCATGCTGCAGGGCAAGAACCTCGTCGAGGTCGCGACTGCCGTGCCGGGCGACATCGCGGCGGTGGCGAAGGTCGACGAGATCCACTTCGACGCCGTGCTGCACGACGCCGCGGAGGACGATCACATCCACCTCAAGCCGCTCGATTTTCCGGTGCCGGTGCACGGGCTGGCGATCAGCCCCAAGCGACATGGCGACGAGCAGCGCATGTGGGAGATTCTGACCAAACTCGTCGACGAGGACCCTTGTCTGAAGGTCGAGCACGTGGCGACGACGAACGAGACCGTGGTCTACGGGCTGGGTGAACTGCATCTTCGTATCCTGCTCGAACGGCTGCGCGACGTTTACAAGTTCGAGGTCGACACCGCGCCGCCGCGCATCGCTTACCGCGAGACAGTGACGGCGCCGGCCGAGGGCCACCACCGGCACAAGAAGCAGACCGGGGGCGCCGGCCAGTTTGGCGAGGTCTATCTTCGTGTCGAGCCATTGCCGCGCGGCGCGGGCTTCGAATTCGTCGATCAGGTCAAGGGGGGCGTGATTCCGAGCCAGTACATCCCCGCCGTGGAAAAGGGGGTGCGCGAGGTGCTTGCGCAGGGTGCCATCGCGGGCTACCCGGTGGTCGACGTGAAGGTCACGGTCTACGACGGCAAGCACCACAGCGTGGACAGCAAGGAGATTGCCTTCGTCACCGCCGGCCGCAAGGCGTTCATGGCAGCGATTCGGGAAGCGCGCCCAATCGTCCTCGAACCCGTCGTGCATATCGAGATCGCTGCCCCCGACAGCGCGATGGGGGACATCACGGGCGACCTGTCGTCCAAGCGCGGGCTGGTCAGCGGAACGGCCAACGGGGCGGCCGGCTCGATGCTCGTGCGAGGACAGGTGCCGATGTCCGAGTTGACGGGTTACCAGTCACGGTTGAATGCGATGACGGCCGGACAGGGGCGCTACTCGATCGAGTTGTCGCATTACGACGCCGTTCCGCCGAACGTGCAGCTGCAACTGATCGGCGAGTACAAGGTGCGCGACGAAGACTGAGCCGCGTTTCGTTGCGATGGTCGGGGTCGGGACGGCTTGCCGCTCACGGCGGACCGTGCGCTAAAAGCACAGGGCCTCCGCCGGCGGCCACGGTGCGGCAGCACGGCACCGCAACCTTGCCACGTATCAAGGCTGCTTCTGGGCGGCGGCCTTGGCGGCCTGCGCGCGCCACGCGTCGAGCTGGCGCAGCCACTCGGACCAGTCCTGCGGCCCCTTGTCGAAGCGCTTTGCCAGGTTGGTCAGTACGCCACCCCAAGCCTTGTCGAAATACGTATACGCCTTGTCCCACTCGCCACCGTCGCCCCAGCCCGTGTGATGCAGGAAGACGCGCGTGGTGTGCTCGGTCACCGGCTCGAATCGCACGATGACGAAAGTACGCTGCGCCCTGACCTCGGCCAGTTGGGGCGGCGCATTCCAGTCGAAGGAAATCATCTTTTTCGGCTGCAAGGCCAGGAATCGCATCTCGTCTGCGCCCTTGCTCCCTGCAGGCGCGCCGGGATCCATGTAGATCTGGAACGCACCACCGACATGCGGCTCGATACGTGCATCCGGCGCGAAGAAGCTGACGATGCCTTCGCGGGTCGTCCAGGCGTCCCAGACCTGATCGAGCGTCGCATCGACGACCACCTGTTTGTCGATCGCTCGTTCCGCCGCCTGGCTTGCCGGCACGACGACCATGCCGAGCGACAGACCCGCCGCCTGCATCCACCCACGAACTGCCATCATCGTGGCCACCTTGCTCATCGCATGGCCAACGGCGCCTTGCGCGCAGGCGGTGGGAAATGGCGATCCAGTTCCGCCAGATCCACCGACGTCAGCCGCACGTGCCCAGCCTGCCAGTTGTGCCGCAAGTGCACGGCATGGGCGGCCTTCGGAATCGCCATGACGCCGGGCTGTGTCATCAACCAGGCGAGTGCGATCTGCGCCGGCGTGGCCTGATGGCGCTCCGCCACCTTGCGAAGAGCCGGATGATCAGCCAGCGCGCCCTGGTCGATGGGGCAATAGGCCATCAAAGGCATCTGATGGACCCGCTGCCATGGCAGGAGGTCAAACTCGACGCCACGCTGCGAGAGCGAATACCAGACCTGGTTGGTGCTGCACGCAGCGCCGCCCGGCGCGCTGAGCAGATCCCGCATGTCGTCGATGTCGAAGTTGCTGACGCCCCAATGCCGGATCCAGCCTCGCCGCTGGAGGATCTCGAAAGCATCGATGGTGTCCTTCAGCGGGACGCCACTGCGCCAGTGCAGCAGGTAAAGGTCGATCTGGTCGAGTCCGAGGCGTCGCAGGCTCGCTTCGCACGCCGCGATCGTGCCTGCGATGTCCGCATGTTCAGGCAACACCTTCGATACGATGTACAGCGCCTCCCGCGCGAGGCCTGCACGGATCGCCTCGCGCACGGCATCGCCGACAACCGACTCCGCGCCGCCTGCCCCGTACATCTCTGCGGTATCGATCACGCGATAGCCGATGTCCAGCGCCATGCGAAGCGCGGCGACCTCGGCCGCCGCGCGCGCGGACTCCTCGCCCATCCGCCAGGTGCCGATCCCCAGCGCGGGGAGGTCCTCACCATGCGGCAATGTCACCTCGCGTGGTCGACGATTGGCTGCGTCCATGGGCGAATGGTAGGGGCAGGCGCGATTCCGGCCCGCCGTCATCGCACCTTTATCATCGCGCCATGTCTGAACCCAGCTCCGGCGCACCTGACCTCGCCCAGATTCGATTCGATAACGCCATGGCGTTGTTCGATGAGTTCGTCACCCAGACGGTCAAACACGCCGATGCTGCAACGTTGCGAGGCCTCGAAAGGCGGTTTGCAGAAAAGGTTCTGATCCAGCCGAGCTACTGGAGCCAAATCAAGAGCCGCACGCGCCAGATTGGCGAGCGTCTCGCGCGGCAATTCGAAAATCGCAACCAAAAACCTGCGGGATGGATGGACCACCCGCACACCCACGCGGACGCGCCGCACTTTGCGTCCCAGGTTCCTTTGGAAGCAGCGCCGCCGGACACGAGCAGCACACCACGCGACGACGACGAACGGTTCATCGTTGGGCTCGTACTCAGTTACTACCGGCGCCACCCCCAACGTGCACGAACCCGATTGCTGGATCTGCTCGGCGAAGTGCTCGCGCCACCTGCCGCCTCCAGCCCCAGGGGTGCACCGACGCACGAGGCACCTTCGCTTTGGGAGCAGACCCAGAAGGGTGTCGCTCCGCTGAAGCGCAGAAGGTAGCCCAGGCAAGGAAGCCACGTGTGGCGCATGGACCACGATCGCGATCTAGGGGGGCAAGTTGACTTGCGCAAGAGAAATGTTTGTTTATCATTGAACCAAGTTCTCTTGATGTGTTGCCCCTTCCCCCATCACGGGCGATGCGGCTATGGCTAGAGAGCGACGTCCGGCGCCCTTCCATCATCGGCGCGCCGCCCCCAGCAACTGGAGTTGACATTGACCCTGTTTCATCGAAACGTCGGCGCGTGCCGCATGTCTTTCGCAGTGGCATGTGGGGCGGTCTGCAATGGCCTGGGCTTGAGGGGTAGTGGCTACTGATTCCACAGTACGCACATGACTCCCTCCGCGGCCCGGGAAGCGCAAGCCCCCGGGCCGCTGCCGTTTGGGGTGCCTTACGAGACGAGGAGAGATGGAAGTGGAGAGCAATCGAATGACCCGACAAAAGAAGAAGGCGCCTCGGCCAAGAAACCCACTCGTGGCGCCGACCATGCGCCGCCGCGCGGGCTCTCACCGACGGTGCGAGCGCAGTGTGCGCCAGGCCGCAGCACGGACGCTGCGCGGCGAGTTGAACGAGATACGGCCCCCACCCACGCCAAACGCGTGACCAAGGAGAACGACATGAACAAACCTGTCCAATGGACGTTGCTGCCGGCGTCGAGCCGTCCCGTCGACCGCGTCCGCTGCGCGGCGGCACGGGCCGTACAGACCGCGAGCGCGGTACTGGCGGCTCTGGCACGACATCTGCGCGAATCGGATGTTGCTGCTGTACCGTCCGAGGCTTTGCCTCATTTCGAGTTTCATGCGGAGGCAGGGGCCCCCGAAGGCGCTCTGTATGTCGACGGCATTCGTATCGGTGTGTTGGAGGGTGTGACGCGGCTCTGATCGCGTGCGCTCCCGCGGCGCGGGCTTGGCTCAAGCCAAGTCCGCGCCCGCCGATAAGGACTGAAATGACTTGCCTGCGTCGACCGACTGCATGATTCCGCACATGGATACGGCCACCTTCGCCGCCATACCGATGGATCGCGCTCCACGGGACCTGCAAGGTTGGATGGCCCAGTTCGATGTGACACTGCTTCCCGTGCTCGCCGACACGGCAGTCACCATCGAGGAAATGCGCGCCAACGAGGATGGCGTTGATGCCCATATGCTGGCGCAGACGATCGCCCTCGATCCACTGATGTCCGTGAAGGTGCTTTCCTTGGTCGGCCGCCTTCGCCGCGGGCGAGAGGGTACCGAGCCTGAAACAGTCACCTCGGCTCTGGTGATGCTGGGAATCACGCCGTTCTTCAAGCTTTTTGGCCCGCAAACCACCGTAGAGGATTGCCTCGCCGGGGATGAGCGCGCTCTCGAGGGCTTCAATTCGGTCCTTCGGCGAATACATCGCGCGGCGAACTTTGCCATCGGGTTTGCCGTGCAGCGTCTTGATCACGATGCCGCTGTTATCCATGGCGCTACGCTGCTGCACGATTTTGCGGAGCTTCTGTTGTGGTGGCGCGCTCCGATTTTGGCAAAGGAAATAGCACGCCGGCAGCGCGAAGACTCGACGCTGCGATCAGCCGACATCCAGCGGCAGCTGCTGCATGTGACCTTGGCGGAGCTTCAGCATGCGTTGATGGTGCGTTGGCAATTGCCCGTCATCTTGGCCCGCATCACAGACGACGGCCAGCACAACGACTCGGCACAGGTCCGGAACGTGGGACTCGCCGTGCGCCTCGCGCGGCATACGGCCGAGGGTTGGGACAGCGCCGCGCTTGCAGACGACGTCCGCGAAATCGCTGAGCTTCTGCACCTGGGACCCGAGCCTACATTGGAGTTGCTTCGCGATATTGATGCCTAAGCCATTCGCAGCGGAGGCCGGCACGATCTAGATCGTTGCAACGAACAGGCTCGGAGCTGCGTCGAACCAGGCAATCTTGAGGCGCCGCGATGTCCAGCTATAAGTACGTAGGTGCCTGCTCAGCGACTCAGTGCGCCTTCGACAGCAGGGCATCGAGTTCGAAATATGTGTTCGCGCGATTTCCGAAACAGCTTGCTGTACCTGGTGGCATCAATCGCGGGTCCGGCGCAGCACCTCTGCAAGCGGCTCGGCACGGTCGACCATGTGTACGTGAGCGACCCCCTTCAAGAGGCGGTTGGTCGCTCCTGGGATGGTTGCAGTTGATGCAGGAAACACAATATTGTCGCAGGTGCTGAAAAAACATGTGGTGCGCGAATGGCGAGTTGCATCCTCGTACGCTTCTAATTCGTTTGTTCGCCAAGAACTTTCCCGGCGCATCTGCCGGGTATTTTCGGTACTCGCCCAGCGGGCCAGAAGTGTCCCTTGGTGTGGAGTTCCGATAGTAATTAAATGATGCAGGCGGTCGGCATGTGTTCCGACCCACCACCTCCGAACCGCTAGCCCACCCATGCTGTGCGCAACAACCACAGGCGGCTGCCCCGTGGTTCGCTCCATCCATCGAACTGCCGTTTCGATAGTAGAGACATATAGGTCAATCGAACCGAAAACAGGCTCCAGATTCACGGCGTGAAATGGCGTATCAGTACTGGCAAGTGCTGGATACCAGTGATTCCACAGACCTCTATTGCAAACGAATCCGTGCACCAGGATAATGCCGCGCCTGGACCTGTGGCCTAATTTCACTGCATCTTTCCACTTATTGCTTCGAAACGGTTGCCGCCAGCAAAAAACAATTGGTGCATGTATGATTTCTCCGCACCACGCCCGAACGATTTGTCGCCAAGTAGGAGGCGGATATATTCCATCCTTCTTGTTCGCTACGATCATCCAAAGGAATTCAACTGTCAGAATGAATGCATGTCCAAATATAATCAGCAGGACACCGAATATAGCGATGCGAACTTCACTTCTTGCGGCGAAATAGCTGAACCAAAGAACGGTCAAACTTAGTAGGCCGAAAATTAGTAGTCTTTGCAACTTCGCGAGCATTGTTAATCGATCCGTGAAAATAACGCTTGCGTCGCAAGTATGAACGAGCGGTTGCGATATAACGGATCTCGGTTCGTTGATGTTGTTGTTCAACCGCACGCAGACGAGCTTCTAAGAGGTCCCCGAAGCTATCGCTGGAGACAGAACCTTCCGCATGCATAGCGCCTGGCGAACGATCAGTTCCAAGTTCGTCGCTGGAGTAGTATGACCCTGTACACGTTTCAGCACCGCTCAGAAGTAGGAACTTCCGCGATCTCTTGGCGCGCTTAGTGCAGCGTCTGGAACCAGTGCTCGTTCAGGCACTCGTCGCGGAAGCGGCCGTTGAAGCTCTCGATGTAGCCGTTCTGCATGGGTCGCCCAGGCTCGATCAGGACGTGCCGAATGCCATGGCTTTGTGCCCAGACGATGAAGGCGCGGCTGGTGAACTCCGGCCCGTTGTCTGTCCAGACGGCAGCCGGGTAGCCCCGGAACCGAGCGGCCTGGTCCAGAAGCCTGATCAGGTACTGGCCGCCGATGCCGTAGTCCAC
>JAHECD010000023.1 GCA_024641945.1 Rubrivivax sp. | reverse complement strand
TTGTGCGGGATCAGGGTGCCGGGGCGCTCTCTTGCGCTCATGTCCCCCGGGCCGGCCTGCGGCCGACCCTCCTCCTTTACTTCGCTCCAGAGAACGCCCCGCCACCCTGATCAGATGCGTGTGGGCGGTTCGACGGTGGCGCGCCCACCCGGTGTCTGGCCGAGGACGCCGGGCGGGTGCCGCAGCGAAGAAAAGGAGGAGGGCTGGGCGCAGCCCAGGCCGGGGGACATGAGCGGAGGCACTCGCGCGGCGGCCTCGGCCCGCGCAACGTTTCCAACCCAAGGTACGAGCGGTCGCAACGCGCCGCAGGTCGACGCTGCGGCGGAGGCCCGCTTGGGCCTCCCGGCGTCATTGGATCAGCTGTTGCGGCGGCGTGCGGCAGCCCCCAGGGCGGCCAGGCCAACCAACATCAGGGCGTAGGTCGAGGGCTCGGGAACCGGCGCCAGGAACCCGCGGATCTCGCCGCCCGGATTGGTGGTCGAGTGCACGTTGAGGTATGCGGTGCCGGCACCCATTCCGCCGACGAGGGCTGCCAGTGCGCCGGCCACACTGCCCTGGGCGGTCACGAACGACGGGTTGTAGGTGGCTGCGGCCAGCGCGTCGAAGGTGTGGTCATACGTGCCGGAGGTCACGCCGGTGGGGAAGCCGGTGAACAGCGGCAGTTCGGTGGCCACGCCAACGTTGCCGACGCCTGCCACGGCCACGCAGCAGTGGATATGCGACGCCGTCGTCGTGCCCGTCAGACCGGCGAACGACACCTGGACACGCAGCGTGCTGGCGACGTCGTCGTAGGTGATCATCGCGGTGCCCGTGCCTGCGGACGCGTTGGGGGGCGACTCGGCGGCGCCGGAGAGCGGCGCGGCAAAGACCTGCATCGCCGCGTGAGCGGCTGGCGCGCCGACGGCAAATGCAGCGACGATGGCGCAGGTGGCAAGCTTCATGTCTGGCTCCTCGGAGGATTGCCCGGCAGGGCGGAAGCGCGCATGGTCGCGCCGACCGCCGGATCGCTCAACCCCCGAGGTTCGGTGGGAATGGATCCCTGTGCTGCGGTGTGGGGCCGTGTGTCGGCCTTATCGGCGTTGTCGAGCGGTGCACCGGCGGCAAGTGCGCACAGGCATTCCACGCACAGGCAACCGTCATGGCGCAGGCGCAGCTGCGCCTGCAGGTGGGCACCGAGACTCAAGCCCGCGCAGGCACAGGGCTCGCTGCCGCCCATGCCGCAGCGAAATGCCAAGCCGCAGCGCGGGCAGGTGTCGGGCGCTGCATCACTCGGCAAAGAGGCCCTTGTGCTGCTCGCGCAGCAGATTCTTCTGGACCTTGCCCATCGCATTGCGGGGCAGGTCGGGGACGACGAACACGTGCTTGGGAACCTTGAAATTCGCGATCTTCGTCTTGAGCTGGGCGACGATGGCCTTGTCATCCAGTGCCGCGCCCGGCTTGGGCACGACGACGGCCACCACACCCTCGCCAAAGTCGGGGTGCGGCACGCCGATGACGGCGCTCTCCGCCACGCCGGGCATGTCGTTGATGTAGCTCTCGATCTCGGCCGGGTAGACGTTGTAGCCGCCGCTGATGATCAGGTCCTTGCTGCGGCCGACGATCGTGATGCGGCCGTCGGCGTCCATCTTGCCCACGTCGCCGGTCTTGAACCAGAGGTCGGTGGTGAACTCCTCGGCGGTCTTCTCCGGCATACGCCAATAGCCCTTGAAGATGTTCGGGCCCTTGACCTCGATGCCGCCGATGTCGCCGCGACGCACCTCCAGCCCCTTCTCGTCGTGTACCCGCAGCTTGACGCCGGGCAGCGTGTAGCCCACGGTGCCGCCGATGCGTGCCCCGTCTTTCGCGTGGTAGGGATTGGACGTGAGCATCGTGGTCTCGCTCATGCCGTAGCGCTCGAGGATCGTGTGCCCGGTGCGTTCGATCCACTCGTCGAAGGTCTCCTTCAGCAGCGGCGCGGACCCGGCGATGAAAAGGCGCATGTTGGCGCAGGCCTGCGGCGTGAGCGACGGTTCGGCGAGCATGCGCACGTACAGCGTGGGCACGCCCATGAAGACGGTCGCCTCGCCGAATCGCTCGATCGTCGCCTTCGGGTCGAACCGGGCGAACCAGATCATCTTGCTGCCGTTGAGCAGCGCGCCGTGGCTGGCGACGAACAGGCCGTGCACGTGGAAGATCGGCAACGCGTGGATCAGCACGTCGCCTCCCTCTTCGGGCGTGCGCCATCCCCAATAGGCCTTGAGCGTGCGTGCATTGCTCAGCAGGTTGCCGTGCGTGAGCATCGCGCCCTTGCTCCGCCCGGTGGTGCCGCTGGTGTACAGGATGGCGGCCAGGTCGCTGGCGTGGCGCTGCGCAGGTTCGTGCGTGTCGCTCTGCGCCGCAGCGCGTTCGAGCAGGCTGCCCGTCAGATCGTCGCCGAGCGTGAAGACGTTCCGCGTGCCGGCCTTGAAGGCGATCTTGCTCACCCAGGCAAAGTTCTTCGGCGAACACACCACCACGGCCGGTTCGGCATTGCCGATGAAATATTCGATCTCGGCCGCCTGGTAGGCCGTATTCAACGGCAGGTAGACATAGCCTGCGCGCAGCACGCCCAGGTACAGCATCAACGCCTCGACCGACTTCTCGGTCTGCGATGCCACACGCGACCCTTCGGGCAGGTCGAGCGACAGCAGCAGGTTGGCGATCATCGCGGTGGCGCGGTCGATGTCGCGCCACGTGTAGAAGCGCGGTGCGCCGGGGCCGTCGGCGGTCTCGATCGCGGTGGCGTCGAGGTCGGCCGGGAAAGCGCCGCGCAGAGCAGCGAACAGGTTTTCGTTTCTCATGGGGTGAAGCGCGCGGGGCGCTTGTCGATGAAGGCGGCCAGCCCCTCGCGGTGCTCGGCCGAGTCGGCGTAGGTGTAGTGCGCCAGGCGGTCGCTGGCCTCGATGTTGCCGATGCCGCGGGTGGCCAGCTGGCGCAGGGTGATCTTGTTCAGTCGCATCGCCTGCGGCGACAGCGCGGCGATGCGCTCGGCGCTGCGCTGCACTTCGGCCGCCACCTCGGCATCCGGCACGACACGGTTGACGATGCCGCGTGCGTGGGCCTCGGCGGCGTCGAGCAGGCGCGCCTCGAGCAGAAGTTCGCGCAGCAGCGGCAACGGCAGTACGCGTGCGACGAACTGTGCCTCGAGCGGCGCTAGCGGAAAACCGAGCTTGGCGATCGGGATGCCGAACCGGCTGCCCGCGCCGCAGATGCGGATATCGCAGCACGCGGCGATCTCCAGCCCGCCGCCGATGCACGGGCCCTCGATCTGCGCGAGCACCGGTATGTCGCAATCGACCAGGGCCCGAAGTGCGGGGGCGACGTCTTCTTCATGAAAGCGGCGCAGCAACGCCTCGTCGAAGCGGAAATCGGGGAACTCCTCGATATCGCCGCCGGCGGCGAACACGCCCCCTTCACCATGTACGACGAGCACACGCGTGTGCGCGGTGTCGAGCCCTTCGATGGCAGCGCGCAGCCCGCGCCACATGGCCACGGTCAGGGCGTTCAGCTTGCCAGGGTGAGAGATGCAGAGCCGGGCCACGCCGTCCGACGCCGCGGGTGTGAGGGTCACGTGCCCGCTCACGGCCGCCCCTGCATGAAAGCAGCCGCGGCGCGGGCGGTCGGATGGCAGGTGGCGTGCGCGATCGTCATGCAGGTCGAATCGGGCGGGGTCACATCAGCGCGTGCACGGCGCGCGACCGCGCCACTTCGCCTTGAACGAACTTTTCGTGGCTGGCCTCGACCTTCTCGAGGTCGTAGAGGTAGTTGACCATCAGGCCGAAGCTTTGTTTCAGGCCTTTGGACGACATGTTGCCACGGGCGTTCAGACGCTCGAGCCGCGCGCCGTTGTCCAGGTGGAAGCGCGCCACCGGGTCACCGGCCGGCGTGGGCGAGACGTGCAGCAGATAGGCGGCGGCCAGTGACATGAGAGCCGCCGTGGCTTCCTTGTCCAGTCGCTCGTGGACGGCCATGTGCTGCAGCGCGGACAGGTCGCCGCCGCAGACCCTGCGCAGGTGCTTGCGTGCTTCTTCGAGCTCGGACGCCGCCGCGCGGCGCACCTGCGGCAGCGCCGAGAAATCAGGCTCGCCGAGCACCCACGACGCCAATCCGGGAATTGGCGACAAGGTGCAGAAGGTGCGCAGCCGAGGCAGCTCGCGGTGCAGGTGTTCGGCCACGCTCTTGATGAGGAAGTTGCCGAGCGACACGCCCCGCAGGCCGGGTTCGCAGTTGCTGATGCTGTAGAACGCGGCAACGCGGAACTTGTCGCCCGGTTGCGGTGCGCTCGCCTTGTCGATCAACGGCGCTATCGCGGCCGGCATCTCGGGCAGCAGCGCCACCTCCACGAAGATCAACGGCTCGTCCGGCAATTGCGGATGCACGAAGGCGAAGCATCGCCGGTCGGGCTGCAGCCGCCGGCGCAGGTCGTCCCAGCCGTCGATCGCGTGCACCGCCTCGTGGTGGATGATCTTCTCCAGCAGGCGTGCGGGTGAATTCCAGTCGACGCGCAGCATCGTCAGGAAGCCCGGGTTGAACCACGAGGTCAGCAGGTGCAGCATGTCCGACTCGAGGGCCGCGAGGTTGGGCTGCTTGCGAAGCCGCGTCAGCACGCCACGGCGAAGGCGCAGGATGCAGGCCGTTCCGCCCGGCGTTCGGTTCAATCGACGCAGCAACTCCTGCCGCGGCGGCTCGGCCGCCCGCTCGAGTGCGATCAGGCTTTGTGCATCGCGTTTTTCGGCATAGGCCTCGGCCGCCGCGAGCACCTGCTTCGGGTCCGGGCTGAGGTCGGTGGCCAAGTAGGCGTAAAACGCATCGAGCTGCCAGCCGTCGAGTTCGTCGATGCGCCCGACAAGGCCGCGCGCAATCGCCATGCTGTTGGTCTCGCCGCGCTCGGAGAGCAGCCGCTTGCAGCCCAGCACGACGGAGCGCAGCAGGCGCTCGCCAAGCTGTCGCAAGGCGGCTTGGCGCAATTCATCCAGCATGGGCGCTTCCTCCACATCGACTTTGTTCGAGTCGACATCGTAATCGGCGATCCACGTCCCGCACATGAAAAAGGCCGGTGGGTGCCGGCCTTCGTCGTGGCGCAGGGGTTCGACTAGGGCAGGGTCGCGAGCCGGATCTCGACGCGGCGCGCCTCTTCGGGCGGCCCGTCGGCGGAGGTCTGCTCCGGCTTGCGCAGCACGATGCGGTCGGCGGCGACGCCGCGCTCCCTGATCGCCTCGCGCACGGCCTTGGCGCGGTTCTTGGCGAGTTCGGCATTCTTTGCCGGGTCGCCCGACGGGTCGTGGAAGCCCGACAGCACGAGCTTCTTGTCGTGGTCCGCCGTGACGGCAGACAACGACGCGGACACCGCCGTGGCGACGTCGGCGGGGAGGTCCGCCTTGCCGAGCTCGAAATAGACCTTGCCGATCAGGTCACCGCTGAGCGGGACGTCGAGCACCGCGTCGGCGGCGTCCGAAGATGCGGCGGGCGCAGTGGCTACGGTGGCGGCCGGCGCCTTGTGCTTGGTGGCGCGCCACGCGATGCTGCCGACCAGGCCAAAAAGCAGCAGGGCCACGATCCCCAGCACCACCCACAGGCCGATGCGCGCGCCGTCGTCTTCGTCCAACATCTCATTCCCTCGTCGTCGTATTCGGAATCCGCCATTCTGCCAGCCGGGCGCCGCGCTACATTGGGCGCGGCCGGCCCTGCCGGAAAGGAGACAACGCCCGATGACGACCGCATCCCCCATCGTTCTCGTGCACGGCGCCTGGGGTGGCGCCTGGATCTGGCGCCGCGTGCTGGCGCCGCTGCGTGCGGTCGGCCATGAGGTGCATGCCGTCACGCTCACTGGCGACGGCGAGCGCGCCCACCTTCGCCACCCGGGCATCGGCCTGCGCGCCCACATCGACGACGTGCTCGGCCTCGTCGCCGCGGAGGAGCTGAGCGACATCGTGCTCGTGGGTCACAGTTATGGGGGCCTGGTGATCACGGGCGTGGCCGACGCGCTGCTCGCGCAGGGGCCGGGCCGGCTGCGCCAGCTGGTCTACGTCGACGCAATGGTGCCGCTGCCGGGCGAGTTCTGGGCCAGCCAGCACAGCGCGGAGGTGCAGGCCTCGCGCACCGCGCTCGCGCTGGCGAACGACAACGCGCTGCCACCGCCCGATGGCGCCAGCTTCGATCTCACCGAGGCCGACGCGGCGTGGCTGAACCGCCGCCATGTGCCCCACCCCTTTGGCCCCTACCGCGAGCCGCTGCCTTACGACGCGGACCGGCTGGCCACGGTGCCGCGCGCGTTCATCGACTGCAATGACCCACCCTACCCGACGATCGCGCCGATGCGCCGTCGGGTGCGCGAGCTGCCGGGCTGGCACGTGCTCGAGATCGCCACCGGGCACTTCCCGATGGTGAGCCGCCCGCAGGAACTGGTGCAGCACCTGCTTGCGCTTGCCGCGCGCTGACGCCCGTCCTGCGTCGATGGCCCGCCTTGCACGCCGCACGCTCTGGTTGGGCCTGGCCTGGATGTGCGTGGCGGTGGCGGGCGCGGCCTGGCTCGCACTGGCGCACCGCGACACGCTGCGCGAGGCCTTCGAAACCGATGCCCGCATCGCGCACCGCCTGTTGAGCCAGCGCGCGGTGCAACTCGAAGCGATCCTCGCGACGCTCGCCTTGCTCCAGCCGGGCGCGGCGGGCGGCGACGCGGCGCCCGAACAGCGCCTGCCTGCGTTGTATCCGCAAGTGCTGCGGGTGTGGCGCCGCGAGAGCGCGCAGGCGTGGACGGGCGCCGACGCCGGCGCGCTGGCGGACGGCGAGGCGGTGTCGCGTGCGGCACGCCGGGTCGCGTTGGCGTCGGCGGACTTCGCTGCGGGCCGGTTCCTGCTGGTCCAGGCAGCCGACCCGGCCAGCTTTGCGCTGCAGATCGACCTGCGCGCGCTGGTGCCGCAGGCCGAATGGCCGTACGAAGCCAACGGCCCGGTGCGCGTTGCGCTGGTCCATGAAGGGCAGACGTTGGTGCTCGCTGACGGACACGACACCGGGAGCATCGGCGGCGCATTCTCGTTTCGCAAGCACCTGGCAGCGCAGAGCCAGCCGTTCGAACTGGTGGCGGCGCTGCGGCCGGGCTGGGCCGCGCTGCCCTGGGTTGCGATCGCGGCCTGGACCGCGCTGTCCGCGCTCGGCGCAGGGCTGCTGCTCGCTGCCCTGCGCATGCGCGCCGAGCGCCTGCGTGCGCATGCGTTGCTGCGACTCGACCAGGTCGGGCGCCTCAATGCGCTGGGGGAGCTCGCCGCCGGCATGGCACACGAACTCAACCAACCGCTCACGGCGATGCTGGCCAATGCGCAGGCGGCGCAACGCCTGCTTGCCGACGTCCCGCCCGACGTGGACGCGGCGCGCGGCGCGATCGAGCAGTCTGCAAGGCAGGCCCGCCGGGCGTCCGACGTGGTCGGCCGCCTGCGGCGCACGGTGGCGCGTCCTGACGTCGGCACCCGCATGCAGCCGGTCGATCTTGGCGATTCCGTGCGCCAGGCCCTCGAACTGATCGAGCCGGACCTTCGCCGCCTGGGCGTGCAGCCCGATCTCAAGGTCGACGCCGCTGCGACCAGCGTGCAGGCGGAACCGGTGGCGCTGGAGCAGATCGTGCACAACGTGCTGACCAATGCGATGCAAGCGCTGGAGCAGGTGCCGCCGGACGAGCGCCGCCTTGAACTCGGCGTCGTGCGTGACGGTCTGCGCGGCGCGCTCGTCGTGCGCGACAGTGGGCCGGGCATCGCGCCAGAGGCATTGGCACACCTGTTCGAACCGTTCTTCAGCACCCGGGCCGACGGCCTGGGTCTCGGGCTGAGCCTGTGCGAGACCCTCGCGGCCAGCATGGGAGGGACCCTCACTGGTGCAAACTCGCCGCCCCGAGGCGCCGAATTCCGACTGTCGTTGTCCTTGGTGGCACACGCCGCGACGACCTGAGCCCGGTGTCCTGCCATGACGCTGCCGACCTCGCCCCTTATCCATCTCATCGACGACGACGCCGGCGTGCGTGATGCGCTTGCGCTGCTCATCGGCACCGTGGGCCTGCGGGTGCAGACCTGGAGCGACCCGCTCGTCTTTGTCGAAGGGTTCGATCGGGACGGCATCGGCGCTATCGTGCTCGACGTGCGCATGCCGGGTATCAGCGGGCTGACGGTGCTGGACATGCTGGTGTCCCAAGGCGTGGACCAGCCGATCGTGATGCTCACCGGCCACGGCACCGTGGACCTGTGCCGGCGTGCGTTCAAGTCCGGCGCGGCGGAATTCCTCGAGAAGCCGGTCGACGACGAACTGCTGCTCGACACCCTGCAGAACGCCGTGCGCACGCATGTGCGCTCGCGCCAGCGCACACGTGCGGACCGGTTGGCGCGAGAGCGGTTCGCGCTGCTGTCCGAGCGCGAGCACGAGGTGCTGGCCATGATCGTCTCGGGCCTCACGAACAAGGAGATCGGGCGTGCGCTGTCACTGAGCCCACGCACGGTGGAAACCCATCGCGCCAACCTCTTCGTCAAGCTCGAGGCGGCGTCGCTCGCGCAGGTGGTCCGGCAGTACGCCGACCTGGCAGAAGGCCGCACTCCGTAGAAGTACGCAGGGTTCGGCGTAGGCGTACGAATGGCAGCACGGCGTGCTCATTTCTACAGTGGCGGCACGGTCGATTCGCGGCCGCATGCCACCCGAGGAACAAGCTCCATGAACCAGATCACCCGGACCGCGCTGATCGTCGCGCTGATCGCCGCACCGCTTTCATTTGCGCAGGCGCAGGCGGTACGCAGCGAGAAGAACCTGTCGCTCGACCTGGCGAACCAGATCGCCGCCGCGGGTGTCGCGGCCTGCGCCGCCAATGGTTATGCCGTGACCGTCACCGTGGTCGACCGCGCCGGTGGCGTGCGCGCCGTCCAGCGTGCCGACAATGCCGGCCCGCACACGCTGGCAGCCAGCGAGGGAAAGGCCTTCACGTCGGCTTCCGCGAAGAACACCACGCTGGCGATGATGGAGAACGCGCAGAAGAACCCGGCCGCGGCAACGCTCGTCCACATCCCCGGGTTCCTGCTCGTCGGTGGCGGCGTGCCGGTGAAAGTGGGGAACGAGGTGATCGGCGGCGTCGGCATCGGCGGCGCGCCGGGGGGTCACCTCGACGAGCAGTGCGCGATGGCGGCGCTCGACAAGGTCAAGGACCTGCTGAAGTGAGCACAGCGCACCAGTCGGCGGGCAAGGCCCGCCTGGCCGCTGCACTGCTTGCCGGCCTGCTGGCGCTGGGCATCGCACCGGTGCGCGCGCAAGTGCCGCCCGGCGCGGCCGAGGCGTCACGGTATTCAGGGCTGCACGTGGCGGCGTGGAGCGGCGACGTGGCGGCGATCGAGCGGGCGCCTCGCGGTGCCCTCGATGCACGCGATGGTCATGGCCGCACGCCTCTGCACCTGGCCACGTTCGCGCGCCAGCGCGGCGCGGTGGCCGCCTTGCTGAAGGCCGGTGCCGACCCGTCGCTGCTGGAGAACGACCGCTACGACGCGGTGACGATCGCCGCCGTCGCGGACGACGAGCCGACGCTGGCTCTGCTGCTGAAGCAGGGCGCGAGCGCGAAGCTGGTGACGAGTCGCTACGACGGCACGGCGCTCATTGCTGCGGCACACCTCGGCCACGACGGCGTCGTGCGCCAGCTGATCGCGGCCGGCGCACCGCTCGACCACGTGAACAACCTGCACTGGACGGCGCTGATCGAAGCCATCGTGCTGGGCGATGGTGGCCCGCGCCACCAGGCGACGGTCGATGCGCTGTTGCGTGCCGGTGCGCGCACGGACCTTGCGGACCGCGATGGCCGCACACCCTTGGATCTCGCACGGTCGCGCGGTTACGCGTCGATGGTGCACGCGCTCCTGGCCGCCGGCGCGCGTTGAGTTCGGTCGCAAGCCGCAACCGGCGTCGGGAAAGCACGCGCCGAAATCGTCGGTGCGCGGGTCGTCGGCCGCGCGCTCGGCGCCCACGTCCTGCTGCGCTTGAAGAGCGCTCCGGGGCGCGTCAACGCATGAAGCGGCCCGAGACGTCGATGATCGAAAGATCGACGAAGTCCATGCCGGAATGGTCCGTCGGGCTGAAGCTGACCTCGACCCCGCCGATGTCGAGTTTGGACAAGCTGTCCAGTCCTTGCTGGAGCTTCGCGCGTGTGGGCGTCGCGCCGGCCTTCTTCAGACCGGCCACCAGCACCTTGGCGGCGACAAACCCCTCGAGCATCGCCGGACTCACATGATCGATGCCCTTGGCCGAGGCCAGGTCGCGCGCCTCCTTCACGATCGGTGCGGACAACGAGCGCTCGTAGGGCAGGACCTGCGTCACGATGACGCCGCGTGCATTGGCACCGAGCGACTTGATGAAACCTTCGGAGGCGTTGTTCGAGAACGTGATCATCTGCGCACCCGACCCGGCCGCCCGAATGGCGGCCATGCCGTCCGCCACGGCCTGCCCCGATCCCATGAACAACACCGCCTGGACCCCCGAACGGGCAGCGAGCGGGCCGATCTGCGAAAAGTCCCACTTCGCTCGGTCGTACTTCTCGACGAACACCGGGTTCAGCTTGGCTGCCGCAAGCCCGCGCTTGGCGCCCTCGAGCAGATCCGCACCGAAACTGTCGTTCTGCTGGACCAGACCGATGCGCTCGACGCCGGTCTGCTGCAGATGCTGCACTGCGCGCTCGGCCTCGCGCTGGTAGGTGGCACGTACGTTGTACAGCCAGGGGTTCACCGGCGTGTGGAACATCATCGCGCCGGTCGATGGCGCAACCAAGGGGACCTTGAACTCGGCCAGCAGCGGCACGATCGCCTGGGTGGTGGGGGTGCCGCGTGTGAGGAACAGCGCGACGACGTTCCGTTCGGTGATCAGCTTGCGTGCATTGGCGGCGGCAAGTTTCGGGTCGAACTTGTCGTCCATCTTGACGACTTCGATTTTCTCGCCGCCGACGCCACCGTTGGCGTTGACATGATCGATGTAGAGCGCGGCGCCAAAGGAGGTCTCGTTCACGCCGGCCGCCACCGTGCCCGTGAAGCCGGCCGTCTGCCCGATCAGAATCTGGGCGAATGTCGTGCCCGCCATGCACAACGCAGCGGCAAGCGCCGCTCGAAAGGCGATTCGTAACATCGTTGACTCCTCGGGCGGCGCTGGCACACCGGTCCCAACGACAGTGTCGCCGATGCGAAATCCGTCGTGGGCTTGGCTGACGGCCCAACATCGACCGACGTGATTCATTTGGCACGGCGAGTCCACTCGACCCAGGCGCGCCCCATTGCGTAACAATCGCAACAGAATGCATCACCATGGCCGACCCGGCAATCCCTGGGTCACGGGGCCGGGTTTTGCACCGCCGCGGCGCGCGCGGTCGACGCCGGGGTCTTTGATGCGGTGCCTAGAATGTCCGGTTTCGTGGCCCGAAAACACCTTCTGTAGGCTCCATGTCCACCGGTCTGATCCGCATCCGCGGTGCGCGCCAGCACAACCTGAAGAACCTGGACCTCGACATCCGCACCGGTGAGATGACGGTGGTCACCGGGCCCAGCGGCTCGGGAAAATCCAGCCTCGTGTTCGACACGCTGTATGCCGAAGGGCAGCGGCGCTACGTCGAGACGTTCAGTGCGTACGCACGCCAGTTCCTCGACCGGATGGACCGCCCCGCGGTCGATCGCGTGGACGGCGTGCCGCCGGCCATCGCCATCGACCAGACGAATCCGGTGCGTACTTCGCGTTCGACCGTCGGCACGATGACGGAGCTGAACGACCACCTGAAGCTGCTGTTCGCGCGGGCCGCGCAGTTGTTCGACCGGCAGACCGCGCATTTGGTGCGGCACGATACGCCGGAGACGATCCTTGCCGACCTGACAGACCGTGCTGCCGCGGCCGCAGACCCGCGCCTCGTGCTGACCTTTCCCGTCGAGCTGCCTGCCGACACGACCGACGAGCAGCAAGCGCAGTGGCTGGCCGCCAGCGGCTTCACGCGCGTGCAGGCCGAGCGCCTGATTCAGCGTTCGGCCGGAACCGCCCCGGCACCGAAGGCCACCAAGGCGGGCCGCGGCGGCAAGAGCGACAAGGCGGCTGCGCCCGCGGGACCGGCGGCTGTCAAGCAGCTCGACGTGGTGGCGGACCGCTTCCGCCTGGCCGGCACCGAGAAGGTCCGCGTCGTGGAGGCGATCGAACTCGCACTCAAGCGTGGCGGAGGGCGCCTGAACGTCTACGTGGGCGAAGGCGGCGCCGAGTCGCTCTGGCGCTATTCCACCGGCCTGCATTGTCCCGAGAGCGACCTGCGCTACAGCGATCCGCAGCCGGCGCTGTTCAGTTTCAACTCGGCCTTCGGCGCCTGCGACAGCTGCCGCGGCTTCGGCCGCGTGATCGGCGTCGATTTCGGGCTCGTGATCCCGGACGCGCGCAAGACTTTGCGCAATGGGGCGATCAAGCCGCTTCAGACACCTGCATGGAAGGATTGCCAGGACGACCTGATCAAGTACGCCGGCGAGGCTGGCATCCCACGCGACACCGCATGGAACCAGCTCACCACGGCGCAGCGCGACTGGGTGATCGAGGGCTCGCCGAACTGGACCGGCAACTGGAACAAGCAGTGGTACGGCGTGCGGCGCTTCTTCGGCTACCTGGAGAGCAAGGCATACAAGATGCACATCCGCGTGCTCTTGTCCAAGTACCGCAGCTATACGCCATGCACGGTGTGTGGCGGCGC
The DNA here is from genome assembly GCA_024641945.1 of Rubrivivax sp. Classification (GTDB taxonomy): domain Bacteria; phylum Pseudomonadota; class Gammaproteobacteria; order Burkholderiales; family Burkholderiaceae_C; genus Rubrivivax. The sequence continues at coordinate 34,040 of JAHECD010000023.1, read as the reverse complement.
ACGACTCAAGCTCGAAGCGCTGCTCTGGCGCATCGGCTCGAAGGCCGATGCCGACGGCGTGCTGCCGCCCGGCAAGCGCTTCTTGCCGATCGGCACTGCGTGGTCGCGCGAACAGGTCGAGGCGCTGCCCGGCCTGCACCTGCACGACCTGATGCAGATTTCGATCGAGCGCCTGCGCCGTTTCTTCGACGGCCTCAGCCTGCCGAGCACGATGCTCGACGAGGCGTTGAAACTGCTGCTCGACGAGGTGCGCACGAGGCTCAAATACCTCTGCGACGTGGGGCTGGGCTACCTCACGCTGGACCGCCAGAGCCGCACGCTCAGCGGCGGCGAAGTGCAGCGCATCAACCTGACCACCGCGCTTGGCACGTCGCTCGTGAATACGATGTTCGTGCTCGACGAGCCAAGCATCGGGCTGCACCCGCGCGACATGAACCGCATCGTCGAGGCGATGCACCGGCTGCGCAACGCCGGCAATACGCTCGTCGTCGTCGAGCACGACCCGGCGGTGATGCTGGCGGCCGACCGGCTGATCGACATGGGCCCGGGGCCGGGCGAACGTGGCGGGCAGATCGTCTTCGACGGCACGCCGAATGGTGCACGCGACGCCGATACGCTCACCGGTGCCTACCTGGGCGCGCGCAAGTCGGTGGGCATCGGCATCCGGCGCAGCGTCGACGACGCCACGCCCAAACTCGTGCTCGAAGGCGCACGCGAGCACAACCTGCGCAACGTGAACATCGAGTTCCCGCTCCAGCGCCTGGTCTGCGTGACCGGCGTTTCAGGCTCGGGCAAGAGCACGCTGATGCAGGACGTGCTGTACCCGGCGCTGGCGCGCCATTTCGGCAAGGCGACGGAGACGCCGGGCGAGCACGACCGGCTGCTCGGCGCCGACTGGCTGTCGGACGCCGTCTTCGTCGACCAGAGCCCGATCGGCAAGACGGCGCGCAGCAACCCGGCGAGCTACGTGGGCGCCTTCGACGAGGTGCGCAAGCTCTTCGCCGGCGCACCGATGGCGATCGAGCGCAGTTACGGCGCCGGCATGTTCAGCTTCAATGCCGGCGACGGCCGTTGCCCGACCTGCGGCGGCTCGGGCTTCGAGCATGTGGAGATGCAGTTCCTGTCGGACGTGTACCTGCGTTGCCCCGACTGCGACGGCCGCCGCTACCGCGCCGAAGTCCTGGATGTGAAACTGGTGCGAGGGCCGCGCCAGCTGAGCGTGGCCGACGTGCTCGACCTCACCGTGAGCGAGGCGGTCGACCTCTTCCGCGCCGATCGCGAAGTGGTGGCCAAGCTGCAGCCCATCGTCGACGTCGGCCTCGACTACGTGCGCCTGGGCCAGCCCGTGCCGACGCTGAGCGGCGGTGAGGCACAGCGCCTCAAGCTGGCGGGCTTTCTCGCCGAGGCGGCGTCGTCGCCGCTGCAGCGGGTGTCGAAGAAGGGCACGCTCTTCCTCTTCGACGAACCGACGACCGGCCTTCATTTCGACGACATCGCCAAGCTGATGCGTGCGCTGCGCAAGCTGCTCGACGCGGGGCACTCGCTGTTCGTCATCGAGCACAACCTCGACGTCGTGCGCAGCGCCGACTGGCTGGTCGACCTCGGCCCCGAGGGCGGCGAAGCCGGCGGCGAGGTGGTCGCCAGCGGCACGCCCGACGACCTGCGTGCGCATGCCACGTCGCACACCGGCCGGGCGCTGCGCGAATACGACCTCAGCCTGGGCGCCGCCGTTGCCGAGCCGGCGCCGCGTTTTGCCCAAGCCCGGTCCGCGGCCGACGATTCGATCCGCATCGTCAATGCACGCGAGCACAACCTCAAGTCGATGAGCGTGGACATTCCACGCGGAAAGTTCAGTGTCGTGACCGGCGTGTCGGGCTCGGGCAAGAGCACGCTGGCGTTCGACATCCTCTTCAACGAGGGCCAGCGGCGTTATCTGGAGTCGCTGAACGCCTACGCGCGCAGCATCGTGCAGCCGGCCGGAAGGCCCGAGGTCGATGCGGTCTACGGCATCCCGCCGACGGTGGCGATCGAGCAGCGGCTCTCGCGCGGCGGGCGCAAGAGCACGGTGGCGACCACCACCGAGGTCTGGCACTTCATGCGCCTGCTCTGGGTCAAGCTCGGGCTGCAGCACTGTATCCACGATGGCGCCGAGGTGCGGCCCCAGAGTGCCGAGAGCATCGCCGCACAGTTGCTGCGCGATCACAAGGGCCAGCACGTCGGCCTGCTCGCCCCCCTGGTGGTGAACCGCAAGGGCGTCTATACCGATCTGGCCCGGTGGGCCAAGGCGCGTGGCCATACGCACCTGCGCATCGACGGCGAATTCCTCAAGCTGGACCCGTTCCCGCGCATCGACCGCTTCAAGGAACACACGGTCGAACTGCCGGTGGCGGACCTGCTCGTCGCACCCGAGAACGAGGCCGAACTTCGTGCCGCGCTGGGCCGCGCGCTCGAACTCGGCAAGGGTGTGCTGCACCTGCTGACGCCGCTCGACGGGCTGGCCGAGGCGATGGACAGCGGCCAGTCGGCGGCGGGCATCGGCAGCGTCAAGGTCTTCTCGACCAAGCGCGCCTGCCCGGTGTGCGGCACGAGCTACCCCGAACTCGACCCGCGCATGTTCAGCTACAACAGCAAACACGGCTGGTGCACCACCTGCGTCGGCACCGGGCTGAAGCTCACGCGCGAGCAGCGCAAGGTCTACGACGACTCGGTGCGCGACGACGACCACAAAGGCCGCGAACTCAGCTTCCCGGCCGAGGAGGCCGAGGCCGAGGGGCTGGTCGACGAGGCCTGCCCGGATTGCCACGGCACTCGGCTGAACCATTCAGCGCGCGCGGTGACGTTCGACGGCCGGCCGATCAGCGACGTGGCGCAGCTTTCGGTGCAGGCGTGCCGGCGCTGGGTCGAAGCACTCGCGCTCGAAGGGCGCGAGGCCGGCATCTCGCGTGACGTGATCTCCGAGATCCGCAGCCGGCTCGAGTTCCTCGAGGAGGTGGGCCTGGGTTATCTGACGCTCGACCGCGCCGCGCCCACGCTGAGCGGTGGCGAGGCCCAGCGCATCCGCCTGGCCGCGCAATTGGGCAGCAACCTGCAGGGTGTGTGCTACGTGCTCGACGAGCCGACGATCGGCCTGCACCCACGCGACAACGGCATCCTGCTGAAGGCGTTGCAGAACCTCAGCGACAAGGGCAACACACTCGTCGTCGTCGAGCACGACGAGGATACGATCCGGCGCGCCGAACACATCATCGACATCGGCCCGAGCGCGGGCAAACGCGGCGGGCGTCTGGTCGCGCAGGGCGGCGTGGCCGATCTGTCGGCCGAGCCCGAGTCGCTGACCGGCCGCTTCCTGGCGCACCCGCTGAAGCACCCGATCTCCGTGCGCCGGGCGGTGTCGGCGGCCGATCCGGTGCTGGCACTCACCGGCGCCTCGATGCACAACCTGCAGCGGGTCGACGTGCGGGTGCCCCTGCATCGGCTGGTGGCCGTGACCGGCGTCTCCGGCTCGGGCAAGAGCACGCTCGCACGCGACGTGCTGCTGACCAACGTGCATGCCGCGGTGGCACTCAAGGCCACCAAGGCCGGGCGCGATGCGCTCGCCGCGGGCCGGACGCCGGCGTGGATCGGATGCCGTGGGCTCGAAGGCTTCGAGGCGGTGGACCGCGTGCTCGAGGTCGACCAGACGCCGATCGGCAAGACGCCGCGCTCGTGCCCGGCCACCTACATCGGGTTCTGGGACACGATTCGCAAGCTGTTCACCGAGACGCTGGAGGCCAAGGCGCGGGGCTATGCGGCGGCGCGCTTCAGCTTCAATACCGGCGACGGCCGTTGCCCGGCGTGCGAAGGGCAGGGCATGCGCACGATCGAGATGAGCTTCCTGCCCGACGTCAAGGTGCCGTGCGATGTCTGCCACGGCGCGCGCTTCAACCCGGAAACGCTGGCCGTCACTTGGCGTGGAAAGAGCATTGGCGACGTGCTGCAGATGGAGGTGGACGAGGCCGTCGAGTTCTTTGCCTCGATGCCCTCCATCGCGCACCCGCTGCAGTTGCTGAAGGACGTGGGGCTGGGTTATCTCACGCTCGGCCAGCCGTCTCCGACGCTGAGCGGCGGCGAGGCGCAACGCATCAAGCTCGTGACCGAATTGAGCAAGGTGCGCGACGACGTCACGCGACGCGGCAACAAGGCGCCGCACACGCTGTACGTGCTCGACGAGCCCACGGTAGGCCTGCACATGGCCGACGTGGAAAAGCTCATCCGTGTGCTCCACAGGCTCGTCGACGGCGGGCACAGCGTCGTCGTGATCGAACATGACCTGGACGTCATTGCCGAGGCCGACTGGGTCATCGATCTCGGCCCGGAGGGGGGCCTGCACGGCGGGCGTGTCGTGGCCGAGGGACCGCCGGAGTCGCTGGTGGCCGCCGGCACGCATACCGGCCTGGCGCTGGCGCCCGTCCTGAAGCGCTGACGGGATTCGACGGCAGGTCCGGCGGGCGTGCGGTGTGGCCGATGCGACATCCGCAGGGCGCTACGCCGCGACAGCGTCCGCGAGACGCGCTGCTTCACTGCGAGCGGGCATCCCCCAACAGTTGCCGGGCCCGTGCCGTGATGGCGGTGGCATCGTCGTGGTCGCCGCACCGGTCGAGCACGCTGGCGATGCCCAGCATGATGCGCGCGCCTCGCCTCGGGTCCGCGGACTCGCACGCCCGGCGTGAGGCCTCGAAGGCCTGGTCGCGGGCACGCTCGAGCGCCGCACGCGCGGCAGCATGATCTTCGGGCGCCAGTTGCTCGGCACGCAGGCAGGAGGCTTGTGCCAGCTGGCACAGCAGATCGGCCTGCGCCTCGATGTCGGCCATGCAGCAGGCCTGGCGCAGGGCCTCGCGCAAGGCTTCTTCGGCGGCCGACACCGCGCCGAGCGCGCAATAGCAGCGGGCCAGGCGCGTCAGCGCGCGGCAAATCTCTTGCGGCCGCCCTTGTCGCTCGGCGGCGTCGAGTGCCGCTGCGGCCTGCGGCAGCGCCTCGCGTGCCGGGGTCGTCGGCCAGGCTTCGAAGGAGCTGGGGGGCGGGGATTCGGCGTCGCGAGGCTGCATCGTTCGGGTCCTTCTACATTCGTCTGAATGGATCCTAGGCGGGTGCCTGAGCGCGGTGGGTCAGGCTCCCCGAAATGCGGGGGTGCAGAGTTGACAGACCATCGCTCTGGCGCCACGCACCGTGCATGTGCAGCGATTCACAGCGCCAGATTGATCAAGGAAAACCAGCACAAAGCATGCCGGACAGGGCCGGGACAATTTGCATATCGGGTTGGAGCGCCGTGACGCCGCGTTCCGATGCCCCCACTTTTGCCAGGAGCCCTGATGTCCACCCTGAAAATCTTCACCCTGCGCGCTTCGATGCTGGCCCTTCTCGCCACGGCGGGCGCCGGCGCTTCGGCGCAGACCGTGCTCACGCTGTCGTCCTGGGTGCCGCCTGCGCACACGCTCACCGAAACCCAGAAGGAATGGTGCGCAATGCTGGAGCAGAAGGTGCCCGGCAAGGTCAAGTGCAACGCGCTGCCGCGTGCCGTGGCCGCGCCGCCGGCCACGTTCGACGCGGTGCGCAACGGGCTCGTCGACGTCTCGTTCACGGTGCATGGCTACACCCCCGGCCGTTTCGTCACGACGCAGATGGCCGAAGTGCCGTTCCTCGGCCAGTCGGCCGAGGCGTCGTCGGTGGCGTTCCAGCGCATGTACCAGAAGTACCCCGCATTCGCCGAAGAGCACAAGGGCGTCAAGGTGCTGGCCGTCTTCACGCATGGCCCGGGCATCGTCTTCAATACCAAGCGTCCGATCGAGAAGTTCGATGACCTGTCCGGCCTGAAGTGGCGCATCGGTGGCGGCATGGTCAACGAGATCTGCAAGGCCCTCGGCATGAACGTGACGCTCAAGCCGGCGCCCGAGAGCTATGAATTGCTGTCCACAGGGGTCATGGACGGCACGTTGTTTCCGGCCGAGTCGGTCGAGGGTTTCAAGATCGACAAAGTCATCAAGTACGCCACCACCTTTCCGGGGGGCCTCTACAACACGAGCTTTGTCTTCATGATGAACCAGGCCAAGTACGACTCGCTCGACCCCGCGGTGAAGAAGGCGGTCGACGAGATCTCCGGCGAGTTCGCCGCGCGCATGCTTGGCAAGGGATGGGACAAGGTCGACCGTCGTGGCATGGCGTTCATGCAGGCCAACGGCGTGCAGTTCACCAAGGCGGACCCGGCCTTCGTCAAGGTCGTGACCGAGAAGACCGCGCCGGTGGTCGAGACCTGGGCCAAGAACGCCGAGTCCAAGGGGCTGAAGAACGCGAAGAAGGTGCTGGCCGAGTTCCGCGCCGAAATGGCCAAGCTCCAGTAAGCGCGTCTTGAAGAGGCTCCTGACCACGCTCTGCGGCGTGCTCGCCGCAGTGGCGCTGTTTGCCATCATGTTGCTCACGCTCGTCGACGTGGGCGGGCGCAAGTTCCTGAGCCAGTCGGTGCCGGGTTCGCTCGAGGTGACCGAGTTGCTGATGGTCGTGGTGATCTTCGCGGCGCTGCCGCTCGTGTCGCTGCGCGGGGAACATGTCGTCTTCGACTCGCTCGATTCGATGCTGCCGCCGCTGGTGCGCCGCGTGCAGCAGGCACTGGTCGACCTGTTCTGCCTGGCGGCGCTCGCCGGCATCGCCTGGCTGATGTGGGTCAAGGCCGGCAACATGGCAGAGTACGGCGACGTCACGTCGCAGCTTCGTCTGCCGCTCGGCCCCTTTGTCTACGTGATGAGCGTGTTGTGCGGCGTGACCGCATTTGTGCATGCGCTGCTGTTGCTGACTCCCGCCACGCACCACCATCGTGGTGTCGACGAGGAGCCGGCGTGATCGAGGCGACGCTGGGATTCATCGCCGTATTTGCGCTCGCGTTGCTGCGCGTGCCGTTGGCATTCGCGATGGGCTTCGTGGGGTTCATCGGGCTTGGCCTGGTGCGTGGCTGGCCGGCGACGGCGGCGAATGCGGCCCAGGTGGTCTACGACACCGGCTTTGCCTACACCTTGAGCGTGGTCCCGTTGTTCGTATTGATGGGCAATTTCGTGGCCCGCGCGGGGCTGGCGCACGAGCTGTTCCGCGCGGCGTATGCCTTCATCGGGCACGTGCGGGGCGGGCTGGCCCATGCCACCGTGATCGCTTGTGCAGGGTTCGGTGCGATCTGCGGTTCGTCCATCGCCACCGCGGCGACGATGGCCAAGGTCGCCTACCCGCCGATGAAGCGCCTGGGTTACGCGGACTACTTGAGTACCGGCGTCATCGCCGCCGGCGGCACGCTGGGCATCATGATTCCGCCGTCGACGATCCTCGTCATCTACGGCATCGTCACCGAGACGAATATTGGCAAGTTGTTTGCGGCCGGTGTGTTGCCGGGCTTGCTGTGCGCCGCGCTCTTGATGTGCGGCATCGCCTGGATCACCTGGCGCGACCCGGCAGCCGGCCCTGCGGGTGAGCGCTCTACGTGGAGCGAGCGCCTGCGTGCCGTGCGCGATATTTGGGGCGTCGCACTGCTCGTCGTGGTGGTGCTCGGCGGCATCTATGGCGGCGTCTTCACGGCCACGGAGGGTGCGGGCATCGGGGCATCCGGCGCCTTCTTCTTTGCGCTTGCGCGCCGCGCGCTGACACCGAAGGTGTTGTTCGAGGTGCTGGTGGAAAGTGCGCGCACGACAGCGATGCTGTTCACCATCCTGATCGCGGCGACCATCTTCTCCAGCTTCGTCAACTTCACGACGATGCCGAACGACCTGAAGGACTGGATCCTGAACCAGGGTTTGTCGCCCCTGATGGTGGTGGGCGCAATGATGCTCATCTACGTGCTGCTCGGCACCATCATGGAGGAGCTCTCGATGGTGCTGTTGACGATTCCGGTCTTCTTCCCGATCGTCACCGGGTTGGGTTTCGACCCGGTGTGGTTCGGTGTCTTGATCGTGCTGGTGGTGCAGATCGGCCTGATCTCGCCCCCGGTCGGCATGAATCTGTTCGTACTGAACACGCTGCTGCCGGGCGTCCCGCTGCGTCAGATCTTTCGCGGCGTCTGGCTCTTTGTCGTGATGCTCGTATTGGCGCTGATGCTGGTGCTGGAATTCCAGCCCTTGTCGCTCTGGCTGCCGGGATTCATGAGGTAGCGGGCGCGCGCGGGCTGCCGCCCTGGCGTTTGGCGATCGGCGCCGCCCGGCGCCGCGTCAGCCGCTTCACGAGACGCCAACCGAGCAGCGCACCGAGAATCGTGGCGTAGACCGCCACTTCGGCGTAGTTGTTCTTGGCCGATCGCATCCAGAAGAAGTGCAGGAGGCCCAGTCCGGCTACCGCATAGACCGCTCGGTGCAGCATCTGCCAGCGTGCCGCCCCGAGTGCGCGGATCGCGCGGTTGAATGAGGTTGCCGCCAGGGGCAGCATCAGCACGAGGGCCGCGAATCCGACCAATATGAACGGTCGCTTGCCGATGTCCTTGATGATCGAGGCGAGGTCGAAGCCCATGTCGAGCCAGGCAAAGCACAGAAAGTGCAGCACGCCGTAGAAGAAAGCAAAAAGTCCCAGCATGCGCCTCAGCCGTGCCAGCGCGTGCCAGCCGGTCCACTGGCGCAGCGGCGTCACTGTCAGCGTCAGGCACAGAAACCGCAACGTCCAGTCGCCGGTCGACCGGATCAGCGCTTCAGCCGGATTCGCGCCCAGTTGGTTGGCGAATGCGCCGTAGACCAACCAGCCAAATGGCCCGAGCGCCAGCGCGAAGAGAAACGGCTTGGCGACCGGATGCAGCAGGAGCTTGTTCACGGCGTGGAATCGGATCGTGGGGCAGGACGAAGTCAGAAGAACTTCTTCAGGTCCATGCCCGTGTACATCTGACCGACCTGTGGCTCGTAGCCGTTGAACATCAACGTGGCACGCTTCTTCTGGAAAAGCCCGTCCTCGCCGATGCGTCGCTCGGTGGCCTGGCTCCAGCGCGGGTGGTCGACGGTCGGATTGACGTTCGAATAGAAGCCGTATTCACTGGGGCCGGCGGTCTCCCAGCTGGTCTTCGGCTGCTTGTCCACGAAGCGGATCTTGACGATCGACTTGCCCGACTTGAAGCCATATTTCCAGGGCACGACCACGCGGACCGGCGCGCCGTTCTGGTTCGGCAGCACCTCGCCGTACACACCGAAGGTGAGCAGCGTCAGCGGGTGCATCGCCTCGTCCATGCGCAGCCCCTCGACATAGGGCCAGTCGAGCACGCCCGAGCGCAGTCCCGGCATCTGGCTGGGATCGGCCAGTGTGACGAACTGAACGTACTTGGCATTGCCGGTCGGCTCGACCTTGCGGATCAGTTCTGCCAGCGAGAATCCGACCCAGGGGATGACCATCGACCAGCCTTCGACGCATCGCAGGCGGTAGATGCGGTCTTCCATCGGTGCCGTCTTCATCAATGCATCGACGTCGATGGTGCCGGGCTTCTTCACCTCACCTTCGATGGCCACCGACCAGGGCCGAGGCTTCAGCGTGCCTGCGTATTGCGCCGGGTCGGACTTCTCGGTGCCGAACTCGTAGTAGTTGTTGTAGGTGGTGGCGTCCTGTCGGCTGGTGGCCTTCTCCATGGTCACCGCACCCGCGACACTGCTGCGTGCCCCCGGAAGTCTGGCCAGCGCCTTGGGCTCTGCTGCCAGGGCCTGGCGGCCCGCCCACCCTGCCAGCGCGGCGCCGGTGGCTCCGGCAGCCAACGTCTTGAGCAACGTGCGCCGATCCTCGTAGATCGCGCGGGGCGTGATCTCGGATCCGATGGCATGGATTTGACCGCGGTCCTTGAGCAGGTACATCGAAATTTCTCCGTCAGGTTCATCCGGACATTCGCTCGCCGGGTGCGCCGGGTTACAGCGCAAGCAAGACCCATTATTCCCAGCGGGGCTTCGACCATGAAAAAGGCCGGTCAATGACCGGCCTGGGTACGGGCGTATCGGCGAATGCGCTATTGCAGGCCGGCCGCGTAGTCCGAAACAGCCTTGAGTTCGAGATCGCTGAGTTTGGCGGCGATCGCAGTCATCTGTGCGCTGTTGGCACGTGCGCCACTGCGGAAGGCCGTCATTTGTGCGGCGAGGTAGTCACCGTGCTGGCTCGCCAGACGTGGGTACTGGGCCGGGATGCCGGAGCCGGTCGGACCGTGGCAGCCTGCGCATGCAGGAACCGACTTGTCGGCGATGCCCCCACGCCAGATTCGCTCGCCGAGGCGGATGGTTTCCTTGTCGCGGGCTGCGCCCGGCTTGGCCTTCTTGCTGGCGTAGAACGCGGCCACATGGCGCATGTCGTCATCGCTGAGCGTCGCGGCCATGCCGTTCATGACGGCATTCTTCCGCTTGCCCTCTTTGAACTCGGTGAGCTGCTTTACCAGGTACTCCGGGTGCTGGCCCTGAAGGATCGGATTCGCCGGCAGTCCGCGCGAGCCGTCCGCCGTGTGGCAGGCTCCGCAGACCTGCGTCGAGATCGCCTGTCCCTTGGCGGGGTCTGGCTTGAAGGCGGCCTTTTCCTCGGCGGCCAGAGTGGGGCCGGCGATCAGCACGGCGACGATCAATGCGAGGGACGACTTCATGTCGGTGGGGCCCGGCGAGGGCTTCATAAGGCGAAAACCCATCGATTTTACAATGTCTGATGAGCACCTCCCAACCGCCCGCCCGCAGGCCGCCTTCGAAGGAGCCGCAGGTTGCGGCCGAGCACAAGGCGGCGTTGGCGTGGACACACACCGCGCGCTTTCTGACCACCGCGAGCCGGCTCGACCAGTTGCCAGCGACGGAGCTTCCCGAAATCGCTTTCGTCGGACGCAGCAATGCCGGAAAGTCGACGGCCATCAATACGCTCGCGCAAAGGAAGCGGCTGGCCTTTGCGTCACGCACACCCGGTCGCACGCAGCACATCAACCTGTTCGAGCTCGGCCCGAAAGAGGCGCCCGACGCGCTCTTTGCGGACCTTCCCGGTTATGGCTACGCCGCGGTCGAGCGTGCCGCCAAGCTGCGCTGGCAGGAGGTGATGGCGGAATACCTTGCCGTTCGGCGCAGCCTGTCCGGTGTGGTGCTCATGGTGGACTCGCGGCTCGGACTGACCGATCTCGACCGGCAATTGCTCGAATGGGTGGGCGCCCGGGTGTCCACGGGGGAGGTCCGCCTGCTCGTCCTGCTCACGAAGGCCGACAAACTCAATCGGCGTGACGGCCAGGCGTCGCTGGCGGCCACGCAGACCGCGCTGGGCGAAATTGCCACCGAGCAGTCCGACGTGGGCGTGTGTCTGTTTTCTGCCCTTGCGCGGTCGGGCGTGGGCGACGCGGCCGTCGTGATTCGCGAGTGGGTGCAGCAGGCGGCGCGCGTCCCGGGGTGACGCCGTCGGGCGGCACGGGGAACGACGATCAAGGCCGCCCGATGAAGAACATGATGCCGGTCGTTCCGCGGGGCGCCGTCGTGAGTGCCAGGTACATCGGTCCGATGCCGGTGTCCGCCCCGAGAAACACACTGCCGCTCGATCGCAGGTCGGACAGCGAGATCTCCGAACGGCGCAGCCAGGCATTGCCGGCCTCCAGCGTACCGCCAAGGAAGAAACCGCGGGTCAGTGCGACCGACTGATTCAATCGCATGTACCAGGTCAAGCGCCCGAAGAGCAACTGATTCCCGGTGATCTGGCCCGGCTTGTAGCCCGACATCAGGTGGAAGCCCCCCAGCGAATAGCGGCCGAACCCGGAAAACGCATCCGCTTGGTCGGAAAAGTGTGCCAGGCCGAATACGTTGAAAGTGTGGCGGCCGAACGTGCGGACGTAGGTGCCGTTGATGCGCAGGCGGTAGAACGATTCCGTGGTCGACGCGTTGAGCCGTTGGCCGGCCACCGCCTGGGCCTCGAGGCGATACCCGCGTTGAGGAAAGAGCGCAAAGTCGAGCTGGTCCAGGACCAGCCGGGCGCTTGCGCCCGTCTCGTGTTCGATCACCCGTGGTATCGAGCCGATGGGCACGGTGCTGACCAGATGGGGCGTCAGGCGCCGACTCTCACGCTGCACGCCCAAGCGCACCTCTCCGAGTTCGGCCCAAGGTTGGCCAAGGTCCAGACCGATGCGGGCCGTGAGCCGGTCAAAGAGTGCAACCTCGTCGCCGTTCGCATCGTAGGCCGACAGCCGCTGGTTCTCGATCGAACCCCACCCGGAGACAAACCAATCGTCATCCATGCGTGTCGACCAGCGCAGCGGATGGTAGATCTCGCTGGCCAGCATGGGCGATTCGCCGAGATTCAGGCGGTTGCGCCACTCGGTGCCGTTGGGCGTCAGCCAGTGCCGCTCATGGGAGAACTTGAGGTTGAACGAACTTCGTCCGGCGAAGTCCGTCGACAGATCGAGGCCGACACGCAGGAAGTTGGGTCCCCACGGTTTGTCCTCGAGATCGAACAACAGGCCTTCGCCAGCGGGCGTGCGCACGATGCGGTAGTCGGCACGCACATAGTCGCCGGAGGCCGCGAGGCGGCGGGCGTCGCGCTCGGCGCGCACCGGGTCGAAAGGTTGGCCCGGTTGCGATTCGAGCTCGGCGGCGAAACGCTGCGGATTGGTCGCCGTCGTGCCCTCGAAGGCCACGAACCCGAGAGTCGTCGGCGGTGTCGTGGGTGCGCGGTGCCTGTCGCCCCAGGCTGCATATTGCGCGCGGTCCTGTGCCAGGCTGGCAAGCCGCGGCACAGCGGCTTCGGCGGCTGCCGTTCCCGCGGCGAAGAACTCTGCGGTGCGGTCGAAATCACCTGAACTCAGTTTCCCCAGCGCCGGCGACATGAGGACATCGCGCTCGCGCAGCGATGCCAGGCTGCGCTGTACGTTCTGTTCGGTGAGGATGTTGATCATCTGCGAGGTAAGTCCGACCACCGATCCCAGTGTTTCGCGTCCCGCCAGCGGGGTGCCCACGTTGACCGCGATCACGATGTCCGCGCCCATCCTGCGTGCGATATCCACCGGAAGATTGTTCACGAGGCCACCATCGCCGAGGACCTGCCCGCCGTACTCGATGGGCACGAAGACGCCGGGCACGCTCATGCTCGAGCGCAGCGCCAGCGCGAGATCGCCTTCCGAAAGCTCGACGGCGGCGCCCGTCTCCATGTCGGTGGCCACGGCACGGAAGGGGATCGGCAGTGTGTCGAACTTCGTGGTCTGGCGCACTGGAAGGGTGTAGCGGCGCAGCAAGGATTCGAGACCGCGGCTGGACACGGCAGCCTGGGGCGTCTGCAGCTCGCCGTCGCGCCAACCGAGCTCGAGCACGGCGGAGATCTCGAAGTCCTGTTCCTTGCGGCGCTGAGAGAGCTCCTGCCGACCCACGCGCGGCGCAAAGATTTCATCCCACCGGACCGCGAGCAATTCGCGCTCGATGTCCGTGGCGCGCATGCCGGTGGCGTACAGCCCACCGATGATGGCGCCCATGGACGTGCCGACGATCAGATCCACGGGCACGTGTTCGCGCTCGAGTACCTTGAGTACGCCCACGTGCGCCAGTCCACGCGCGCCGCCCCCTGAGAGCACGAGGCCGATCTTCGGCCGCGCCGCATCGGCGGGCGTGCTGTCGACCAGGGGCAGCGCACCGGTGGAGGGTGTGGCCGCCGCGGTATCGAGCGTGCAGGCCCAAATCAGACACGCTGCACCCAGAAGTCGGTGGGCGGCGAGTTGAATGCGCATCGCCAAATTATGGTCGCCCGACGGGCGCGCGACGGCGTGTAAGGGTGTCTAGGCCGCTTGACGCCGGCGCGCCTGCGCATCCAGGCGCAACGCCGCGTCACGAAGTACAGAGCGAGCCTGCGCCGATTGTGCAAGGCCCTCGTCACGCAGTCTGCGCAACGCGCCGCGCCTGAACGGCCATGCGGTGTTGCCGCGGCAGTCCGCCCAGAGCCAGATCTCGCGCCGTGCGCCGCGCCAGAGCAACTGTGCGTGGACCCAGCGTGCGTCGATGAACAGCCGCGCGATGTCGCCCGGCGTGCGTTCGTCGAGCCACGCATTGCCTGCCGGTGACCCGTCATCGGCGCCAGGGGCCGCGTCGTAGAGTTGCGACGGCACCGTGGACAGGGCGCCGAAGTCCAATGCGCTCATGCTGCCGGCGGCGGCCAGCTGGAGTTCGGCAGCAGCAAGCGCGGCTGTGGAGTCCGATTGGCGGGCGATGCGCCGCTCGAAACGATTGCGCTCGAGGGCCGAAAGGCGGTCGCGTGCCCATGAAAATCGCGTGGCATCGGGGTTGTCTTCGCCCTCGAGCTGGGCGATCAATCCCTCGATCACTTGAACGGTGCGCAGGCGTTCGCGGTCTGGGGCTTCGGGGAGGGTGTCCCCTTGCCAGGCGATGCGATCGATGAGCTGCCAAGCTGGATGGTCATCACGTTCGACGAGTGCGGCGTCGGTCGCAACGAGTTGCACCAGCAGCGGTCGAATGCGTTCCAGGCATTTTCGGATGTCTGCGGGCAGTCGGCGATCCGTCAGCGCGGCATCGAAGAGCCGCTGCACGAATTCGGGTCGACGTACGGCCGGCGGCGGTTCGGCGGGTAGGGCCGCGGACCGGGTCGACGCCGGTGAAAGGGTGGTCGCGCCCCCGCGCGTGTGCGGGACTTCGCCGGCCAATGCCCCGCCGCGGGTTGAGGGCGCAGATGCCGGTAGGGCATCCAGCAGGGTGTGGGCCAAGGCCGACAAGGTGCGCGCCAGGTCGGTCAGCACCGGTGCGCTCTCCGCCGGCACTTCATGCGCAGCGGCAGATGCCCGGCTACCGGGGTGCGTCGGACCAAGGGGTTGGTTTGCGGATACGGCCGGAGTACGGTGAGCGCCGATCGTCGCCGGCGCGGGCAACATGTCCGAACGGCCTGTTCGCATGCCCGCGGGAAGTATCACGGTCCGATAGGCCGCGGGCTCGATGCCGGCATCTTCGAGCCGCGAACATGCCGCGGCATAGGCCTTGCGAAGCAGCTGTGCCAGGGGTGCGCTGGCGTGTCGCATGAAGACGGCATGCAGCGTGCCGTCTTCGGGCAAGGCGGTCGCGGCGGCCCAGAGGGCCCGGGCATGGGACTCGGGGCGCATCGGATTGTGGTCGCGCAACACATGGGGCTCGCCCGCCAGGGTCGAAAGAAACGTGGCAAGTTCGCGCAGCTCGTGTTCGGTGACATTGCGGATGGCCTGGGTTGCCCTTGCGATCTCCACGTCAGCCGACACGGACTCTTCATCGACCAGCGACAGCTTGCGCGGGTCGCGCGTGGAGACCGGCGCCGCATCCACTTGTGCCCCGTCGAGGGCGAGGTCCGACGCGACACGCTCGCGCAACGCCGTGCTGTAGGCCGCCACCATGCGCGGGCGGTGGCGGGCGAGGGACTGCGCCAGGTCGGCGGACTGGATGCGTCCGGTTGCCGACGCGTTCGGATCCGGCTGGGTCAGCACGCCGATCACCGACTGCACGACGTGGTCCGCCAGCGCCGGGGCGCGGGCGAGTTCCTCTTCGGCAAATCGGGTGATCGCGATGGGCACGGTCATCGGGGTCCTGAGCGTGGATGCCCTCGATTGTGGTGAGCGCCGGGCGGCTGGATCGAATGAAAAAGGGCCCGCGAGCCAGTCAGCTCGCGGGCCCTTGCAGGCCTTGGGCAACGCCCGGGTCAGGACATTACATGTCCATGCCCATGCCACCCATGCCGCCCATGCCGCCACCCGGCATGCCGCCGCCGGCTGGTTCTTCCTTCGGCGACTCGGCAACCATGCATTCGGTGGTGAGCATCAGGCCGGCCACGGACGCCGCGTTCTGCAGGGCAGTGCGCGTGACCTTGGTCGGATCCAGGATGCCCATGTCGATCATGTCGCCGTAGGTGCCGTTGGCCGCATTGAAGCCGTAGTTGCCCTTGCCCTCGAGCACCTTGTTGATGACCACGCTCGGCTCGTCGCCGGCATTGGCGACGATCTCGCGCAGCGGCTGCTCGACCGCGCGGAGCACGATCTTGATGCCAGCGTCCTGGTCGTGGTTGTCGCCCTTGATGGCACCGGCCATCTGGCGCGCGCGCAACAGCGCCACGCCACCACCGGCCACGATGCCTTCTTCCACCGCAGCGCGCGTGGCGTGCAGGGCGTCTTCGACGCGTGCCTTCTTTTCCTTCATTTCGACTTCGGTTGCAGCGCCGACCTTGATCACCGCCACGCCGCCAGCCAGCTTGGCCACACGCTCCTGCAGCTTCTCGCGGTCGTAGTCGCTCGTCGCTTCTTCGATCTGGACGCGGATCTGCTTGACCCGTGCCTCGATGTCGCCAGCCGCACCGGCGCCGTCGATCAGTGTGGTGTTTTCCTTGCCCACTTCGACGCGCTTGGCCTGGCCCAGGTCGGCCAGCGTGACCTTCTCGAGCGTCAGGCCGACTTCTTCAGCGATGACCTTGCCGCCCGTCAGGATGGCGATGTCCTCGAGCATGGCCTTGCGGCGGTCGCCGAAGCCCGGCGCCTTGACGGCCACGACCTTCAGGATGCCGCGGATGGTGTTGACCACCAACGTGGCCAGCGCCTCGCCTTCGACTTCCTCGGCCACGATCAGCAGCGGACGGCCGCTCTTGGCCACCTGCTCCAGCGTCGGCAGCAGGTCGCGAATGTTGCTGATCTTCTTGTCGTACAGCAGCACGTAGGGGTTGTCGAGGATCGCGCTCTGCTTCTCGGGGTTGTTGATGAAGTAGGGGGACAGGTAGCCGCGATCGAACTGCATGCCTTCGACGATGTCGAGCTCGTTGTCGAGCGACTTGCCGTCTTCGACGGTGATCACGCCTTCCTTGCCGACCTTGTCCATCGCCTTGGCAATGATCTCGCCGATGGATTCGTCGCTGTTGGCCGAGATCGAGCCGACCTGGCTGATTTCCTTGCTCGTCGTGGTGGCCTTGCTGGCCTTCTTGAGTTCGGCGGTCAGGGCCGACACGGCCTTGTCGATGCCGCGCTTCAGGTCCATCGGGTTCATGCCGGCGGCAACGAACTTCATGCCTTCGCGGATGATCGATTGGGCCAACACGGTGGCCGTGGTGGTGCCGTCGCCGGCAGCGTCGCTGGTCTTGGAAGCCACTTCCTTGACCATCTGCGCGCCCATGTTCTGGAGCTTGTCCTTGAGCTCGACCTCTTTGGCGACCGAGACGCCGTCCTTCGTGACGGTGGGGGCACCGAACGAGCGCTCGAGCACCACGTTACGGCCCTTGGGACCGAGCGTGACCTTGACGGCATTGGCCAGGATGTTGACACCCTCGACCATGCGATGGCGCGCATCCGCGCCGAAGATTACGTCTTTTGCTGCCATGTGTTTCTCTCCGAATTCAGTTCAGGGGTTCAGGTCTGACGAGGAAATTACTTCTCGACGACTGCAAACAGGTCTTCTTCACGCATCACCAGCAACTCGTCGCCATCGACCTTGACGGTCTGGCCCGAGTACTTGCCGAACAGCACGCGGTCACCCACCTTGATGTTCAGTGCGATGAAGTCACCCTTTTCATTGCGCTTGCCCGGACCGACCGCCAGAACTTCACCCTGGTCGGGCTTCTCTGCGGCGTTGTCGGGAATCACGATGCCAGAGGCCGTTTTGGTCTCTTGTTCCAGACGCTTGACGATCACGCGGTCGTGCAACGGACGAAGTTTCATCTCATCTCCTTGATGACTCAAAATTAGGTTCAACAGGCGCTTAACAGGAAGTTAGCGCTCATTTACAACGTGCCGGAAGGGCGCTTTTGCAAGCCAACTCCGCCGTTAGCACTCATGAGCCATGAGTGCTAGCAGGACAGATTATAGGCACCGTCCGCCGGCTTTCAAGAGGCCCGGACGTCGAGACCTGAACTTTCTGCGGCAGATGCTCGACCAGCGCGTCTCGACAACCGACTGCGGCGGCAACGTGAAGGCGCCGCGGCTGCATGGAGGCGCCCGGTCAGTGCGGCGCGGCGGGTTCGTCGGGAGTTTCCTCGGACGGTCGCTGCGTGGCCACGCGATAACTTTCACTGGCCCATGCGCCGAGATCGACATTGCGACAGCGCTCGCTGCAGAAGGGGCGCCACGGATTTGCCGCGCTAAAGAGTGACGGTCCGCGACATGCCGGGCAACTGACTTGGCGCTGTGCAGTCATGTCATGCGCACAGTGTCAGTTCGAAGTCCGTATCCTCGGACGCCGGCTTGAGGCGGCCTTCTGCATCGGCCCGCATCATGCGCACCGAAACCATGAGCCGATGGCCGCTGATCTCGGGCACGAGTCCGGTGCCCCCGTCCATGCGCAGCCGCAGCAAATGAAAACTCTTCCCCTCTGGTAGCCGCTGCTGGAAATTGCCGCTGGCGGCATGCATGCGTTGTGGGCTGCCGCTGTCGCGAAGCAGGCCGAGCAGCACTTTCAGCGCCTCCGCCAGCGGCATCAGCGTCGCCGTCCATTGGCCCAGGTCGGCACGCCGCCTCGCTGCGTCGTGTTGTTGCCACGCGTAGTACGCGGGAAGGTCGAACTCGCAGGTGCCACCAGGAATGCCGATGCGGCTACGGATGCTCATCAGCCAGTCGTTCGATGTCAGCGCCTGGCCGGCCTTGCCCTGGACTGCGTTCAGGCCATCGAAAGCGTGGTCGATGCGCGCAACGATTTCATCCAGCGCCGTCTCGGAGATATGGGGGTTGCCGCGATAGCCCTGCAATTGGGCCCGATGGCGTTCGAGTTCCTTCAACAGGTCGCTCTTCAGGTCGGCGCGCGAAGCGACGTCGATGATCTCGAAGATCGTGGCCAGCGCAAAGTGATGATCGAGTCGGGCATCTCGCGCCATCAACTGACCCAGGCGATCGAACAGATGCTCCAGACGGAGCATGGTTCTGATACCTTCGTTGAAGGGATATTCGTAGAGGACCAACGCGCGCTGCTTCCGAGGTGCCGATCGACCTTGACGATTGTTCCACAGCGTGACGGTCTGCCCCTTTAGGGCGAGCTGAATCGTTTCAGTCGTGCCAGGCCGTCCAGACAACGTTCAATTCATCGCGCAGCATGTCGAGCGTCAGGCCCTCATTGAAAACGATCGCGTCGGCGATGGCGCGCCGTTCGGGACGGGCCGCCTGCGAGGCCATCACCTGTCGAACAGCATCTTCTGTCCAGCCGTTGCGTTGCATCACGCGGCGGACCTGAGTCGCTTCGGTACAGTCGATCACGAGTACCCGATCGACCCGCGCACGCCACTGCGCCGACTCGGTGAGCAAAGGCACGTCGAATACAACCGTTTGCCCCGCCGCGGCCGCTGCGGCGGCGTGTGTCGCCTTGCCGATCATGGGGTGCAGTACGGCTTCGAGGCGCGCCCTGACATGAGGGTCGTCAAAGGCCATCTCACGCATGCGCCGCCGGTCGAGCGCACCGTCAACGCTGATGATTTCCACGCCGAACTCGGCCGCCAGCGCAGGCAGGGCGGCACCGCCTGGCGCCGTCAGTTCGCGTGAAATCGCGTCTGTGTCGACAAGCACGGCGCCATGCTCGATCAAGAGGGATGCGGCCGTGCTCTTGCCGCTGCCGATGCCGCCAGTCAGCCCGATGGTCAGACTTGGCAGTGATGTCATCTCAGCGGCGTCAGGCCCAGCCCATGAACTCGAGAACCGAAGGCAGGCCTACGATCAGCACAGCGATGCCCCCGCCAGCCAGGAATGGCCCGAATGGGACATAGCGTCCTTCGCGCAGCGCGCCACTGGCCTTCATGCCGATTCCGACGACCGCTCCGATGATCGACGCCATCAGCACTACTGGCAGGATCGCCTGCCAGCCGAGCCAGGCCCCGATGGCGGCGAGAAGCTTGAAATCGCCATAGCCCATGCCTTCTTTGCCCGTCGTCAGCTTGAACAGCCAGTAAACGGACCAGAGTGACAGATATCCCACGGCGGCACCGATCAGCGCCGTCTGCAATGGCAATGTCCAACCCGCCGCTGCGGCAACAAGGCCGGCCCAAAGCAGTGGCAAGGTCAGCACATCGGGAAGTACCGTCGTGTCCCAGTCGATGGCCGAAAGTGTCAGCAGCGTGGCCACAAAGGCGCACCACAACAGCGCCACGGGCTGCGCGCCGATTCGCCAGGCGACCGCGGCAAACAGCGCCGACGTGAGCAACTCTACAAACGGGTAGCGTTTGGAGATCGACACCGAGCAGGCTGAACAACGCCCGCGAAGTGCGAGCCAGCTCACCAGAGGAATATTCTCGTACCAGCGAATGCGGTGCCCGCACGATGGGCAGCGCGAGGCTGGTTTAGACAAGGTGAGCGGCGTCAGCGCTTCGGCGGACTTGTTCAGCCCGGCGCCGACCTGAGCGAAGCCAGTGGGCGCATCGGAAGCGAAGACGCGGCGGTACGAGTCGACATCGGCGAGCTGGTGCGCAACGTCGGCCCACCATTGCCGCTCGAGCATCAATGGCAGGCGGTGCACGACCACGTTCAGAAAGCTGCCGATGATCAGCCCAAGGACTGCGAGAGCTGCCGGCGACAGCAGCCACTCGACCGGCGGCGCGCTCAAACCACCGCGCCCAGCTTGAAGATCGGCAGATACATCGAAACGACGATGCCACCGATCAGGACGCCGAGGATGACGATGATGAACGGCTCCATCAGGCTCGACAGACCCTTGACCATCTCGTCGACCTCATCCTCGTAGAACTCGGCGGCCTTGCCCAGCATGTGGTCGAGCGATCCCGATTCTTCGCCGATGGCCGCCATCTGAAGGACCATGGTGGGAAACACGCCTGTCGTCTGCATCGACGTGGTGAGCGCAGAGCCCGTTGACACGTCCCGTTGGATCGCCTCGGTCGCCTGAGCGTACACCGCATTGCCTGACGCGCCCCCGACCGAATCGAGCGCTTCGACCAACGGCACGCCGGCCGCAAACATGGTCGAAAGCGTTCGTGTCCAGCGGGCGATGACCGACTTTTCGATCAGGTTGCCAAAAACCGGAAAGCGCAGCAGCAACCGGTCCATGACCATCTGCATGCGCTCCGAGCGCTTCCACGACTCGAAGAAGAAGTACAGGCCACCGCCAATGAACGAAAAGACGGCCCACCACCATTTGACGAAGAACTCGGACAAGGCGATCACGAAGAGCGTGGGCCCAGGCAGATCTGCGCCGAACGAACTGAAAACTTCCTTGAAGGCGGGGATGACGAAAATCATGATGACCGTCAGCACGACGAAGGCCACGATGATGACCGCGACGGGGTACATCAACGCTGACTTGATCTTGGACTTGATCGCCATCGTCTTCTCTTGGTAGATCGCCAGACGATCGAGAAGCGCTTCAAGGATACCGCCCGCTTCACCGGCTTCGACCAGATTGCAGTAAAGCGCATCGAAGTGCATCGGGTGCTT
The DNA here is from genome assembly GCA_024641945.1 of Rubrivivax sp. GTDB lineage: Bacteria > Pseudomonadota > Gammaproteobacteria > Burkholderiales > Burkholderiaceae_C > Rubrivivax. The sequence continues at coordinate 12,715 of JAHECD010000023.1, read as the reverse complement.
GCGGAACGCGCTCGACAGGCTTGTTCCGGTCTCGACGTCGTTTCGGATCTCGTTGAGCAGCCGGGTCATGCGCGGGTTCGTACTGCCGCGCGCGACGATGTCGAACGACTGCAGCAGCGGCACGCCGGCCTTCATCATCGTGGCGAGCTGGCGCGTGAAGATCGCGATGTCCTTCTGCTTGATCGACCGGCCGCCGCTCGTGCGGCGCTTCTTGATCTTCGTGACGAGGACGCCCTGGCGGCGAAGGCTGGCGCTGACCACGGCTTCGCCGCCGGCGCGCATTTCGCCCCGCACGATCTTGCCGTTCTTGTCCTTGCCTTCCCACTCGAAGATCGATTCCTTCGGTCCTTTTGCGGACCTCGATGCTCCCGAGGCTGATGATCCCGATGCTGATGCAGTTGCCATGAATACTCCGGCGCTCGAGGGCGCCCACCAATCACTCGTTGGTCACCGTGATGACCTCTTCCAGCGTCGTCATGCCGGCACGCACCTTGATCAACCCGGATTGGCGAAGGTCGCGAACGCCCTCCTTCCGGGACTGATCGGCTATGTCGAGCGCGGTGCCTTCTGCAAGGATGATGCGCTGGATCTCCTCGGAGATCGGCATCACCTGGTAAAGACCAACGCGACCCTTGTAGCCGTTGTTGCAGGCCGAGCAGCCGACTGCCCGGTAGGGCTTCCAGCTTCCATCGATATCGGCTTCCTGGAACCCGGCCTTGAGCAGGGCCTCACGTGGGTATTCGGCAAGAGCCTTGCAGTTCTCGCAAAGTCGCCGTGCCAGGCGCTGGGCCGTGATCAAAAGCACACTCGACGCGATGTTGAAGGGCGCGACGCCCATGTTGAGCAGTCGCGTGAGTGTCTTGGGGGCGTCGTTCGTATGGAGGGTCGACATCACCATGTGACCCGTCTGCGCCGCTTTCAGGGCGATGTCTGCAGTTTCGAGGTCGCGGATTTCGCCGACCATGATGATGTCCGGATCCTGACGAAGGAACGACTTGAGGGCGGCCGCGAACGTCAGGCCCGCACGGTCGTTCACGTTCACCTGATTGATTCCAGGCAGGTTAATTTCCGCGGGGTCCTCGACCGTGGAAATGTTCACCCCGGGCTGGTTCAAGATGTTCAGGCACGTGTAGAGCGATACCGTCTTGCCGGAACCTGTGGGGCCAGTCACGAGGATCATTCCGTATGGGCGCTGAATGGCACCCATGAGACGGTCCTTCTCGATCTTCTCGTAGCCCAGCGCCTCGATGCCGAGCTTGGCGGATGACGGGTCGAGAATCCGGATGACGATCTTCTCGCCAAAAAGCGTTGGCAGCGTACTGACCCGGAAATCAATCGCCTTGTTTCCGAACTTCAGTTTCATCCGGCCGTCCTGCGGCACGCGCTTCTCTGAAATATCGAGGCGGCTGATGACTTTGATGCGCGAGGCGAGCTTTTCCTTGATCGCGATCGGTGGTTGGGTGATCTCGCGAAGCTCACCGTCGATGCGGAAACGGACGCGGTAGTTGTACTCGTAAGGCTCGAAGTGCAGGTCGGACGCGCGCATGTTGATTGCATCGATCAACATCTTCTGCAGGAATCGCACGACCGGCGCATCTTCGACATCGGTGACGAGTTCGGAAGGGTCCGGTTGCGCAGTTTCCTCGTCTGTGACGTCGAACTCGAAGTCGCCACCGGAAATCGCCTCCAGAGTCTCCGCGATGCTCGCGCCCTGCGAGTCGAGCATCTTCTGCAGCTTGTCGTGCTCGACGATCACCCACTCGGGGGTCAGTTGGGTCGCGAACTTGATACGTTCAGCGGCCTCCTGGTCGGTCGGGTCTGCCGCGCCGATGAAGAGCCGGCTGCCCCGCCTGCCGAGCACCACGATCTGGTACTGGGCGGCCATCTTGGCGTCGACGATGTTGCGTGGCACCCGCTCGAAGTCCACCGCATTCAGGTCGATCAGCGGAATCGCAAGCGCCCCAGACAGGGTGTGTGCCAATTCAGCGGGCTTGACGGCGCCGGCAGCCAGTACGGCCGAGATGAAGCCGATGCGCTTCTCCTTGGCCGTCTTGACCAGTTCCTCGGCAGCCTTCTGGGTGAGCTTGCCGGCATGCACAAGCACGCGCGCAACACCGGACAGCGCGGACTGGGTCGGTTCGATGACGGTATCTACTGCCATGCGCGACAGTCCGGACGACGGGTCATCATTTGATCATCCCCGATAGCCAACCTGCTGTAAACGCAACCTTAGCGTCACATGCCGCACTCGAGGGCCGCTTGTGGCATCGGGTCGAAGGAAACTTGGTCGGGGTGAGAGGATTCGAACCTCCGGCCTCTACGTCCCGAACGTAGCGCTCTACCAGGCTAAGCTACACCCCGATAGCACCGAGGCAATTGCCCGGTACTCACATCCAGCCAGCCACTATGAAGACCGCCTGACCGAACGACCACACAATTCTAGCAGTGCCGTACGTGCCGGGTTGTCGGGCAGGCACGACAAGCTGGCACGGGCCTTGTTGGCCTCCACTTCGGCCGCATGCCGGGTCGCGTCTACGGCCCCCGTACGGCGTACGATGTCGACGATCTCAGCAAGGCGCTCGACCTCACCGGCCTCGATCGAATGTCGCACGACCGCGCGCTCGTCGTCGGTTCCCCGCTCCATGGCGATCAGAAGAGGCAGCGTGGGTTTGCCTTCTCGTAGATCGTCACCGACGTTCTTGCCCAGCACGTCTGACTTTCCTTCGTAGTCAAGCAGGTCGTCGACAAGTTGGAATCCGGTCCCCAAAGACCGGCCATAGGTTGCGCAGGCTTCCTCCACGGCGGGGTCGGCACCGCCCAGGATTGCACCCAGGCGCGCGCTCGCCTCGAACAATTTGGCAGTCTTGAACCGAATGACGCGCAGGTACTCCTCGACAGCAAGGTCCGGGTCGTGCATGTTCATCAATTGCAGCACTTCACCTTCTGCAATCGTGTTGGTGGCGTCCGCCAGAACGTCGAGGACGCGCATGTTGTCAACGGACACCATCATCTGGAAGGCGCGTGAGTACAGAAAATCGCCGACCAATACGCTCGCCGCATTGCCAAAGATCGCATTGGCCGTCGATCGACCTCGCCGAAGGGACGATTCATCGACGACGTCGTCGTGCAGCAGCGTGGCGGTGTGTATGAACTCGACGGCCGCGGCGAGTTCATAGCGCGCAGCACCTCGAAAGTCAAACGCCTCCGCAAATAGCAGCAACAGGCGCGGTCGAATACGTTTTCCGCCGGCGGTGACGATGTACTGCGCAATCTGGTCGATCAATGCAACCCGTGACGAGAGCCGTTCACGAATCACCGCATCAACACGGCCCAGCGCAGTGTCAAGAAAATCGGCCGCATGGGCCACGGTGGCAGTCGAAGGCGGCAAGGCAGGGACCGGAGGTTTGGAAAGATTATAGGAAGCGGTGCGATGCGACGCCGTCCAATGCAGCGGGCGTGGTCGTCGTCGTACGCAGCCTATTGGGATTTTCGTGCTATAGTTTTGGGCTTCGCTTAAGCTGGCTCTCTGCCGCGTAACGCGAGTTGGGGCTTGCCGCGCACGCGGCTGCCTCTTCCAAGCGCGGGAGCCTGTCGGCTCCTGCCTCAAGTGAAAGGGCACACATGTACGCAGTCATAAAAACCGGGGGCAAGCAATACAAAGTTGCTGCCGGCGAGAAGATCAAGGTAGAACAGATTGCTGCGGACGTGGGCCAGGAAATCACGATCGATCAAGTTCTCGCCGTCGGAACCGGCGCTGACTTGAAAGTCGGAACGCCCTGGGTCACGGGTGCTAGCGTGAAGGCCACTGTTGTGGCGCATGGCAAGCACGACAAGGTTCGCATTTTCAAGATGCGCCGTCGTAAGCACTATCAACGTCACGGCGGGCACCGCCAAAGTTTCACCGAACTCGAGATTGGTTCGGTGAACGGCTAACCGACTCAGGAGCATTGCACCATGGCACAGAAAAAGGGCGGCGGGTCAACCCGAAATGGCCGCGATTCACAGCCCAAGATGCTGGGCGTCAAGGCGTTCGGCGGGCAGGTCGTTTCGGCCGGATCGATCATCGTACGCCAGCGGGGAACGAAGTTTCACCCAGGTACCAACGTCGGCATGGGCCGAGACCATACGCTTTTCGCGTTGGTGGACGGGCACGTCTCGTTCGCTATCCGGGGCCCGCGTAGCAACCAGATGGTATCGGTGACTCCTGCCTGAGTTTGCGGTTCGGCCCCCTAGTCGCAGCCCCGGCAACGCCGGGGCTTGTCGTTTGTGGGGTGCTTTGCCGTTGGCATCCTAGGATCGCATTCCATGAAATTCGTCGACGAAGCCACCATTGATGTCGCTGCCGGCCACGGCGGTGCTGGTTGCGTTAGTTTTCGTCGAGAAAAGTTCATTCCATTTGGAGGCCCCAACGGTGGCGACGGCGGACGCGGTGGAAGCATTTGGGCCGAAGCCGATGTCAACCTGAACACCCTTATCGACTATCGTTATGCTCGTAGACACGACGCGCGCAACGGGGAGGCGGGCCGCGGGTCGGATCAGTTCGGCGCTGCCGGTGACGATATCGTGCTGCGAATGCCTGTGGGCACCATAGTTCACGACGCCGATTCCGGCGAACGTCTTTTTGAACTTCTCAGCCCTGGGCAACGGGTGTTGGTCGCAAAGGGTGGCGACGGCGGATTCGGCAATCTGCATTTCAAGAGCAGTACCAATCGGGCGCCGCGGCAAAAAACCCCTGGCTGGCCGGGTGAAGCCAGGAAGTTGAAGCTCGAATTGCGCGTCTTGGCCGACGTGGGCCTTCTTGGAATGCCCAATGCCGGCAAGTCGACGCTGATCGCCGCGATCTCCAACGCACGGCCGAAAATCGCCGACTATCCGTTCACCACGTTGCATCCGAATCTCGGTGTCGTTCGAGTCGGCCCGGAGCAGAGCTTTGTGGTTGCGGACATTCCCGGCCTGATTGAGGGCGCATCCGAGGGTGCCGGCCTGGGCCACCAATTCCTCCGCCATCTGCAACGCACCGAGCTTCTTTTGCACGTGGTGGACCTTGCACCGTTCGACGATACGGTCGACCCGGTCGTGCAAGCGCGTGCCATCGTCAAGGAATTGAAGGCGTACGACCCGGCGCTTCATGCGAAGCCGCGTTGGCTCGTGCTCAACAAGATCGACATGATCCCAGTCGACGAACGCGAGGCACGGGTGAAGAACTTTGTACGTCGCTTCCGATGGAAGGGTCCAGTCTTCGCGGTGTCGGCACTTGCTCGAGAAGGTCTCGATCCACTTGTGCGCGCGGCCTTCCAGCACGTTGCCGCCAGGCGTCGTCCGTCCGAGACGCCAGATCAGCGATTTGCCGGGATCGACGGGCCCACAAATGTCTGAACGACTGAGTCAGGCACGCCGCATCGTTGTCAAGGTCGGCTCCAGCCTCGTCACCAATGATGGTCGCGGAATCGACGCACAGGCCATCAGCAACTGGTCGCGTCAACTTGCAGGGCTTGCGGCAGCAGGCCGCGAAGTATTGATGGTGTCCAGTGGCGCGATTGCGGAGGGCATGCAGCGCCTCGGGTGGCGTACGCGGCCCAAGGAACTGCATGACCTTCAAGCCGCTGCCGCAGTTGGTCAGATGGGCCTCGTCCAGATGTACGAAACCCAGTTGCGCAGCCACGGCATGGCGAGTGCACAGGTACTTCTTACGCATGCCGATCTGGCCGATCGCGAGCGCTACCTAAATGCGCGCTCGACGTTATTGACTCTGTTGCAGTTGAAGGTGATTCCGGTCATCAACGAGAACGATACCGTCGTTAACGATGAGATCAAGTTCGGCGATAACGACACCCTTGGAGCCTTGGTGGCCAATCTCGTTGACGCCGACGCGCTTGTGATCCTGACCGATCAGCGTGGCTTGTACTCAGCCGATCCGCGCATGCTGCCCGACGCGCGGTTCATCGACGAGGCGGTGGCCGGTGACGTCGAGCTTGAAAAAATGGCCGGCGGTGCCGGATCGACTATCGGGCGCGGCGGAATGATCACCAAGATCCTTGCGGCCAAGCGAGCCGCTGGTGGTGGTGCGAGCACGGTGATCGCGTGGGGGCGTGAGCCCGATGTGTTGCTGCGCTTGTGCGCAGGTGAGGCCATTGGTTCCTTGCTCATTGCCAGCACGCCCAAGCTCGCGGCGCGCAAACAATGGATGGCCAATCACTTGCAGCTTCGCGGGTTCGTCATGGTCGACGGCGGTGCCGTGGCGAAGGTGCGCGATGAGGGCAAGAGCCTGCTGCCGATCGGCGTCGTGCAGGTCGGGGGAGACTTTTCTCGTGGCGATGTCATCTCGGTGCGTGGACCGGAAGGCAACGAAATCGCGCGCGGACTTGCCAACTATTCGTCGACCGAGGCCAGGCTCATTGCACGTAAGCCGTCATCGCAGATCGACGCGCTACTGGGCTATGCCAACGAGCCCGAACTGATCCATCGAGACAACCTCGTGCGGGCCTAGCCCGGACGACATTGCCGCGATGTGCGGACGTGTCTGCGCCAATAGCTACGAAAGCGACGGCGGAGGTTCGGCAGGTGGAGACAACGGATCGGTGTCGTGTCGGTGCTGTCGCATGCCACCCCGCAGATAGCGATTGTGCAGATTCACCCTGGGAAGAAATCGAGCCAATTCCGTCAGTGCCATTTCATACACACTGCGCTTGAACTCGATCACCATCTCTAACGGTACCCAGTACTCGTTCCAGCGCCAGGCATCGAATTCAGGATGATCGGTCGCGCGCAGATTCATGTCGCTGTCCCTGCCCACCAGGCGGAGCAGGAACCAGATCTGCTTCTGGCCTCGGTAATGCCCGCGCGCATCCTTGCGGATGAAGTGGTCAGGTACCTCGTAACGCAACCAGTCGCGTGTACGCGCAACGATCTGAACGTGCTCAGGCAACAGCCCCACTTCTTCGTGGAGTTCGCGGAACATCGCCTGCTCGGGCGACTCGCCGTACTTGATGCCGCCCTGCGGGAACTGCCAAGAGTGGGTTCTTAGCCGCTTGCCCCAGAACACCTCATTGCGCGCATTGAGCAGGATGATGCCGACGTTGGGCCTGAAGCCCTCCCGGTCGAGCATAATCGGTCCTCGAATTTCTTACTGATTTCATTATTGCACCGGCAGTGTGCGGCGCGCGATGCCTCGGTTTCCCGCATGCGCCCCCTCGGTGCGGCAGGCAAGACAGTGCGGCGTGCCGACACAGCCAACCCATCGCCATGAAAGCAAGTTCGTTCTTCATCTCCACTTTGAAGGAAGCGCCCGCCGACGCAGAGGTCGTGAGTCACAAACTCATGGTTCGCGCCGGGCTCATCAAGCGCCTGTCGGCCGGCATCTACAGCTATATGCCGATGGGGCTGCGCGTGATACGCAAAGTTGAGGCGATCATTCGCGACGAGATGAATCGTGCGGGTGCCATCGAACTCCTGATGCCTGTCGTCCAGCCGGCCGAGTTGTGGCAGGAGTCGGGCCGCTTCGAGAAGATGGGCCCAGAACTGATGCGCGTCAAAGATCGCCACGAGCGCGACTTCGTCATCCAGCCGACGAGCGAAGAGGTCATCACCGACATTGCACGCCAGGAACTGCGCAGCTACAAGCAACTTCCCAGGAATTTCTACCATATCCAGACCAAATTTCGAGACGAGCGGCGGCCGCGCTTCGGGCTTATGCGCGGGCGCGAGTTCACGATGAAGGATGCGTATTCCTTCGACCGCGACGCAACGTCGGCTGCGCGCAGCTATGAAGCTATGTCGGTAGCCTATTGCGCCATCTTCGACCGTTTTGGCCTTACTTATCGCGCGGTGGCGGCCGACTCTGGCGCCATCGGCGGTGACCTGTCGCAAGAGTTCCAGGTCATTGCCGAAACCGGTGAGGACGCCATCGTCTATTGCCCGACATCGAATTACGCGGCGAATATTGAATTGGCCGAAGGCCTTGCGCCGTTGACTCCACGCGCGGCCGCAACCGAGCCGTTGACAAGGACTCCGACGCCCGGAAAGAGCACCTGTGAAGACGTGGCCGAGTTTCTGAACGTGCCCTTGCAAAGCACGGTCAAGTCACTGGTCCTGGCCACCGACGAGTTCAATGACGCTGGTGACTTGGTCAAGTCGGTTGTCTGGCTGCTGCTGGTGCGCGGAGACCACGCACTGAATGAAGTCAAGGCTGGCAAGGTCCCCGGCCTGGACAGGGGTTTCCGCTTTGCCACTGCCGCGGAGATCGACGGGCATTTTGGATGCAAGCCCGGTTATCTGGGGCCCGTTGGGTTGTTGCGGCCAGTGAAGACCGTGGCCGACCGGACCGTGGCCTCGATGCACGACTTCATCTGCGGTGCAAACGAGGTCGATGTTCACCTCACCGGCGTCAACTGGGGCCGGGATCTGCCCGAGCCTGAACTCGTGGCCGATATCCGCAACGTTGTCGAAGGCGACCTGTCACCCGATGGGAAGGGCGTGCTTGCGATCCAGCGTGGCATCGAGGTGGGCCACGTTTTTTATCTCGGCACCAAGTACAGCAAGCAGATGAACGCGACCTACCTCGACGAAACGGGCAAGCCACAACTCATGGAGATGGGTTGCTACGGCATTGGCGTGACGCGGCTGCTCGGCGCGGCGATCGAGCAGAACCATGATGAGCGCGGCATCATCTGGCCTGTGTCGATGGCGCCATTCGTGGCCGTGCTGTGCCCCATCGGCTATGACCGCAATGCCGACGTTCGTGTGGCTTCGGACAAGCTGCACGACGAACTCCTGGCATCGGGCGTCGATGTCATCCTCGATGACCGCGGCGAGCGTCCTGGCGCCATGTTTGCTGACTGGGAACTCATTGGCGTCCCATTGCGCGTGGTGATCTCCGACAGGGGACTGAAGGACGGTCTGGTCGAATTGCAGGGCCGGCGGGATGCCGAGGCCGCACGCGTGCCGCTTGCCGAAGTGGTCGAACGTCTGCGCGTCCGGCTCGCCGAAGGCGCGTGACGCTGGTGCAGCGCCGCCGCGTCATGGCGGCGGCCACTCTGTTGGCCACCCCGCCGTGGCGCGTCTCCGTCGCTGGCGCGCAGGTCGAGGAGCCCTTGGCAAACGCAGTGCGCAGCGCGCTGTCGGCTGCTGTGGCGAACGCCGCTCCGCCCCGACCGCGTTTCGAAACTGTGGAGGAGCGCCTGGCCTATCTGCGTTGGCTCGGCGCCATGAGCGAGCGCATGAAGCGCCGCAAGGCCGAGCACCAGACCCGTGTGGAGTTTCTCGAGGCGGTCTGGTACGAGAGCAAGCGTGCCGGCCTGGAGACCGAGCTCGTCCTCGGCCTGATCCAGGTTGAAAGCGGGTTTCGCAAATATGCGATCAGCAGCGCAGGCGCACGCGGCTACATGCAGGTCATGCCGTTCTGGGCACGTCTGATCGGCGATGGCGAGCCCGCGCGACTGTTCCACATGCAGACCAATCTACGCTTCGGCTGCACGATCCTCAGGCATTACGTCGACACCGAACGTGGCGACCTGTTCTTCGCCTTGGGTCGCTACAACGGCAGCCGTGGACGGCCCGAGTACCCCAACCTCGTGTTCGGTGCTCGCAGGCAGTGGGAATTCAGGTCGGCGACCTGACCCCACGCCACACCTGGGCGTGGGCGCCTGCAGCGCCCAGCGTCACGAGGACACGCTCCACCGTATCGTCGACCATCTCGTCGATCGTGGCGGGACGGTGGTAGAAGGCCGGCAGCGGCGGAAAGATGACGGCGCCCATTTCGGTAGCGGCCGTCATGTTTCGAAGGTGCGCGAGATTGAATGGCGTTTCGCGCACCATCAGAACGAGCCTGCGCCGCTCCTTGAGCGTCACGTCCGCAGCCCGCGTGAGCAGGTTGTCCGATAGGCCGAGCGCAACCGAGGCCAGGGTCTTCATCGAGCAAGGCGCCACCACCATGGCCGAAGTCTCGAAACTTCCGCTGGCCAGACAGGCCCCCACGTCGCCGGGTGCATAGGCATGGTCGGCCAGCGCTTCCAGCGACTTTCGATCCAGGCCCAATTCGTGGTTAACGTTGATCAGGCCCGCGGGTGTGGCGACCAAATGGGTTTCGATATCCAGCGCCCGTGCGCGACCGAGAAGGCGCACGCCGTAGATCGCGCCGGTCGCACCGGTGATGCCGACGACCAGACGGATGGCCATCCTAGGACTGTGCGTCGAGGACCTGCTTCAGTTCGCCGGACTGGTACATCTCCATCATGATGTCCGAGCCGCCCACGAATTCGCCATTGACGTAGAGCTGCGGGATCGTGGGCCAGTTCGCATAGTCCTTGATCCCTTGGCGCACTTCGTCGTCCTCGAGCACGTTTACGGTCTTGAGGTCGTTCACGCCACAGGCCTTCAGCACTTGGATGGCCCGACCGGAAAAGCCGCACTGCGGAAACTGAGCAGTTCCCTTCATGAACAGAACGACCCGGCTACCCTTGACGAGGGAATCGATCTGTTGCTGGACGTCACGCATCGTCTTTGCTCCTCGGCATTGATCCAAGAGCAGGAGGATAAGCGAAAGGCACGGCTCAGGCCGACCTGCGCCGGCATGTCCATGCGGCGGGCCTCAGAAGCTGTAGCGTACGCCAAGTTGCAGAACGGGCGACAGGCGAAGGGCCCGAACGGCATCGTCGAGTCGCTGTGGGCCCAGCAACGCACGGCCGAGACGCCATGCGCCAGCTGGATTTTCCGCGACCAGGCCCAGGTCAGCTGTGAATCCCCAACCGCCTGCCGGTTCCAGACTGGTGTAGCCCAGGCCGAGATAGGGCCGGACTGCGTGTGTGTCGCCCCAGTCGATCGCGGGCAGGCCCACCGTCGACTGCGACAAATGGCCGAGCGACAAGCCGTCGCTCAAACGGAAGGGAACACCCGCAGCGCCCAGCGCGGCCGACCCGGCGCCGAACATCACGCCGCTGGTCGCGCGGAAACCACTCGATGCGCCGGCCCGGCCGATTCGAAGGCCGCGAAAGTAGTAATCGCTAACCAACGAAGCTGCCATCACCCGCGTGGACGTATCGAGGGTGCTGAGCGAGATCCGGGTCTGCCAGTGCTGCCACGCATCGGTGGGCACGGACAGACCGTCCGCAGCCTGGGCCAGCGAGGTGGCGCAAACGAGAGGGGCGAGCAGCAATTTCAGGCCGGGGTTCATTTCGAGACTCCTGCGCAGTGGCACAACACGTGGGTGATCTTGCGCCTAATCGCTGGTTTCGGCATCTCCGGAAATGAGGTGTTGGTCACGGCCATTACGGCCGTTGCGGATCGTCGCCGCGATTACATGACGATGCGACGGCCGCCGGTGCATCGCGGCAGCCCTGCAAGGTCCGGTCTGGTTTCGACGGCGGAGAGCGATGCCGCGCGAAGCATGCTGCATACGGCCGCTCCCTGAAGGTGCCCGTGCTCCAGAAGCAACCAGGCACCAACGGCGAGGTGGCGCAGTGCACCGTCCGCGATCTGGCGCAACGCGGCCAATCCATCTTCACCCGGTGAAAGCGCCCGCAGGGGCTCTGCCCGCAGCGCGGTGAGGTGCGGGTCGTTACCGTCGATGTAGGGCGGGTTGCTGAGGATGAGGTCGAACTGGCGACCTGCCAGACCGTCGAACCAGTTGCTCTGTTCGAACGCAACGTTCAGACAGTTTTGGTCGGCGTTGGCACGCGCGACGACCACGGCCGCTTCGCTGATATCGACCCCGACGACCCTGGCACGCGGGCATGCTTTCTTGATGGCCAACGCGATCGCACCGCTGCCGGTTCCGAGGTCGACCACCGCCGGCGCCGTCGTCGAGGCCATCGGGCCCTCCAGCAAGTCCAGGGCCCAGTCGACGAGCAATTCGGTCTCGGGTCGCGGAACCAGGATATCGGGCGTGACCCGCAACATGAGGCCATGAAACTCGCGCTCGCCAGTGAGGTAGGCCAAGGGCGTGCCACTGGCGCGCATTGCACATTGCGTGCGGAACCCGGCCGCATCGGCAGCGGCTACGGGAGCTTCGCCATGCGCCATGAGCCACGCACGCGGCCGATCGATCATTCGGCCCAGCAACAGCTGGGCGTCCAGCCGGTCGACCCCGGATGCGCGGGCATCGGCCAGCAGCGCGTCGACGGTGGTCACGGCGCGCTGCCCTCCAGCGCCGCCAGTTGCTCCGCCGCCCGTGCGGCCTGCAGGGCCGCAACCACGTCGTCGAGGTCACCCTCCATCACCTGCCCCAGCTTGTACAGCGTGAGGTTGATACGGTGGTCGGTCAGGCGGCCTTGCGGGAAGTTGTAGGTGCGAATGCGGTCCGAGCGATCACCGCTGCCGATCAGGCTCTTGCGCACGGCAGCCTCCTTCGCAGCCTGCTCGCTGCGTTCCTTTTCTCGAAGGCGGGCGGCCAGCACGGCCATGGCCTTGGCCTTGTTGCGATGCTGCGAGCGGTCGTCCTGGCATTCGGCGACGAGCCCCGTCGGCAGGTGAGTGATCCGGATTGCACTGTCGGTCTTGTTCACATGCTGACCCCCCGCGCCACTGGCACGGAAGGTGTCGATGCGCAGGTCGACCGGGTTCAAGGTGACTTCGGCCGCTTCGTCGGGTTCCGGCATCACTGCGACGGTGCACGCGCTCGTATGGATGCGGCCCTGGCTCTCGGTCACGGGCACGCGCTGCACACGATGACCACCGGACTCGAAGCGCAAAGTCCCATAAGTATGTTGGCCTTCGATCCTCA
>JAHECD010000022.1 GCA_024641945.1 Rubrivivax sp. | reverse complement strand
AGGCGCGGCGGGCTCCTCCAGCGCCCCCCCCGCCGTGCTCGTGGCGGCAGCGCCGCCCCCCGAGGTGCTGGTCGCGACGGCACCGACCGGCGTCGGCACGGGCATCAGCGTCGCCGGCGTGCCCGCGCAGTGCGTCACGCCGCAGCAGCAGCTCACCGGCGAATGCCAACGCCAGGCCGAGCTCGACAGCCTGCGCGACGCCTTGCAGCGCTGCGGCGCGCTGTCGCGCGACGAACAACCGTCATGCCTGTTCTCCGAGCGCGTGAAATTCCAGCTGCAGGTGCGCGAGCGCGTCGCGAAGCTGCTGAGCCTGACGCTGCAGACACGCGAGACACGCCGCGCCGTGCTGCCCGACATCCGGCGCAAGTGGGCGCTGGTGATCGGCGTCGACAAATACCCGAAAGTGATCGTCGGCGGCCAGGCCGTGCGCATTCCGAGTGCCGGGCACGATACGGTGGCGGTCGCGCGGACGCTGCGCACCGATTTCGGCTACATCACGTCCGAGCTCGTGGGCCCCACCCGCGCGCAGGTGGTGCAGCGGCTGAACATGCTCGCGGCCATCGCGCAGCCGCACGACTCGCTGCTCGTCTTCTTCTCGGGTTACGGCTTCTCGGTCGCTCAGGGCGACGACGCCGTCTGGGCGCTTGCCGATGCGGACCCGCAGGATGGCCGCACGGTGCTGTCGCACGCCGACCTGGCGCGCCTGCTCGAGCTGATTGATGCGCGCCAGGTGGCGCTCGTCTCCGACAGTGCGCTCGCCGGCCGGCTGCGCGTGAAGGCGGTGGACTACGACCCGAAGGTCGCGCCGGATGCCGCCGGGCTGCTCGATCGCCGCGCCACGGTGGCGCTGACGTCCGGCGGCAACCTGCCGGTGGGCTCGCTCGCCGGCCATGGGCAATCGGAGTTCGCCACGCAGCTGCTGAGCGTGCTGCGCCGGGTGAGCACCTGGCACATCGGCAGCCGCATCTTCCGCGAGGTGCAGACGCCGATGATCCAGGCCGGCCGGCCGTTCGTGCCGCAATATGGAGCCGCCTCGACCAGCCTTCACGAGCAACGCGGCGACTACGTCTTCGAACGGCGAGAACTGGAGCGCGAAAGCGCGGCCAAGCCGTGACGCCGGCATGGCGCAACACCAAAGGAATCGTCCTGGGTCCGGCGCCTCTGCGGACGTGCGCGTCACGCTCGCTTCGATGAGCGTTGACATGGCGGTTGGCCGTCGGACGAAGGGGGCCGAGGCGGTGATGAGCATTGCGACGAATTGACACGCGCTGATCGACCACGCGGGTACCGACATCCTTTGCGTGGACTCATTGCGTTACCGCCCCGCCTTCGGCTGTCGCTATTCGCGGACATCACGACACGGTGGTATCGATGTGCTTGGAATGGCCGCGAAAGCGCAAAGACTCACCGGCGCGTTTGTGGAGCATTCCTGGGATGGTGCACAAACAACAATGCCCCAGGACGTTGTTGTCCCTGGGGCATCTGGTCTGCCATGTCCCCTTGCGGGGCTTGTTCTTGGTGGAGCCGGGGGGAATCGAACCCCCGTCCGCAAGCCTTTACCGGACAGTTCTACATGCGTAGCCAGCTGATTTGATTCTCACTCCCCGTGTCGCGCAGTGGCACGCTACCCGGGACGCCAGTCACTGAATCTCGTCGATTGCCGAGTGACCCGGCAACCCACCAGCCGATGTGAATGACCTCTCAGTCGTTGGTCTTGCGACCTTCAACCCGGCCCATCGGCCTGCCGTTGAGAGGCTCACCGGTTTTAAGCGGCGAGTGCGTACGTTTGATCGTTCGCAGTTACTTTGTTTCCAGTGGATTTACGAGCGAACTGGTGCTCGGCATGCCCTGAATCGATTCGGTACCCACGTCGAAGCCAGGTCGGCCCCCACGTTTCCAAGTTTAGGGCATTCCCAGCCATTGCAATAGCGCGGCCGGCCGGTCGATGACGGCGTCGGCGCCCCAGTCTTGTACCGGCGCTCCCTGCCCCAGATATCCCCATGCCGCTGCGAGCGAGGCCATTCCCGCGGACCGCCCAGCCTGGATGTCCCGCGCATCGTCGCCCAAATACACGCAGCGTGCCGGTGCCACGTTGATTCTCCGCGCTGCCTCGAGCAGCGGCTCCGGATGTGGCTTCGAGTACGGCGTGCTGTCGCCGGCAATCAGCACCGAAGCCCGCCGTGCGAGGTCGAGACCAGAAACGATAGGTTCGGCAAGGTACAGCGCCTTGTTGGTGACGATGCCCCACCGTACACACGCGGCGTCAAGCCGGTCCAGAACGGGCGCGACATCTTCGAAGATCCGGGTGTCCTGCAGCAGGCGCTCGGCGTACCGCGCCAAAAAGGCCGCCCTCAGGACGTCGTAGCGACCCTCGCCGGGCTTGACGCCAAATGCGACGCCGATCATGCCGCGAGCGCCGGCACCGACCATTGGGCGCAGCGCCTCCAGCGCGAGCGGCGGCAGTCCGTCGTCGGCACGCAGGTCATTCGCAGCGCCCGCGAGGTCAGGCGCGCTGTCGACGAGCGTCCCGTCGAGGTCGAACAGAACAACGTCGGCGCGCGTGAATTTCAAGGTAGTCGCCGGCACGCAATGAGGTAGTTCACGCTGGTGTCGGCGGACAGCCAATAGCGCTTCGTCAGCGGGTTGTACTGCATGCCGCGGGTACCTTCGAGCGACAGCCCGGCATCGCGGCACCACCGTGCCAATTCGCTGGGACGGATGAATCGCGCGTATTCATGTGTGCCCTTGGGCAACAAGTTGAGCAGGTACTCGGCCCCGACGATCGCAAAGACAAAAGCTTTTGCATTCCGATTCAGCGTGGAGAAGAAGACCCAGCCACCAGGCTTGACGAGCGTGGCGCAGGCGCGAACCACCGACGACGGGTCAGGCACATGCTCCAGCATTTCCATGCAGGTCACGACGTCGAACGATGCGGGCTTCTCCGAGGCCAGGGCTTCGGCCGCAATCTCGCGATAGTCAACGTTCGTGACCCCCGCCTCCATCGCATGAAGTCGAGCGACACCCAGCGGCTTTGCGGCCAGGTCGATGCCCGTCACGGATAACGCACGACGCGCCATCGCCTCTGCCAGGATCCCTCCGCCGCAGCCGATATCGATCACCGTCTTGCCGCGCAGTGATGCCAATTCGTCGATCCACTCCAGGCGCAGCGGATTGATTTCGTGAAGTGGTCGGAATTCGCTGTTCGGGTCCCACCATCGATGGGCGAGATCGCTGAATTTGGCCAGTTCCTGTGCGTCGACGTTGGTCATGACTTCACCTCAACGGATAGTGTCGCAGCTAGAAAAAGAAAACCCCGCCGAGGCGGGGTTTTGGCTGAGGCCCCGAAGGGCCAGCCATCACTTCTTGGTGCGGGTACCCACGACTTCGACTTCCACGCGACGATTCTTCGCGCGGCCTTCGGCGGTCTTGTTGTCGGCAACCGGCGACTTTTCACCCTTGCCTTCGGTGTAGACCCGGTTCTTCTCGATGCCCTTGCTCACGAGGAACGCCTTGACAGCCTCAGAGCGCCTGATCGACAGCTTCTGGTTGTACGCATCGCTACCGATCGAATCGGTGTGGCCAACCGCAATGATGACTTCCAGGTTGACACCCTTGGTCTTGTCGACCAGATCGGTCAGCTTGGCTTGCGCTTCGGGCTTCAATACCGACTTGTTGAAATCGAAGAAGGCATCGGCAGCGAAGGTCACCTTCTCGCTCACGGGCGCCGGGGCGGGTGCCGGACGGGGAGCGGGAGCCGGCGGCGGCGGGGGCGGGGGCGCCACACGCGGTGCCGGTGCCGGGGCAGGTGCGGGAGCAGGCGGCGGCGGGGGCGGGGGCTTCAGCGCGCCGTCGCATTCGGCACCGGCTGTCGCCGGGGTCCAATTGCTGTCGCGCCAGCAAAGCTCGTTGGTGCCGTTCTTCCAGACCAGTGACGGATCCTGGCCGGAAACCCAGTTGTCATTCGTCTTGGCCTGGGCAAACGCAGCCAACGGGGCGGCAAGTGCGGCCGATGCGAACAGCACTGCCACCATGTTCAGTTTCTTCATGATTCTCCTCTCGAGGAAAGCCGCAGTTGCCTGCGATACACGTCCAAATGGGATGCGATATGTGCGGGCAAAAACCTGCTTTCGCATGTGATTACCTTCGACGAATGATTGTGCCATAGGGCTTCGCCGCGCCATCATTTTGGCCATGGCAATGCGCCTAGCGACCGCTCCTGTTGCGTCATCGCTACAAGTACGGCCGCTTAGAATCTGCCGCTTCGTCGGTCCATCCCCGCCCATTACAGCCTGCCGGAGCCGCTTCGCCGGACCATCCGAATGACCCAGTTCGCCAAGGAAACGCTGCCCATCAGCCTCGAAGAGGAGATGCGCCGCTCTTATCTCGATTACGCCATGAGCGTGATCGTGGGCCGCGCGCTGCCGGACGCACGCGATGGTTTGAAGCCCGTACATCGTCGCGTGCTGTTTGCCATGCACGAGTTGAACAACGATTGGAACCGGCCCTACAAGAAGTCGGCCCGCATCGTGGGCGACGTGATCGGCAAATACCACCCGCACGGCGATACCGCGGTGTACGACACCATCGTGCGCATGGCCCAGGATTTTTCCCTGCGCCACATGCTGGTGGATGGCCAGGGCAATTTCGGATCGGTCGACGGCGACAACGCCGCGGCGATGCGATATACGGAAATCCGCCTGTCGAAGATCGCGCACGAAATGCTGGCCGATATCGACAAGGACACGGTCGATTTCGGCCCCAACTACGACGGCTCCGAGAAAGAGCCGCTGGTGCTGCCGACACGGCTGCCCAACCTGCTGGTCAACGGGTCGGCCGGTATTGCGGTCGGCATGGCCACCAACATCCCGCCGCACAACCTGAACGAGGTGGTGGACGCCTGCCTGCATCTGTTGAAGGCACCGGAGGCGACGATCGAGGAGCTGATGGAGATCATCCCGGCGCCCGACTTCCCCACCGCCGGGATCATCTATGGCCTGAACGGCGTGCGTGAGGGTTATCGCACCGGGCGCGGCAAGGTGGTGATGCGCGCAAAGTGCCACTTCGAGGACATCGACAAGGGCGCACGTCAATCGATCATCGTCGACGAAATTCCCTATCAGGTGAACAAGAAGACGCTGCTCGAGCGCATGGCCGAGCTCGTGCACGAAAAGAAGATCGAGGGCATCAGCCATATCCAGGACGAGTCCGACAAGTCCGGCATGCGCGTGGTGATCGAGCTCAAGCGCGGCGAAGTCCCCGAAGTCGTGCTGAACAACCTGTACAAGCAGACGCAGCTGCAGGACACCTTCGGCATCAATATGGTGGCGCTGATCGACGGCCAGCCCAAGCTGTGCAACATCAAGCAGCTGCTCGACATCTTCCTCGAGCACCGTCGCGAAGTCGTCACGCGCCGCACGGTGTTCGAGTTGCGCAAGGCACGCGAGCGTGGCCACGTCCTCGAGGGCCTGGCGGTCGCATTGGCCAACATCGACGAATTCATCGAGACGATCAAGACCTCGCCGACGCCGCCGATGGCGAAGGCGGCCTTGATGAACAAGAGCTGGGATTCGTCCATGGTGCGCGAGATGCTCGCGCGCGCCGAGAGCGAAACGCCCGGCGGCCGCGAGGCCTACCGGCCCGAGGGCCTGCCGGCCCACTATGGACTTCAGGCGGACGGCCTCTACCGCCTGTCCGACGACCAGGCCCAAGAGATTCTGCAGATGCGCCTGCAGCGCCTCACCGGCCTGGAGCAGGACAAGATCATCGGCGAGTACAAAGAGGTCATGGCCCAGATTGCCGACCTGCTGGACGTGCTCGCAAAGCCTGAACGCGTGACGACGATCATCCGCGAGGAGCTCACCGCGCTGCGTCTGGAGTTTGGACAAACCAAGGTTGGCGCGCGACGCAGTCATATCGAGCACAACGTTCAAGAACTCGGCACCGAGGACCTGATCACGCCGACCGACATGGTGGTGACGCTCAGCCACACCGGCTACGTGAAGAGCCAGCCGCTGGCCGAGTACCGCGCCCAGCGACGCGGCGGCCGTGGAAAACAGGCGACGCAGACGAAGGAAGACGACTGGGTCGACCAACTCTTCATTGCCAACACCCACGATTGGATGCTGTGTTTCAGCGACCTCGGCCGGGTCTATTGGCTCAAGGTCTGGGAAGTTCCACAGGGTGGGCGCGCAAGCCGCGGCAAGCCCATCGTGAATATGTTTCCGCTGCAGCCCAACGAAAAGATCACCGTCGTTCTGCCGTTGACGGGCGAATTCCGCAGCTTTCCGGCCGACCACTTCATCTTCATGTGCACGGCACTCGGCACCGTCAAGAAGACACCGCTGAACGAGTTCAGCAACCCGCGCAAGGCCGGCATCATCGCGGTCAATCTGGACGAAGGCGACCACCTGATCGGCGCGGCACTGACCGACGGGCATCACGACGTGATGTTGTTCTCCGACGGGGGCAAAGCGGTGCGCTTCGACGAGGACGACGTGACGCCGCACGGCCGGGCCTCGCGCGGCGTGAAAGGCATGACGCTCGAGCCGGGTCAGACCGTGATCGCGATGCTGGTAGCCGAGGACGAGACACAAAGCGTGCTCACTGCCACCGAGAACGGCTACGGCAAGCGAACGAGCATCGTCGAATACACCCGGCACGGCAGAGGAACCAAGGGCATGATCGCGATTCAGCAGAGTGAGCGCAATGGCAAGGTGGTGGCCGCCACGCTCGTGCGGCCTGCCGACGAGATCATGCTCATCACCGACAAGGGCGTCCTCGTGCGAACGCGAGTCAGTGAAATCCGCGAACTTGGCCGAGCCACGCAGGGCGTGACCCTCATTGCACTCGACGACGGCTCCACGCTCAGCGGCCTGCAGCGAATCGTCGAGAACGACGCTCACATGGAAAACGGCGGCGACGCTGGTACCGAGGAAATCGATTGAACTCTCGACAGACTTTTATCGTCGCCGCGCTCGTTTCGCTCGCGACGCCCTGGGCCGTTGCGCAGTCCGCGGCGCCGGCCGCCTCCGCGCCGCCCACGGCGTCCGCGACCTCCAGCCCGGCGAAGAAGGACTTGATTCAGAAGATCCTGGCCGCGCAGCAGACCGGCATCGAGGTGATGGCGCAGCAACTGGCGCAACAGCCCGCCGAAATGCTGCTTCAGCGTGCCAGCCTGGCGCTGCAGCGCGTGCCCGCCGACAAACGCGCAGCCGTGGCCAAGGACATCCAGTCCGATGCAAAGAAGTACGCCGACGAGGCTGTTCCGATCGTGCGCGAGCGCGCCTTGAAGCTTGCACCGGGCACCATTGGTGCGCTGCTCGAGGAAAAATTTTCCGAAGACGAGTTGAAGCAGGTTTTGGCCATCCTCGAGTCTCCGGTGAATCGGAAGTTTCAGTCACTCGGGCCCGATATGCAGCGGTCGCTCGGGGAAAAGCTTGTCGCAGAGACACGCGGCGCCATCGAGCCCAAGGTTCAGGCGCTCGAAAAGTCCATCGCCCGCCGATTAAGCGCAACAGCGCCCGCGGCGGCCGGCAGCGCAGCTTCCGGCGCAAAGAAATAGCATCGAGGTCATGGCCGATACGCCGACCCCTGACCTGCAAGCGCTTCGAGACCAGATCGATGGCGTCGACCGGGACCTGCTTTCGCTATTGAACCGGCGCGCCAGCCTGGCGCAGGCGGTGGGCGAACTGAAGAAGCACGAAGGATCGGCCGTATTCCGGCCCGAGCGCGAGGCGCAGGTCATCGACGGGCTGAAGCGCGTCAACCCGGGACCGCTGAAATCCGACGGCGTGGCCCCGATCTGGCGCGAGATCATGTCGGCCTGCCGCGCGCTGGAGAAGCCATCTCGCGTCGCTTACCTCGGCCCCGCGGGTACCTTCA
The DNA here is from genome assembly GCA_024641945.1 of Rubrivivax sp. GTDB lineage: Bacteria > Pseudomonadota > Gammaproteobacteria > Burkholderiales > Burkholderiaceae_C > Rubrivivax. The sequence continues at coordinate 39,248 of JAHECD010000022.1, read as the reverse complement.
GCGAAGAGGCCGCGCTCAGCTTCTTTGGATCGTCGATCGAGCGGGTCCGTTGCGCAAGCATCGACGAAGTCTTTCGCTCGACCAGTTCGGGGGCTGCCGACTTCGGCGTGGTACCGGTGGAGAACTCGACCGAGGGCGTCGTCGCAAGGTCGCTGGACCTGTTCCTGCACACGCCTCTTTTCATCATTGGCGAGACCAGCCTGATGGTGCGGCACAACCTGCTTCGCAAGGAGAACACGCTCGACGGCGTTGCGGCGGTGGTCGCCCACCCGCAGGCGCTCGCCCAATGCCACGCCTGGCTGTCGCACCACCTGCCGCACGTCGAGCGGCGCCCGGTGTCGAGCAATGCAGAGGGAGCGCGCCAGGCCTCACTCGACCCGTTGTTGGCCGCCATCGCCAGCGAGCGCGCGGGCAGCGAGTTCGGCCTGCATGTGGTCGCGCCGGCCATCCAGGACGACGCGCACAACCGGACGCGCTTTGCGATCGTCGCCAACCCGCACGGCCAGCCCGCGCCCAAGGCGAGCGGACACGATTGCACGAGCCTCGTGGTCTCGGTCACCAACCGGCCCGGTGCCGTTCACGACATGCTGGTCCCGTTGAAGGCCCACGGCGTGTCCATGACGCGCTTCGAGTCGCGGCCGGCGCGCTCGGGTCAGTGGGAGTATTACTTCTACATCGATATCGCCGGGCACCCGGACGAGCCACGGGTCGACGCGGCCCTGAGGGAGTTGCGCGGCGTGTGCGCATTTTTCAAGGTACTGGGCACGTATCCCATCGACGTCCATTGAGATGATGCGCCTGCAACAATTGTCCCGATCACGACTGGCCAGACTCGCACCGGCCAGCACCGGACTTGCGAGCGAGACCCACGTCCATCGAACGCTCCTGTCCGACGGCCCGGCTTGATATGTTCAATCAACTCGGCGTGATCGGTTGCGGACTCATGGGCGGGAGCTTCGCGCTCGCCCTCAAGCGCGCGGGCCTCGTCAAGCGCGTTGTCGGGTACAGCAAGTCTCCTTCGACGACCGAACGGGCGCGCAAGTTGGGCGTCATCGACGTGGCAGCCGAGTCGGCGCTGCTGGCCGTGTCCGGCTCCGACATCGTGTTGCTGGCCGTGCCCGTGGCGGCGACCGAGACCACGTTCAAGGCGATCCGGCATCTCGTCGAGCCCGGCGTGCTTTTCATGGACGTGGGCAGCACCAAGCGCGACGTCGTCGACGCAGCACGTCGCGTGCTGCGCGAGCGCATCGTGTCGTTCGTGCCGGCGCATCCGATCGCCGGCAAGGAGGCTGCCGGCATCCATCACGCCGATGCGTCGCTGTACAACAACCGCACGGTCATCCTGACACCGCTGCCGCAAACGTCGGTCGACCTGGTGCAGAAGGCCACTGACGTGTGGTCGGCCATCGGCGCACAGGTGCTAAAGATGTCGCCGGAGAATCACGACGCCGCGTTTGCGGCCGTGAGCCACCTGCCGCACCTGCTCGCATTTGCCTATTTCAGTTCGGTCATCAACCAGCCGGCCGGGCGAGACTACCTTTCGCTGGCCGGGCCGGGCTTTCGCGACTTCACGCGGATCGCCGCGAGCGACCCGACGATCTGGCGCGACATCCTGATGGCCAACCGCGAAGAAGTCCTCAAGCAGGCTGCGCGCTTCCGCCATGCGCTGGACGCGATGGAACTCGTCATGCGCACTGGCAACACCGAGGCGATGGAAGATCTGATTCGCGGCGCCGCAGAGGGACGCAGCCAGTGGCAGATGGGCGCACCACGCACCCCTTCGCCGCGCAGCTAGCGTCGATGTTCAAGATCCCCTTCATCGACTTGCCGCCTATGCGCGGCGCCTCTGGCCGCATCCGACTGCCGGGATCCAAGAGCATCTCCAACCGCGTTCTGCTGCTCGCCGGTCTGGCCGAGGGCACGACCGTCGTGCACGACCTGCTGCAATCGGACGATACCGAAGTGATGCTCGACGCGCTGCGCCAACTGGGCTGCGGCGTCGAAGCCGACGGTGCCCGCTGGCGAATCACTGGCCTCGGCGGTCAGCTGGCGATACACGAGGCCACCTTGTTCCTCGGCAACGCGGGCACCGCGATGCGCCCGCTGACGGCAGCGCTCGCCGTCCTGGCGGCACTTCAAGGCGGCCGATTCGAACTGTCGGGTGTCGCGCGCATGCACGAGCGGCCGATCGGCGACCTCGTCGACGCATTGCGGCCGCTCGGCTGCACGGTCGATGACCTGGGACACCCCGGCTATCCGCCGTTGTTGCTGCGTGGCACCGACGGCGGCCGCCTGAATGTCGAAAAGCCGATCCGCGTACGCGGCGACGTGTCGAGCCAGTTCCTCACGGCGCTTCTGCTCGCGCTGCCGCTGGCGGCGCGGCAGGCCAAGGTGGTGATCGAAGTCGACGGCGAACTGATCTCCAAACCGTATGTCGAAATCACACTGAATCTGCTGGCGCAATTCGGCGTCGATGTCCAGCGAGACGGCTTCGAGCGGTTCACGATCCCCGCTGGCAGTCGATTTGCCACGCCGGGGCGAATCCATGTCGAAGGTGACGCGTCGTCGGCCTCGTATTTCATCGCGCTCGGCGCGATCGCAGCACACGGCGGCGCGCCGGTGCACATCGAGGGTGTAGGCACCACATCGATCCAGGGTGACATCCGCTTCGTGGACGCCGCCAAGGCGATGGGCGCGCAGGTGCGCAGTGGCCCGAACTGGATCGACGTGCACCGTGGCGCCTGGCCCCTGCGCGCCATCACGCTGGACTGCAACCACATCCCCGATGCCGCCATGACCCTCGCCGTCATGGCCCTTTACGCCGACGGACCCAGCCGACTGACCAACATCGCAAGTTGGCGCGTGAAGGAGACCGACCGCATCGCGGCCATGGCGGCCGAACTGCGAAAGGTCGGTGCGACTGTCACCGAAGGCGCCGATTTCATAGAGGTCGTGCCGCCCAAGGCGTGGCACGACGCCAGCATCCGGACCTACGACGACCACCGCATGGCGATGTGCCTGTCCCTGGCGGCGTTCAACCCCTTGAGCATCGAGCCCGGGCATGCGATCGTGCGCATCGAAGACCCGGCCTGCGTGGGCAAGACATTCCCGGACTATTTCGAGTCGCTGTTCGATCTGGCGAGTGCGCACCCGGACGACATCCCGGTCATTGCCGTCGACGGCCCCTCGGCGTCGGGCAAGGGCACGTTGGCCGGTTCGATCGCCGAACACCTGGGCTATCACCTGCTCGATTCCGGCGCGCTGTACCGCGCGGCCGCGCTGGCCGCGACGATGGACGGCATCCCGCTCGACGACGAGCCGGCCGTCGCGCGTGTCGCGGCGCGCCTCGATCTGCGCTTCGAGGGCGACCGGATCTTCCTGCGTGGAAAGGACGTGTCCGAGGCGCTGCGGCACGAGGACGCCGGCACGCTGGCCTCGCGTGTGTCGTCCCATCCGGCGGTGCGCAAGGCGTTGCACGGGCTGCAACTCGCCTTCCGCCGGCCGCCTGGCCTGGTCGCCGACGGACGGGACATGGGCACGGTCGTTTTCCCCGGCGCCACGCTCAAGGTCTTTCTCACGGCGAGTGCCGCCATGCGCGCGGACCGACGCCTTAAGCAGTTGATTTCAAAGGGAATTAACGCTACTATCGACAGTCTTCGCGCAGACTTGGAGGCACGCGACGCACGGGACAAATCCCGCAGTGCCGCTCCCTTGAAGCCCGCCGAAGATGCGCTTTTGCTCGACAACTCCGAGATGAGCATCGACGAATCGGTCGAACTCGTCCTGAAGTGGTGGAGCGAACGCAGGCCGATCCGATAGGGGCGGCCTTCTGTAAAGCCCACGATGCTCCCCTTCTGGCCGTCAGGCCTCCGGGCATGGTGATTTTGAAACCGCAACCCCGCAACACCCGTTGCACAAACTGCCGGCCTCACTGCGATCCGCCAAGGCCGGCCCAGGAAACCACATGTCCGAAACCCAGACCGCCGCTGGCGAAGAGTCGTTTGCCGCCCTGTTCGAGGAATCGCTGAAGCGCAGTGAAATGCGCACCGGCGAGGTCATCACCGCCGAGGTGGTGCGCATCGACTTCAACCACGTCGTCGTCAACGCAGGTCTCAAGAGCGAGTCCTACGTGCCCATCGAGGAATTCAAGAACGACCAGGGCGAGCTCGAAGTCCAGGTCGGCGACTACGTCTCGGTGGCCATCGATGCCGTCGAAAACGGCTATGGCGACACCATCCTGTCGCGCGACAAGGCCAAGCGTCTGGCCTCGTGGCTGTCGCTCGAGAATGCTTTGGACTCCGGCGAATTCGTCACCGGCACGGTCAGCGGCAAGGTCAAGGGTGGCCTCACGGTCCTCGTGAACGGCATCCGCGCGTTCCTGCCCGGCAGCTTGCTCGACACGCGCCCGGTCAAGGACATGAGCCCGTTCGAGGGCAAGACCATGGAGTTCAAGGTCATCAAGCTCGACCGCAAGCGCAACAACGTCGTGTTGTCGCGCCGCGCCGTCGTCGAGGCCTCGATGGGCGAAGAACGCGCCAAGCTGCTCGAGACGCTGCACGAAGGCGCCATCGTCGACGGCGTCGTCAAGAACATCACCGAGTACGGTGCGTTCGTCGACCTCGGCGGCATCGACGGCCTGCTGCACATCACCGACATGGCCTGGCGCCGTGTGCGCCACCCGAGCGAGGTGGTCACGGTCGGCCAGGAGCTGAAGGCCAAGGTGCTGAAGTTCGACGCCGAGAAGAACCGCGTCAGCCTGGGCATCAAGCAACTCGGCGACGATCCGTGGCACGGTGTGTCGCGCCGCTACCCGACCGGCACGCGCCTGTTCGGCAAGGTCACCAACATCGCCGACTACGGTGCGTTCGTCGAGATCGAGCCGGGCATTGAAGGCCTGGTCCACGTTTCCGAGATGGACTGGACCAACAAGAACGTCGCCCCCGCCAAGGTGGTCTCGCTCGGCGACGAGGTCGAGGTCATGGTGCTCGAGATCGACGAGGACAAGCGCCGCATCAGCCTGGGCATGAAGCAGTGCAAGGCCAACCCGTGGGAGGAGTTCTCCTCGAACGTCAAGCGCGGCGACCGCGTCAAGGGCCCCGTCAAGTCGATCACCGACTTCGGCGTCTTCGTCGGCCTGTCGGCCGGCATCGACGGCCTGGTGCACCTGTCCGACCTGTCCTGGAACGAGCCCGGCGAGACCGCCGTGCGCAACTACAAGAAGGGCCAGGAGGTCGAGGCGCTGGTGTTGGCAGTGGACGTCGAACGCGAGCGCATTTCGCTGGGCATCAAGCAGCTCGATACCGATCCGTTCACCACGTTCACCACGCTGAACGACCGTGGCGCCGTCGTCAACGGCAAGGTGTTGACGGTCGACCCGCGTGGCGCCGAGGTGCAACTGAGCGAAGACGTGACCGGCTACCTGCGTGCCAGCGAAATCAGCCGCGACCGCGTCGAAGACGCGCGCAACGTGCTGAAGGAAGGCGACGACGTGTCCGTGATGATCGTCAACGTCGACCGCAAGACACGCAATATCCAGCTGTCCATCAAGGCCAAGGACCAGGCCGACCAGCAAGAAGCCATGCAGCGTCTGTCGCAGACGAGTGATCGCGAAAACGCAGGTACGACCAGTCTGGGCGCCCTGCTGCGCGCCAAGCTGGACAACACCGGCAGCGGCGAAGACTGAAGCGCGGCAGCCGAGCGATGACCCGGTCCGATCTCGTCGCGCGGCTGGCCGAACGTTTCTCGCAGCTCACGCAGCGGGATACCGAGTTCGCCGTCAAGACGATGCTCGATGCGATGTCCGACGCGCTGGCGCGCGGGCACCGCATCGAGATCCGGGGCTTTGGAAGTTTCTCGATCAACCGCCGCCCGCCACGCGTGGGTCGCAACCCGCGCAGTGGCGAGCAGGTGACGATTCCCGAGAAACTGGTGCCGCATTTCAAGCCGGGCAAGGCACTGCGCGAGTCGGTCGACGCCACGGTTCCTGCCGATACACCGCCGGGCACCTGATCCGCCTGTGCCAACGTCACCAGGGGCCTTCGGGCCCCTATTTCATGGCCATCGCCAAGTCTGGCCGCCCGCCTAGAATCGTGCACCGATGCGCATCTTCAGCTGGCTGGTCAGAGCCTTCATCTTCTTCACGCTGTTCGCGTTTGCGCTGAACAATCAGCAGCAGGCGACCGTGCGATGGTTCTTCGGCATCGAGTGGACCGGGCCGATGGTGATGGTCGTTCTGGCCGCGTTTGCCGCCGGTTGCGTCATGGGCGTGTTTGCCATGGTGCCTGGCTGGTGGCGACATCGGCAGCGGGCTCGGCGCCTGGCACCCACACCGCCAGTTCCCGCGCCGCAGGCCCCGGCGGCGGGCGCGTCGTCGGACTACGCGCTCGAGCATCCGCCGCGCGAGGGGCTTTAGGCCCGCCGCATGGAGTTCGATTTCCAATGGCTCCTGCTGGGGCTGCCCGTCGCCTTTGCGCTCGGTTGGCTGGCCTCGCGCTTCGACCTGCGGCAGGTGCGCCGAATGGATCGCGACTCGCCAAGGGCGTACTTCAAGGGCCTCAACCTGCTGCTCAATGAACAGCAGGACAAGGCGATCGACGCCTTTATCGAGGCGGTGCAGAGCGATCCCGACACTGCCGAATTGCATTTTGCGCTCGGCAACCTGTTCCGGCGACGTGGCGAGTTTGAGCGCTCGGTTCGTGTACACGAGCATCTGCTCGCCAGGGCCGACCTGAAGCCCGCAGACCGCGACCGCGCGCAACAGGCGCTCGCCCAGGACTTCATGCGCGCGGGTCTCTTCGACCGTGCCGAGGCCGCGTGGCGGCAGCTCGAAGGTACCGCGTTCGACGCTGAGGCAAGGCTCGCGCTGCTCTCGCTCTTCGAGCGCTCGCGCGATTGGGCATCCGCCAGTGATACGGCCGAGTCGCTTCAGCAAGGCGGCGCGGGAGATTTCGGACCGCGTATCGCCCACTACCAGTGCGAGCTCGCACTGGCTGCCGACGCGCAAGGCCACACCGCAGAAGCCGACGCGGCCATCGCACGCGCGCGCGCAGCAGCGCCGCGCGCGGCCCGGCCGCTCGTCTTGGCCGGCCAACGCGAAGTGGCGGCGGGCCGCGCATCGACGGCCGTCGACCTCTGGGACGAATTGCGTTCGGTGCAACCGGCCAGCTTCAACCTGGTGGCAACCGACTACGTGGCCGCGGCACGTGCATCTCATCGTGAGGCACATGCCCGCGATACGCTCGCGTCCTTGTACGCCAAGGCGCCGTCGATGGCCCTGCTACGCGCACAAGCCGAACTGGACCGTGCGACGGGCACAGACAGGGAGCCTGAAAAGCAGGCGCGTCGACAGATCGCCCATCTGATGGCATCGCCATCACTTTCTGCGGCACAGGCCCTGTTGGCATTGCCGCCGCAATCCTGGGGAGACGACGGCCTTCAGGCGTTGCGCGCGAGCGTGGAGCGCGCTGCCAGGCCGGTCCAGCGCTATCGATGCGCGGCTTGCGGATTCGAAGCTCAACACTGGTTCTGGCAATGCCCGGGTTGCCTGGGGTGGGACAGCTTTCCGCCACAGCCGATCGAGGAACTTTGACGATGGCCGCCCACGATCGCGTTGTCCTGTGCATGAAGTGGGGGACGAAATATGGCGCCGACTATGTGAATCGGCTGTATGGCATGGTGCGTCGTCACCTTGTCGGCCCCTTCAGGTTTGTCTGCCTGACCGACGATTCGCGCGGCGTGAATACCGAGGTCGAATGCCTGCCGCTGCCCACACTGGACCTCGCACCGGGCGCAGACCGGGGCTGGCCCAAGCTCACCACGTTCAAGTCCGACCTGCATGGCCTGAAGGGCCGTGCGCTCTTCATCGATCTGGACATCGTCATCGTCGGCGACATCACGCCGTTCTTTGAACTGCCCGGTGATTTCTTCATCATCCATGACTGGAAGCGCCCCTGGCGCGTGACCGGAAATTCATCGGTCTACAGATTCGAGATCGGCGCCCATGCCGACGTGCTGCAGCGGTTCATCGACCACCAGGCTGAGGTTCGCAAACGCTACCGCAACGAGCAGGAGTTTCTCTCGCATGCACTTCATGAACAGGGCAAGCTGGCATATTGGCCCGAACCGTGGTGCTGCAGCTTCAAGTACCACTGTGTGCCTCGTTGGCCCCTCAACCACTGGCGCGAACCGTCGTTGCCCCCAGGCACCCGCATCGTGATCTTCCACGGCGAAATCAACCCGCCGGATGCGATCAGAGGCGGACGCACGCCGCGCGGGCGATTCGTCAAGCCTGCCGCCTGGGTCGCCGGGCATTGGTCGGCCTGACCGCGCGACGTCGGCGGGCGCTTCGGCCACACGAACATGGTCACCAACCCGATGCGCGACGGGTCTTGCCAAGCGCCGACCCAGAACGATGCATTCGGGTGCGCCGTCAGTTCCGGCTCCTTCGAATCCGCGCCGCCAGCAAACGCTCTTCCCCGCCATTCGGCCAGTGCCGATGTCGACTCGCAAACTCCGGCGGGCCTGGCGTCGCCGGCTCTTCATTGCCGCTCGCACAGAGGCGATCCAGGGTTCACGCACGTCCACCGGGCCCGTGATGTGAACCATGCCGCTGCTTCCGATGGCGCCAGGCGTTCAACTCGGCAAGCACCGTGACGGGTGCGCACATGCAGGATGCCATCGATGCCGTCGTTCTGTGGGTCGACGGGTCCGACCCCGACCATCGCGCCAAGCTCGAGCAATATCTGGCGACGATCGGTCGGCGGCCCGACGCGGCACGCCCGACACGTTTCCTGTCCGTGGGCGAAATCGACCACTGCATCCGCTCGATCCTGCGCTTCGCGCCCTATGTGCGTCGCATCCACGTGGTCACCGATGATCAGACGCCGGAGATCTTCAAGCGCGCAATGGACTGGGAGCCGGCCATGCGGGACCGGCTCGTGCTGGTCGATCATCGCGAAATCTTCGCGGGTTTCGAGTCGTACCTGCCGACGTTCAACAGCCTCGCGATCGAAAGCGTGATCCACCGGATCCCTGGCCTGTCGGAGCATTTCGTCTATTTCAACGACGACTTCATGCTGATCAAGCCCGTCGAGGCGTCGGGCTTCTTCCGTGCCGGCCGGCCTGTATTACACGGTCGATTCGACACCCTGCCGGAACTTCAGCGGACGCGCCGCTTGCGCGCCTGGTGGCGGCGCCTCGTGAGAACACCGCCCGAATCACTTCGCGCCAGCAACAGGGAGGCGCAGGCCCTCGGCGCACGTCTGGCCGGTGCCGATCGCCGCTTCCTGCTGGTGGGTCACAACCCCTATCCCCTGCGTCGCTCGTTGATCGAGCGATTCTTCGCCGATCACCCCGATATGCTCGAGCGCAACGTCTCGTACCGCTTGCGTGACGGCGCGCAGTTCGCGCCGACGTCGTTGGGCCATCACCTGGCACTGCAGGCCGATGCGGCCATCGTCGAGCCTGATGATCGCTGCCTGTACCTGAAGCCGGCGTCCAGGGCTCGCATGCTGCAACGCATGGAGAAGGCGCGGCATCAACCGAAAACCACCTTTGCCTGCATCCAGAGCCTCGACGAGGCCCCGCCGGACACCCAGCGGGCCGTGACCGACTGGCTCGTCCAAGTCATCGGTCAGGACCCTGCCGCGACGCCAACCCCGGCCTGATCCGGTGCGGGGGCCACCGTTCGGGTGCCCCCTTCTGCGCCGCCCGTCGGCGGGTTACGCAGCAGGTTCGCGGTCTACAGAATCTCCCTCAGCCCGAAATGATTCGGGCCCGAACCTCAACCCTTCGATTGGAGATTCATCATGGTCCGCTTTCTCATCGCCCTCGTCCTCGCCGCCTTTGCCTTTGCCGCGCAGGCGGCGGTCGACGCCAACAAGGCCAATCAGGCCGACCTCGAAACCGTCAAGGGCATCGGCCCGGGTCTGTCCGCCAAGATCCTCGCCGCGCGAAAGAGCGGCGAGTTCAAGGGTTGGACCGATCTGGTCGACCGCGTCGGTGGCATCGGGCCGGGCAATGCGGCCCGGTTCTCGCAGGCTGGCCTGACCGTGGCCGGCGCCGCTTATGCCGGTGCACCGGCGACCGCGCCCGCCGCGACAAAGGACGCCTCCGCCGGCAAGCAGGCACGCGCCATGGAAAAGTCGAAGGCGCCGAAGTGACCCGCGTGGAGGTCTGACGGCTTGCCTTGGCCGCGTGCCGGGAGACCGGCTGCGGAACTCAACCCCGATCGTGCCCGTGACCCTTGCCGTGACCGCGACCACGGTCGTGGCCACGGCCATGCCCACGGTCGCCGTGGTGGTCCGGGCCGTGGTTCACGTTCTGCTGATACCAGCCGTCCTGCACGAAGTAGACGGGCACGCCGCAGGCGTTGTAGCGCGAGCAGTGCTTGCGCCAGTTCTTCTGGTGGCCCGGCGGCACCCACATGTAGACCGGTTGCGGCTGGGCCACGACGACCCGCGGGTGCGTCACGATGACAGGCTGCTGCACGATCACCTGCGGCTGCGGAAACTTGCCGATGTCGATGCGTCCGTAGACACCCGGCTGACTGATCTGTACGGAGACACCCACGTCGGCCGCCAGCGCGGGACCCGTGCCGACAAGGGCCAGCAGTGCCAGCACCGGGAGAGAAATCTTCAGCATGCAAACCTCGTTGGAAAAGCCATCCAGCCTTTCTAACGCGATCCCGCCTCGTGTGGTTGGCCGATTAACAATGCCTTACGCGGCTTCGTAAACAATCACCGCCTGGCCCGCCTGTGCCACCTGACGCCAGCGTGCCAACGCCTCGTCGCTGGGCCAGAAGCGGCCTTCGTCACCCAAATCGACTTCGGCCATGGCCTGCGTTCGCGTGACTTGCAGGCGCACGGGAAGGCCCTGCGTGAGTTCGCCATGCTCGCTTTCGACCCGGCGAGCGGGCCAGGTGCGGATCACGTCGCCCACGGGCGACAGCCCGCCGTTGAGGGCGACCGCGAGATAACGCCCGAACCGCGCCCGCGCGGCAGCAAGGTCCCACACCTGGTTGATGTTGAACCGCAGCCCACCGGAAAAGCGGTCGAGCATCACCTTGCCTTGGGCGATGAGCAGCGCATCGTCGGCCACCAGCTCGCGGTTCGCGTCGAGCAGGTCTTCATTGATCACGGCCTCGATCGCCTCGGAACTGTCGTCGAGCCTGAAGATCGCCGCGCGGCCGCGCTGGCCATTGACCACACGAAGGTCGGTCACGATGCCAGCCAGCAGTTGCGGCTCACGGGAATCGGCCAGGTCGGCGATGCGCCGGCGCGCAAACTTGCGCACCTCGGCGCCGCTCTCGTCGAAGAGGTGACCCGACAGGTAAAAACCGAGCGCCGCCTTCTCCAGCATCAGTCGCTCACGCAGCGTGAACGACTCGGCATGGGCCAGCGCCGGCTCCTGCGTCGACGACGCGTGCGAGTCGCCGAAGTCGAACAGGCCGCCTTGCAGGGCATTCGCCTCCTGCGCGTCCGCCCAATCGAAGGCCAGGGCCACGCTCGCGAGAGCGGTCGCACGATCGGGATGCAAGGCGTCGAAGGCGCCCGCCTTGATCAGCGCCTCGACCACCCGCTTGTTCACCCGCTGGCGGTCGACCCGCGCGCAGAAGTCGAACAGACTGCGAAACGGCCCGCCACCCTGCCCTTCGTTGGCGTCGGTGCCTTCGCGCGCCGCCACGATGGCCTCGATGGCACCTTGACCCGTGCCCTTGATGGCCCCGAGACCATAGCGCACGAGCTTGTCGTTCACGGGCTCGAAACGGTGCACGCCTCGATTCACATCCGGCGCTTCGAAAGCCACTCCGAAGGTTTTGGCGTCGTTGAGCAGCACCTTCAGCTTGTCGGTGTCGTCCATCTCCACCGTCATGTTGGCGGCATAGAACTCGGCCGGGCAATGCACCTTGATCCAGGCGGTGTGGTACGCGAGCAGCGAGTAGGCGGCTGCGTGGCTCTTGTTGAAGCCATAGCCGGCAAACTTCTCCATCAGGTCGAAGACCTCGTCCGCCACCTCCTGCGCAATGCCCTTTTGCGCCGCACCGTCACGGAAGATGTCGCGGTGCTTGGCCATCTCCTCGGCCTTCTTCTTGCCCATCGCACGCCGCAGCAGATCGGCACCGCCGAGCGAATAGCCCCCCATCACCTGGGCGGCCTGCATCACCTGCTCTTGGTAGACCATGATCCCGTACGTCTCGCTCAGCACGGGCTGGAGCAGTGGATGCGGGTAGCTGATCGACTCGCGGCCATGCTTGCGCGCGCAGAAGCTCGGGATGTTCTCCATCGGCCCGGGGCGGAACATCGCGTTCAACGCGATCAGGTCTTCCAGCCGGCTCGGCTTGGCGTCGCGCAACATGCGCTGCATGCCACCCGATTCGAACTGGAACACGGCCTCGGTGCGGCCCTCGCTGAACAGCCGGTAGACCTTGGCGTCGTCGAGCGGCAATGATTCGTAGTTGAACTCTTCGCGGCCTTTGCGGCGCGCGCGGATGAAATCCTTGGCCAGTTCCAGGATCGTCAGCGTCGCCAGCCCGAGGAAGTCGAACTTGACGAGCCCGATCGCCTCGACGTCGTCCTTGTCGTACTGGCTCACCGCCGAGTCGCTGCCCGGCTGCTGGTACAGCGGGCAGAAATCGGTGATCTTGCCGGGTGCGATAAGGACGCCGCCCGCGTGCATGCCGATGTTGCGCACGATGCCCTCGACCCGCGAGGCCAGCGCCAGCAGTTCGGCCACCTCTTCCTCGGCAGCCTCGCGCTGCTCGAGTTCGGGCGCCTCCTTGCGTGCATAGATGATGCTGCCATCGGGCTCGTCGGGCACCTTTGCGAGCGTCACCGTCTTGCCCGGCGGCGCGGGGATCAACTTGGCGATCGAATCGACGTGGCCATAACCCATGCCGAGCACACGTCCGACGTCGCGCAGGGCCGCCTTGGCCGCCATCGTGCCGAACGTGGCGATCTGGCTTACCGCATCGCGGCCGTACTTGTCCTTCACGTAGTCGATGACGCGGTCGCGGTTGCCCTGGCAGAAATCGATGTCGAAGTCGGGCATCGATACCCGCTCGGGGTTCAGGAAACGCTCGAAGAGCAGCTTGTATTCGAGCGGGTCGAGGTCGGTGATACCGAGCGCGTAAGCCACCAGCGAGCCGGCGCCGGAACCGCGCCCGGGCCCCACCGGGCAGCCATGGTGCTTGGCCCAGTTGATGAAGTCGCCGACGATCAGGAAATAACCGGGAAATCCCATGCCGAGGATCGTGGTGATCTCGAACTCGAGGCGCTGCAGGTATTCCGGACGCCGCGCATCGCGCACCGCGCCATCGGGGAACAGGCGGGCCAGCCGTGTCTCCAGCCCCTGGAGCGACAGTTCGCGGAAATAGTCTTCGATCGGCGTCGGCGTGCCGTCGGCGCGCACTGGCGTCGGGAACTCGGGCAACGTCGGCTTGCCGAGCGTGAGCGCGAGGTTGCACCGGCGCGCGATCTGCACCGAGTTGGCCAGCGCCGAGGGCACGTCGGCGAACAGCGCTTCCATCTGCGCCTGCGTCTTGAAATGCTGGTCGCGCACGAAACGCTTGACGCGCCGTGGGTTGGCAAGTGTCTCGCCTTCGGCGATGCACACGCGCGCCTCATGCGCCTCGTAGTCGTCGGGCTCGAGGAACTGGATCGGATGGGTGGCCACCACCGGCAATTTCAGGCGTGCTGCAAGCGGCACCGAAGCCCGGACCAGCGCCTCCTGGCCTGGCAGGCCGGCGCGCTGCAGCTCGATGTAGAAGCGTCCGGGGAACTGCGCGCCGATGCGCTGCGCGGCGGCTTCTGCACGTGCACGGTCACCCGCCAGGAGCGCGGTGCCCACGGCGCCTTGCTCGGCGCCCGACAAGACGATCAGGCCGTCGCCCAAGGTGTCGAACCACTCCCACCGCACCCAGGCCTGCGCGCGCTGCACGTTGTTTGTCCAGGCGCGAGCGAGCAGCTCGCACAGATCCAGGTAGCCCTGGTGGTTGCGCACCAGCACCAGCAGACGGCTGGGCAATTTTTCGCCCGCCTCGGGCTGCATCCAGAGGTCGGCACCGATGATCGGCTGCACACCCTTGGCGCGGCAGGCCTTGTAGAACTTGACCGCGCCGAAGAGGTTGGCAAGATCGGTGAGGGCCATGGCCGGCTGGCCGTCGGCGCGCGCCGCGCTGGCCGCTGCATCGATGCGAAGCGTGCCGTCGACCACGGAGAATTCGGAGTGCGCGCGCAGGTGAATGAAGGCCATGCTCGGGATTGTAGGCAGCCCACTCCACCTAAAATCCGCGACGTGAACCCGACCATCCTCAACGTCGCGGCCTATCGCTTCGTCCCCCTTGCCGACACGGCCCATTTGCGCGAGCGCCTGCTCACGCAGGCGGTTGCCGCGGGCCTCAGGGGCACGATCCTGATCGCCGAAGAGGGCATCAATCTCTATGTGGCCGGTGAGCCCGACGCGGTGCGAGGTTTCTTCGCGGCGCTGCAATCGGACCGCCGCTTCGCTGCGCTCGCGCTGAAGGAAAGCTGGAGCGACACACTGCCGTTCAAGCGCATGCTCGTCAAGGTCAAGCACGAGATCATCCGCATGAACATGCCGGCGGTACGCCCCGTCGAGGGCCGCGCTCCTGCCGTCGATGCGCGCACGCTGGCGCGCTGGCTGCGTTCGGGCCGGTGCGACGCCGGCCGGCCGGTGCTGCTGCTCGATACGCGCAATGGGTTCGAGGTCGATGCGGGGGCCTTCGATGGCGCCGCCGACTGGCGTCTTTCGCGCTTCAGCGACTTTCCGGCGGCGCTCGACGCGCATCGCGACTCCCTCGCCGGCAAGACCGTCGTGAGCTACTGCACCGGCGGCATCCGCTGCGAAAAGGCGGCGCTCGTGATGCAGCAGGCAGGCATCGAAAACGTGCACCAGCTCGACGGCGGCATCCTGCGGTATTTCGAGCAGACGGATGGCGCGCCGGGCTGGCGCGGCGGCTGCTTCGTCTTCGACGAGCGCATCGCGCTCGACCCCACGCTGCAGCCCACCGCGCCATGAAGGGCCTGCTGCGCAAGGCCATCGGCGCCTTGCTGATCGCCACCGCCATCATGGTGCCGCTGTCGCAGGCACCCGACCGCGCGGTCGAGACGCTGGTGGCGCGCTGGGCACCGCCGCCGAGCGACTTCATCGACGTGCGGGGCCAGACCGTGCACGTGCGCGATGAGGGCCCGCGCGACGATGCCGTTCCGATCGTGCTGTTGCACGGTACGAGCGCCAGCCTGCACACCTGGGAAGGGTGGGTCAAGGCGCTGAAGGGCCAGCGCCGTGTGATCACGTTCGACCTGCCGGGCTTTGGCCTCACGGGCCCCTTCGCAGGCGACTACACGCCGGGCGACTACCGCGGCGACACCTATGCGCGCTTCGTGCTCGACGTGATGGACAAGCTCAAGGTCGAGCGGGCCGTGATCGGCGGCAATTCCCTCGGCGGCGAGATCGCGTGGCGCACGGCCGTGATGGCGCCGGCGCGGGTCGATCGCCTCGTGCTGGTCGACGCCGCCGGCCCGCCGTTCGAGCCCGACTCGGTACCGCTGGGGTTCCTGCTCGCTCGCATACCGGCGCTCGGCTTCATCACCGAGCACCTGCTGCCCCGGCCTCTGGTGGTTGCCAGCGTCGTGAGCGTCTACGGCGATCCGAAGAAGATCACCGAGGACCTGGTCGACCGCTATTTCGAGCTCACGCTGCGCGCAGGCAATCGGCACGCGCTGGGCCAGCGCATGCAGTCGCTCGTCATCGGCGAGGACGCCGAACGCATTGCCACGATCCGCCAGCCGACGCTGATCCTGTGGGGCGCCCGCGACCGGTTGATCCCGCCGGTGGTGGCCCGCCGCTTCGAGGCTGCGATCGCGGGCAGCCGCGTCGTACTCTTCGATGGCCTGGGGCACGTGCCGCAGGAGGAAGATCCAGCACGGACGGTGGTACCGGTGAAAGAGTTCCTCGGGTTGAAGTGACCCGCCCCCGACGCGCTTCGTGCGAAGGAACGACCGAACCGAAAGTCGGCGTGATGCGCGCGTCGTTCAGGCCCGCGCGAAGACCAGGAGCAGGTTGTTGGCCGGCATGGCATGGCGCGCCTGCAGCACGAGACCGGCCGCCTGCGCCCGTGCCTGGACGTCGTGCACGAAGCGCAGCCCCCACAGACGATTGCGCGCACGCAGGTCCACATCGAAGCTCACGTTGCCGGGTGCGCTCTCGACGCCTCGTTCGAAGTACGGCCCGTAGGTGACCAGCACGCCGCCGGGAGACAGGCACGCCGCAGCGCCCTGCATCAGCGCAGCGCACGTGGGCCACGGTGAGATGTGCAGCATGTTTGCGCAGAAGACCGCGTCGAACGGCCCGACGACGGGCCACGGCTCGGCCAGCACGTCAAGCTGCAGCGGCGCGCGCAAATTGGGCAACCCGGCTTCGGCCGCGTACACGGCGATCGAGGCGAGTGCGGATGCGTCCGGGTCGCTCGGCCACCAGTCCCAGCCTGGCAGCCCGGCCGCAAAGTGGACCGCATGCTGACCAGTCCCGGCGGCGATCTCGAGCAGCCTGCCGCGCTCGGGCAGCAAGGCCTTCAGTACTTCCAGGATCGGCCCCTTGTTTCGGTCGGCGGGCGGGCTGTGGCGGCGTGCGGACGGGACGTTCATGGGAACGCACTTTAGGACCTCCAAGGTCGCGACGACAAGTCAAAGCCGCCACACGCGCCCCTGGGAAGCCGTTGCCATGCCCTTTCACAAGTTTCATGGCATATACCCCACACCCTATATGAAAGCAACTGCCTGGGCATGATCCTGCTCAGCACATTCGGAACCCCGTCGATCAAGAATCGTTTCAGATCCTCCGCGTGCCACGACGAAAGCTCGACATGAAATTCACCCGCCACTTCATTCCACTGTCCATCGCCCTGTCGCTCAACGCGGCGTTGACCACACCGGCACTGGCTGCCGATCCCGTCACCGACGCCATGCAGGCCGCCTATGCCCCCTACCGCGCTGCGCTGTTCCGCACCAACAGCAAGGCACAGCCCGAATCGCAGCAGGCAATCGCGCAGACCCAAGAGGCCTGGAAGAGCCTCAGCGACCGGTTTGCGGCCAAGCCACCCGCCCCGTATGACCGGGACACCGATTTCGCCCCCATGCTGGCCAAAGTGGGCGCGGTCTACGACAAGGCGGCCACCGAGATCGGTGCCGGCAAATTGGCCGAAGCGCACGAGACGCTGGAGGCAGCGCGTGACCTCCAGGCCGACCTCCGCCGCCGCAACGGCGTGGTCGTCTTCAGCGACCACATGAACGCCTACCACGCCGAGATGGAACATCTGCTCATCGAAGGGCCGAAGGTGCTCGAAGGCCCGCAGGGACCGCAGTTGCTGATGGCACAGGTGGGCACGCTCGAATATCTGGCGCGCCAGATGCGCACGCAGGCCCCGTCCGCCCTCGCCGGCGATGCCGAATTCGAAGCCGCGCTCAAGGCCGTGGAGTCGTCGGTGCAAGGCGTGAAGCGCACCCTGCTGACGCAAGACCTGGCCGCCGTCAAGGCGGCACTGGGCCAGGTCAAGGGTCCCTACAGCAAGATGTTCCTGAAATTCGGTTGACCCGGTACGGAACCGTGTCCAGGCCTAGCGCCGGCGGCGCGCAAGCGGCCACATCAGCGCAGCACCGGTGGCCCAGAGCAGCCAGGTCGTCGGCTCGGGCACGGGCGTGACTCCAAAGGCTGCCGCCGTGCTGCGCACCGACACATAGGCGTACAGCGGCGCGGCGCCGAGGTTGCGAAACGTGACAGAGAGCGGGCCGGACATGTCCAACGCATCGGCCACCCCGTCCGCCGTGGTGGCGGCGGAGCGCGCGCTGAAGTCGTCCTGCGGGCCGGCGCCGTCGCCGGCATCGGCACCACGCACCCGCAGGAAGGATTCGGCCTGCGCGAATTCAAAGGCAAAACCTTCGGCTCCTGGCGCACCGAAGTCGAATGCCGTGACCAGTGCATCGGCAGCGATCGTCAGCTGCGTCGCGGGCGAGAGCATCAGGCCGAAGTCACCCACGAACAGCAGGTTGCTTTCGGCCGACGCGAACGCCGATGCCGAGCCTTTCGCCTCGCTCAGGGCGGACGCAGACGCGCCGGTCGGCGACGTGCTGGCGTGTGCCTCGTTGCCCACCACCGAGCGGTCCACGACCAGCGGGGCGATGAAATCAAAGGCAGCATTGATGCCGCCGTCGCTGGTGCCGAGCACGCTGTTGGCGACATCGGCCGTGAGTTCGGTACGGAACCGGTTGAGAGCCGGATCGTTGACGAGGCTGTACGAAGGCATTACGCCGTCGGCCAGGTCGAGGTCGGTCAGGTTGAAGGTCATGTGCTCGATCGTGGCCTGGGCACCTGCTGCGGCATGCGCCGGAACGGCGGGAACGAGCGTCGACACGACGAGTACACCGAGCGCGGTCAACGGGTGGAAGTGGTGATGTGGTGGCATGGATCCTCCTTGGTCGCGGCCGCACCATCGCGGCCGTTAAGTCGACGCTAAGGCCAGCTTGCCAGACTGTCCATCCCGAGCAAGGAATACCCATGAATCCACATCACTCCGCGCGCACTGCACATCGCCCGGGCGCGCTCGTCGGCCTCGCCGTAACGACCCTGCTTTTCTGCACCGCCGTGCGTGCTGCGGCCCCAGCAGACCTGCTGTCGACCTATGTCTCGCAGGCCGGCCAGCCTGCGGCCGCTTCGCGCGGCGAACCCTTTTTCACGCAACGCCACGGCAAGGAGTGGAGTTGCTCGACTTGCCATGGCGCGGTGCCGGTGCAAGGCGGCAAGCACGCTTCCACCGGCAAGCCCATCGAGCCTCTGGCCCCCAGCGCCAACGGCAAGCGGTTCACGGACCCTGCGAAGACGGAGAAATGGTTTCGGCGCAACTGCAACGACGTGGTCGGCCGCGAGTGCTCGCCCGCAGAAAAGGCCGACGTGCTCGCCTGGCTGCTCTCGCTCAACCCCTAACCCGGCAGAAGACCGTCGACATGACACGTTCGCATTCACCCCGGCTGGCCCTGGGAAGCATTGCCGTCGTTCTTGCCTCGGTGTCGTTGGCGCCCTCGGCATGCGCCGGCGGCGAGCACGGGGTCGGCGCGGCACCAGCGTCACCCAAGTACGTTCAGGAATGCTCGGCCTGTCACATGCCGTTCCCACCAGGTTTGTTGCCAGCGCGCTCATGGCAAAGGCTGATGCAAAACCTGCCGCACCACTTCGGCACCGATGCCTCGCTCGACGAGGCCTCGGTCCGCGAGTTGAGTCGGTGGCTCACTGCGAACGCCGGCAGCAGCCGCCGCCTGAGCGAGCCCCCGCAGGATCGCATCACACGCACGGGCTGGTTCGCGCACGAACACGACGACATCGGCGCCGCCACCTGGCAACTGCCGGCCGTGAAGAGCCCATCCAATTGCATGGCCTGCCACGCACAGGCCGACAAGGGAGATTTCAGTGAACACCGTGTCCGCATCCCGCGCTGAACCGGCGCGGCGTGGCGATCCGTCGCCGGCGACCGCGCATACCGCCTCCATCCTCGTCTGGGACCTGCCCGTGCGCGTCTTCCACTGGCTGCTCGCGGCGAGCTTCGGCGGCGCCTGGATCACGGCGGAAAGCGAGCGCTGGCGGCTCATGCACGTGACCCTCGGATATACGCTGGCGGGGTTGGTGGTGTTCCGCCTGCTCTGGGGCGTGCTGGGCACACGACACGCGAGGTTCGCGAACTTCGTGCGTGGCCCTGGCAGCGTATGGCGATACTTGCGATCACTGGTGCGTGCTGAGCCCGAACACCACGCCGGGCACAACCCGGCCGGGTCCTGGGCCATCGTTGCGTTGATGACCGCCGCGCTGGCGGTCGCGGTGTCGGGCTGGGCCGTATATGGCGACATCGGTGGAGACATCTTAGAAGAGGTGCACGAGTTCGCGGCCAACCTGATGATAGGCATCGTCGTCGTCCATTTGGCAGGCGTCGTGACAAGCAGTTGGTTGCACCGCGAGAACCTCGTGCGGGCGATGGTCACCGGGCGCAAGAACGGGCGGCCGGAAGATGGCATCACCGCCGCGTGGCGCAGCGTCGGCGCACTCATGATCGTGGCCGTGCTGGGCTTCTGGGTTGCACAGTGGCAGTCCGCACCGGGCGGAGCCGCATTGGCGGCGCAGCGTGCGGCCGGTGTCCCGATGACTGCGCATCGCGCGTCAGATCTCACCGACGACGATTGACCGCCATGCGCATCCTGCTTGCCGAAGACGACTCGCTGCTCGGCGACGGCCTGCGCGCCGGGCTGCGCCAACTTGGATTCCAGGTCGACTGGGTCCGCGACGGAGAGGCCGCCGCACGAGAGCTGCGGGCCCAACCCTACGCTGCCGCCGTACTCGACCTCGGCCTGCCGCGGCGCGATGGCATGGACGTGCTGGCGGACGCGCGGCGCGAAGGCCTGACCTTGCCCGTGCTCGTGCTGACGGCGCGGGACGCCGTACCCGACCGTGTGCGTGGCCTCGACATTGGCGCCGACGACTACGTGGTCAAGCCGGTGGACCTTGTGGAACTGGGTGCCCGTCTGCGCGCGCTGGTGCGTCGTGCGCACGGTCAGCCGCAGGAGCGGCTGCAATCCGGTGCGGTCGAGGTCGACCCTGCGGCGCGCACCGTCTTCGTCTCCGGCCGGCCGGTGCCGCTCTCCACGCGTGAATACGACCTGCTGCACGCGCTGATGCTCAACATGGGCCGCGTGATGTCACGCGACCAGCTCGAGCAGCATCTCTACAGCTGGGGCCGCGAGGTCGAGAGCAATGCGGTCGAGGTCCACGTGCATCACCTGCGGCGCAAGCTCGGCGCCGATCTGATCCAGACCGTTCGCGGCGTGGGTTACATGGTCGGGCGCGTCGGGCCTGCGGCGTGACCTTGCGTCCACGCTCGTTGCAAGGTCGACTGCTGGTCGGCGTGCTCGGCCTCGTCGCCGCTGTCTGGCTGGCCACGTCCGCGGCCACCTGGTTCGATGTGAAGCACGAGCTCGACGAGCTGCTCGACGGACACCTGGCACAGGCGGCTGCCTTGCTCGTGGTCCAGCAGATGCACGAGGCCGGCGAAGCCGACGAGACCAGCGTCGATGCGCCGACTCTGCATCACTATGCTCCGAAGGTCGCCTTCCAGGTCTGGCACGAAGGCCGTCTCACGCTGAGGTCGGCCGATGCGCCGGCGGTGCCGATGGGAACGGTCGAGCGGGTCTCGCGCAGCGGCCTGCGAACGCAAGTGATCGACGGCGTCGAGTGGCGTGTCTTTGCCGCGCACGGTGGTGAACGCGACGTGCAGGTCTTCGTCGGCGAGCAGACCGCGTCGCGGGTCGCGATCCTGTGGGCCGTGCTGCGCAGCACCTTGTGGCCGATGGCGCTGGCACTGCCGTTGCTCGGGTTGGTCGGCTGGTGGGCCGTGCGCACCGGCCTGGCCCCGCTGCGCCTGATGGGACGCACGCTGTCGGCACGCGATCCGCGTGCATTGCAGCCGGTGGAATTGGCCGACGCACCATCGGAAATGAAGCCGATGACCGATGCCCTGAATGCACTTTTCGAACGCATCTCGGCGTTGATGGAATCGGAGCGCCGATTCACCGCCGATGCCGCACACGAGTTGCGAACGCCGCTGGCGGCCATCCGTGCACAGGCGCAGGTCGCGCTGGCCGAGCCCGACGCGATCGACCGTGCCCATGCGCTGCAGGCCACGATCGAGGGCTGTGACCGCGCCGTTCGACTCGTCGAGCAGTTGCTGACGCTGTCGCGCCTGGAAGCCGATACGGCACCGGCATTGGCGCGCTTCGACCTGGCCGCCGCCGCGCGACGCGTGACGGCCGATCTCGCGCCACGGGCGATCGAAAAGCAGCAGACGCTTGAACTCCGGGCCGACCATGCCGTCGCCGTGCTGGCCGACGATACGCTGCTGGGCGTGCTCGTGCGAAACCTGGTCGACAACGCGGTCCGGTACAGCCCGCGCGGCGCCACGATCAGATTGACCGCGACCGCACCACGGCACGGCCCGGCACGGCTCGTCGTCGAGGACAGCGGCCCTGGATTGCAGAAGCACGAAGTCGCGCGGCTGGGTGAACGATTCTTTCGCGTGCTGGGCAACGACGAGCCCGGCAGCGGGCTGGGCTGGTCGATCGTTCACCGCATCGCACGTGCCTTTGGCGCGCAGGTCGGCGTGGACCGGTCGGCCGACCTGGGCGGTCTTCGCGTCACGGTCCACTGGAGTCTGTCGGACCGCGTCGGCGTGGCCCACGCCGGCTGATCGATCGAATGGCAGCGCCGCCCGGACCGGGCCTGCGCGGCACACCGGTTCAGTTCTTGCGCGCCTCGACCAGGTACCAGCCGGTATCCCACGCCGGGCCGGTGACGAACTCGACCTGCCCGCCCTTGCGCACCACCGGCAGCGTCGCCTTGCGTGCGCCGGTGGCGTCCAGCGCGGTGACGGTCAGGTCACCAGCGGTCTTGATGCGCACGGTGGCCGGCACGGCCTCGATGCGTGGCGCATCGTCGCCCCACGACCACCGACGATCGCCGGGTTTGCGTGGATATTCGCCTGGCACCGCGTAGTGCCCGGCGATCGTGAACAACATGCGGCCGGACGGCAAGGACGCGGCATCGTCCAGCGCCGTCAGCGACAGCACGGCGTAGTTGTTCATCGTTCGGCCCACGGCCACTTCGACCTCCGCACCGAGCGCCACCGTGGTGTCGTTGAAGAAGCCGATCGCCGATCGGGTGCGCGGGCTGTCGACGGTGATGCGGTCCATCGGCTTCC
The DNA here is from genome assembly GCA_024641945.1 of Rubrivivax sp. Taxonomy (GTDB): domain Bacteria; phylum Pseudomonadota; class Gammaproteobacteria; order Burkholderiales; family Burkholderiaceae_C; genus Rubrivivax. The sequence continues at coordinate 16,441 of JAHECD010000022.1, read as the reverse complement.
AGCTGATCTGCCCGGTACTCGTCGTCACGGTGCCCTTCACCGCCACGCTGCCGCCGATCGACTGCTCCTCGGCCGCCGACTTCACCACCTGCACGTAGAGATTGCGCGCATACGGGGTACGCACGTCGCCACCGAAATGAAAGTTCGACACCGTCATCGCCTTGCGCGCGGCGATCGCGTCGAGGATCGACTGGCGTGTCTTCTTCAGCACCGCGGGCGCGCCTGGCGTCAGGTCGCCGCGCCGGAAGGCCAGCGCCGCGGCCACCCGCGTCACCGCGTTCACCGTCATGTTGTACCAGCCGGGATAGGTCTCGCGGTTGGTGTACAGGTTCATGCCGTGGTAGTTGAACAGGAAGATCGCATCCAGGTCCTGGAAGCCGGCATAGGCGGCCACCAGCGGCTCGGCCTCGGCGCTGTACTGGTTGCCGTCGCGATACGTGTACTCGGTGATGATGTTCGGCCGGTCCAGCGACTTGCTTTCGAAGATGCCGAACAGGCCCGCGTCCTTGACGTCGGGTGCGTGCAGCGCCGAGCGGTTCTGCACTTCGAACACCGGCCGCTTGTTGCCCGGCGTGTTGGTCAGCCCGGTGTTCGTGCCGATGTCGCCGAAATAGGTGTGGTGGTCCGAGATGTCCATGCCGTCGCGGCTGAACGGCTGGTTGTAGCTGGTCTGCGTGCCATAGACCAGCGCGCCCACGCCGAGCGTCTTCTTGAGATAGGCCGACATCTGCTGCTTGTAGGCGGATTCGGTATCGGCCATGAACTCGAACCAGTCCTTGTGGCGCTGCGGTTGGAGCGTGGCAATCTGCGCGCGCCGCGGCGACTCGATATCCGTCCAGCCCGCGAGCGTCTGCCCCCAGGCGGCTCCGGCGGCCGGCGGCGTGCCGTATTTGCGTTGTGCCCAGGCACGCCACAGCTCTGTCAGCGGCTGCCCGTACTTGGTGGCGAAGCGCGGCTCGGTGAGGTAGCGGTCGATCGTCCCGTTCGACCAGCGGTGGGTGATGGAGTTCTCGTTGTCGATCTCGATCGCGAAGATGCCTGGGTCGCTCTTGTACGGCTTGCCGGTGTAGCGATTGACGTGGTTCAGCACGAGGGCCGCAAAGTCCTTCTGCTCCTGTATCAGCACCGGCAGGTAGTTGTCGAGCCCTTCGCAACCGTCGATGCAATCCGGCGTCTGCAGGTACACCCGCCCGCCGTGCAGCGGGAAAGACACGTAGATGCCGGCCTGCTGCAGTTCGTGCACGAAGAAATCCATGCGGTCCATGGCTTCGGCATTCAGCGTGTGATCTGGGTTGAGCACGCCTTGCTGCTTGTAGGTGACACTGAACTTGCCCGGTACCAGCAGCGGGTCGTCGAAGGAGATGATGCGAACCGCATTGAAACCCTCCTTCGCCAGCCTCGCCGCGAGCACCGGCGCCTGTTCCTTGCTCGGCATGAAGGCGCCGCTGGGCATGTTGATCCCGTACAGGCGGATGCGCTTGCCGCCCACCATCAGGTGTCCGCCCGACGATGTGATGCGGCCGGCGGCACCGGCCGGTGTGGCATTCATCCACGCGAGGCTGATGGGCGTGCTGGCCGCTTCGATGGCCGGAAAGTAGTGCCGGATCGCGAACGCGCCGACACCGCCGGCCGCTGCCGTCTCGGGCTGGGCGCCGGCCGAAATTGGCGCCCCCAAGGCCAGCGACAGGGCTGCGAGGGTTGTTGCCCGTTGCAATGGGGTCGACAGGTTCACGGGATTCATCGGAGTCCTTGCATCCTTGCATCCTTGGATCGTTGGATCGGGCGTCGTGGCGCCGTCGCTTTCAGTGATCGCGAAGCACGGCCAGCACTTCGGAATGGAATTCGCGCTGGTAGAGGATCCAGACCACGCCCAACGTGCCGGCCATGAAGGCCCACGGCGAGAAGAACCAGCCGATGCCGGCAAATGCGAAGTAGTAAGCCCGCAGACCGTCGTTGAACGCCTCGGCCGCCAGCCCCATGACCTGCCCGGCACGGCTTGCGAAGGCTTCGCGCTGCGCGTCGGATTGGATGCGATCGTGCGGCGGCGCGGCGGCCACCAGCAGCGCGCCGAAGGTGTACTGGCGCAGGCTCCAGGTGAATCGGAAGAAGGCGTAGACGAAGACCGCCGTCAGCAGCACGAGCTTGAGGTCGAACACGAGCACCGACGTGCGCGCCGCGAAGGGCAGTTCCTTCACGAGTTCGGTCGCCCTGTCGCTGGTACCGAGCACGGCCAGCAGCCCGCCGATGATGAAGATCGTGGTCGACGCAAAGAAGCTCGGGCTCGCGGACAGGTTCTGCACGACGACGCCGTCGAGCACCCGGTTGTCGCGCCATGTCGACTGCAGCATCCAGCGCTGCCGCTCGCGGTTCGTCAGCGCCAGCAGCGATGGTTTCGTCAACGACCGGCGCTTGGCGAAATGCGCATAGAAAGCCCAGCCGCTGAAGAAGGCCGCGAGCGCGACCCAGTCGGGCCACGGCAGCACACGAATGACGGTCATCAGCAGGTCCATGGCCGGCACTGTAGCGCCGGCACGGACCGCGGCGTCAGCGGGCCGTGGCCAGGGCGACCAGGCGGCGCGCCATATCTGCAACCGTCTGTTGCTGGCGTGGGTCCTTCAGGACGCCGGCGTCGTCGAAGGCATCGTTGGCCTTGGATACCGCAAGCTGCTGGGGCAGCACGAGCATCTGGAAATTGCCACCGAGGAATTGGCGCATCAACGTCATCGCCCGCAGGCCCCCCAGCAGCCCAGGCGAGCTCGCTAGCAATGCCACCGGTTTGTTGGCAGTGGCCGAGAGGCCGCCGGGAGCATCTCCTTCGGCGGGCACGCGCGACAGCCAGTCGAAGGCATTCAGCGCCAGCGGCGTCGGAAAGCCGTTGTACTCGGGCGTGACGAACAGCAACCCGTCGGCGGCCGCCAAGGCGTCACGCAAGACACGCGCGCCGGACGGTACCCCGCCGCGGGCCTCAAGGTCACCGTCATACAGCGGCATGGCCAGGTCACGCAGATCGAGCGTCTCGGCCGTCGCGCCGGTGGCGGCAACCTCCCGCCGCGCGGCATCGCGCAGCCTGACGCTGAACGCGCCGCCACGCGCGCTGCCGGCGATGAGCAGGATGCAGGGCATGCTCACTGCACGCTTCAGCCAGCGAACCGCCGTGACGCCTCGGCCACACGCTCGCCAAAGGCACGTGCGGTGGCCAGATCGCCCGGCACCATTTCATCGACCGATGCATCGGACGGCGTCGCGGTGATCAACCCTGCGGAAGAGGCCAGATTGTTGATGTCGGCACGCGTACTCTGCTTCGTATTGGCCGGCATCATGCCGGTGCCGACCCAGAACATGCCGTGCTGCTGCGACAGCGTGAACAGGTAGTGCAGTGTCGACAACTTGTCGCCGTTGAGCGAGGCCGAGTTGGTGAAACCCGCCGCAAGCTTGTTTTTCCATTGCTGCGTAAACCAGACCTTGGACGACGCGTCAGCGAACTTCTTGAACTGCCAGCTCACGCTGCCCATGTACGTGGGCGATCCGAAGACGATGGTGTCGGCCGCGGCCAATTGCTCCCAGCCCCCGTCGGGCACGTTGCCCTCGGCGTCGATCGCCAGCAGTGCACCGCCACTGCCCTGCGCCACGGCTTCGGCGACCTTCTTGGTATGGCCGTAGCCGGAGTGGTAGACGATCACGATCTTGGACATGCGGAAATCCTCGTTGGTTGGAGAAACAGTGGGGTGCGCTCAGGCGCTCAGGTCGAACACCAGCACTTCGGCATCCTTGCCGTCGGCCAGCGTGATTTCGGTCTCGGCGCGCAGCGTCACGGCATCGCCGGCACTCAGCCGCTCGCCGTTGACCGTCAATTCGCCGCGGACCAGATGCACGTACTGTGGCCGCTTCGGGTCGACCGCCAAGCAGGCATTCTCGACGCCCTCGAAAAGCCCCGCATAGAGCCGCGCATCGGCATGGATCGTCACCGAGTCCTGTGCACCGTCGGGCGATGCGACGAGCGCAAGGCGGCCGCGTTTGGCCGCGGGATCGAAGTGCTTCTGCTCGTAGCCGGGTTCGATGCCGTTGCGGTCCGGCAGGAACCAGATCTGCAGGAAATGCGTCGTCTGGTCGGCCGCGTGGTTGAACTCGCTGTGCCGCACGCCCGTGCCGGCGCTCATGCGCTGCACATCGCCGGGCAGGATCACGCCGGCGTGAGCACCGCCGTCGGCGCCGTTGCCCATGCTGTCCTTGTGTGCCAGCGCGCCTTCGAGCACGTAGCTGACGATTTCCATGTCGCGGTGTCCGTGGGTGCCGAAGCCCGTGCCAGGGGCGATGCGGTCTTCGTTGATGACACGCAGGTTCCCCACGCCCATGTGCGCCGGGTCGTGGTAATCGGCGAAGGAAAAGCTGTGCTGGCTCTTGAGCCAGCCGTGATCGGCATGGCCGCGGTCGCGGGACTTGCGAAGCGTCATCATGGTCGGTCTCCTTAAAGACATACTGTGCCTCAGGCAGTCGGCGCGAGGTGTCGCCGCGATTGACGACGCAGTTCAAGCGGATTGAAGACAATGCGCACATGCACGACCGCCGCAATGTCCTGACCCCCGACGCCCTGGCGATGATGGACACCATCGCCCGCAGCGGGAGCTTCGCCGCCGCTGCACGCGAACTCGGCAAGGTGCCGTCGGCACTGACGTACAGCGTGCGCCAGCTCGAGGAGGCGCTCGACGTGCTGCTCTTCGACCGAAGCTCGCGCCAGGCGCAGCTCACCGCGGCCGGTACCGAGCTGCTGCACGAGGGCCGCCGCCTGCTGCAGGAAATGGACGCCGTGGCCAATCGCGTCAAGCGGGTGGCCAGCGGGTGGGAATCGACCCTCTCGATCAGCGTCGACGATGCCCTGTCCACCCCGACGCTGTTCGAACTCGTCGAAGCGTTCTGCGGGGTCTGCGGCGAGGGAGAGCGCCAGGGCCCGGCGACGCGCCTGCGGCTGCGCAGCGACGTGCTCGCCGGCACGTGGGAGGCCCTGGTGTCCGGCCAGGTGGACCTGGCCATCGGCGTCGGCGCCATGCATGCCAACCCGGGCCATATCGAGCTGCGGCCGCTGGGCGACCTGGAGTTCGTTTTCTGCCTTGCGCCGCACCACCCGCTGGCGAACGCAACCGAACCACTCGACAACGACCAGCTCGTGCACCACCGCGCGGTGGCGGTGGCCGATACGGCCCAGCGCATGGCGCCGCTCACCGTCAACCTGCTGCCGGGCCAGGACGTGATCACCGTGCCCACGATGCGCGCCAAGCTCGAGGCGCTGCTGCGCGGGCTGGGCTGCGGCTACGTGCCCGAGCCGCTGGCGCGCCCGCACCTCGAGGCCGGTCACCTCGTGCAACGGCAGACGGCAAACGGCCCGCGTACGGCCGAACTGCACTACGCCTGGCGCGCCGAGCGCGGGCCGGCAGGCCTGGGTCGGGCACTCCAGTGGTGGCTAGGCCAGCTCGACAGTCCGCAAACACGCCGCGCGCTGCTCGAACGCCACATCGGCCCGCTGCGCTGAGACGCCCGAGAGCCTTGGCCTACGTCGGCCGATTTGCCCCATCGCCCACCGGCCCGCTGCACGCGGGATCGGTGGTTGCGGCCCTCGCGAGCTGGCTCGACGCACGCGCCCACGGTGGGCGCTGGGTGGTGCGCATCGAGGACACCGACGCGCCGCGATGTAGGCCCGGCGCGGCCGAGACGATCCTGCTCCAGCTCAGCCGCCTGGGTCTGCAGCCCGACGTGCCCCCGGTGTTCCAGTCGACGCGGCAGGCACTGTACGGCGCCGCGCTCGATCGCCTGATGGAGTCGGGCTTGGCCTACCCTTGCGCCTGCACACGAAAAGAGATCGAAGGGGCGCTCTGCGTGGCCGGCACAGAGCCACAGCGGCACCGTGAACGTGTGTATCCCGGCACTTGCCGCGCCGGGCTGCACGGCCGGCCCGCACGCGCCTTTCGCCTGCGGACTTCTACGGCGGACGGCGGCGATCTGATCGTCGACTGGGCCGACCGCCGGCTGGGCGCCCAGCGCCAGAATGTGACGCAGGACGTCGGCGACTTCGTCCTCAAGCGCGCCGACGGCCTATGGGCCTACCAACTCGCTGTCGTGGTCGACGACGCGGCGCAGGCAGTGACCGATGTCGTTCGCGGCGAGGACCTGGTCGACAACACCGCACGGCAGATCGTCCTGCAAAGTGCGCTGGGCCTGCGCCGGCCGAACTATTTGCACACCCCGATCGTGCTTGCCGTCGACGGCCACAAACTGTCGAAGCAGAACGGGGCATCTGCCGTCGACACACACGACCCGGGCGCGGTACTCGCGACGCTTGGCGCGGCGGGCCACATGCTCGGTCTCGAGGTGAAGGCCGCCACGCGAGCGGATTGGCTGGCCAGGGCGGCGGAGCAGTGGCAGGCTCGCTGGATGGCGCCCTGATGTTGCGTGGATAGAGGATTCACGGGCACATGCTCGAACGGGTGGGGCGCCGGCTGGCATGATGACGGCCTTTCCACTCTGGAGATTCGACAGATGATCACCACCGCATCGGGCCTGCAATACGAGGATACGAAGCCGGGAACCGGCGCCACCGCCGCAGCCGGCCACCGCGTCGAGGTGCACTACACCGGCTGGCTCTGGAAGGACGGCGAGCAGGGCAAGAAGTTCGATTCGAGCAAGGATCGCGGCCAGCCGTTCAGGTTCCATCTCGGCGGTGGCGAGGTCATCGGTGGGTGGGATGAAGGTGTACAGGGCATGCAGGTGGGCGGGACACGCGTACTGATCATCCCGCCCGAGCTCGGCTACGGAGCGCGCGGTGCCGGCGGCGTGATCCCGCCCAACGCCACCCTCAGGTTCGAAGTCGATTTGCTCGGCGTCTGACGCACGGCTGGCGGGTCGTCGACTTGCCGGCCCTCAAGGAAAAAGCCCGCCAATTGGCGGGCTTTTTCGCTCGTCACCGCGCTGCCGCGGGAAGGCTCGTTCAGCGCCCCGCCGGACGCGGGCCGAACGGCTTGCGAGCGCCGCCGCCAAAGGCCGGCTTGCCGAACGGGCGGTCACCGCCGCCGAAGGGCCTCTTGCCGAACGTCTTCTTGCCGAACGGCTTCTGACCCATCGGCTTGGTCTGCGACTGCGGCTCGGGTCGCTTGGGTTCCAGCCCTTCAACCACCGCGGCGGGAATGCGTTGGGTCGTGAAGCGCTGGATGTTGTGGATCATCCCCGCGTCGCGACGCTCCGCGAGCGTCACCGCCAGGCCCGAACGGCCTGCACGTCCGGTGCGGCCGATCCGGTGCACATAGTCCTCCGCCTTCATCGGCAAGCCGTAGTTGATGACATGGCTGATGCTGGGCACGTCGATGCCACGCGCGGCCACGTCGGTGGCGACGAGCACCCGCAGGTCGCGGCTGCGCAGACCGTGCAGGACCCGGTTGCGGCGGCCCTGCGGCATGCCGCCGTGCAGCGACGCGACCTTGTGGCCCATATCGGCCAGGCGGTCGGCCAGCCAGTCGGCATCCCGCTGCGTGCTCGTGAACACCAACGCCTGGTCGACGTTGCGGTCGGTCAGCAGATGGTCGAGCAATGCGTTCTTGTGCTGCAGATCGTCGGCCCAGTGCAGGCGCTGCTCGATGTCGGCATGCGTATCGGTGTGCGACGCGACGTCCACGCGCAGCGGGTCGCGCAGCAGGCTGTGCGCCAGACGCCCGACGGTGCCGCCGAAGGTGGCGCTGTACATCACGGTCTGGCGCGCGGCGGGCGTCGCCGAGGCGATGAAGTTGATGTCGTCGATGAAACCCATGTCGAGCATGCGATCGGCCTCGTCGAGCACCAGCATCTCGATGTTCTGCAGGACGGCCTTGCCGGACTGCATGTGGTCCATCAGGCGGCCTGGCGTGGCGATCAGGATGTCCAAAGGGCCGCTGAGCTGGCGCAACTGCAGGCCATACGGCACGCCACCGACGACCGTGGCCACACGCAGGCCGCGAACGTGGCGACCATATTCCATGGCCGCCTTGGATACCTGGATCGCCAGTTCGCGCGTGGGAACCAGCACCAGGACGCGCGGGCCATAGACGACGCCCTTGTCGCGCCGCTTGGTGGGGTCGTTGCGGGAGGCGAGCACGCGCGTCAGCGCCGGCAGCACGAAGCTGGCAGTCTTGCCACTCCCGGTGCGCGCGGACACCATCAGGTCGCGGCCGTCGAGTGCAGGCGGAATGGCTTGTGCCTGCACTTCGGTGGCGTCGGTATAGCCGGCATCTCGAACGGCGGCGACGAGCGCTTCGTGCAGGTTCAGGGATTCGAAACTCATGATCTTCTTTCGCAAGCGGGCGCACGCAACCGCGCGCCTGTGGCCATGGGCCACAAAGGACAAGTCACCGGGAGAACAGCACGCGTCGAGCGCTGGGCAGGCCAGCGCGGCGTCGGGGGCACAGTCAAGGCGACGGCATCGCCGCCGACCGCACCGCTTGCGGGCTCCGGGGCAAGGGGTGCCGCGGAGAAAGGTCAGAGGGGATGAACGAAACGGCCGACCTCAAAGCCCGACCGAAGCTGCGAGTATAGCCGACTCAGGGTTTTCTCGCGGCTACTTGAGGAGATGCTGGCGATAGTGCAGCAGTTCGTCGATCGATTCGTGGATATCGGCGAGGGCCGTGTGGGCCTGTGCCTTCTTGAAGCCGTCGAGAATCTCGGGCCGCCATCGCCTTGCCAGCTCCTTGAGCGTGCTGACATCGAGGTTGCGGTAGTGGAAGAAGGCTTCCAGTGTCGGCATCGTTCGCGCGAGAAACCGGCGGTCCTGGCAGATCGTATTGCCGCACATCGGGCTCTTGCCCTTGGGCACGTAGCGCTTCAGGAATTCGATCACCTGTGCCTCTGCGCTCGCCTCGTCGATGTCGGACGCCCGCACCCGCGCCGTGAGCCCACTCTTGCCGTGGGTGCCGGTATTCCAGGCGTCCATGCCGTCGAGGACCGCATCCGATTGGTGAACGGCAATGACCGGCCCTTCCACACGCATCGAGACTTGCGGGTCGGTCACGACGACCGCGATCTCGATGATGCGGTCGGTCTCGGGCACAAGGCCGGTCATTTCCAGGTCGATCCAGATCAGGTTGTGCTCGCTTGGTGGCAGCGTCGGTTCGGTCATCGGTGGCTTCCGTGGGTTTCGATTTGCCGTCGCAACTATGGCGGCGATAGGGACGAAGGACGGCGGCGATTGTGCACCGGGCCTACACTCCGGGAACGATGAATGCTTGGTCTGTCTCGTTCGTTTTCGCAGCTGCGCTGATCGCGGCCTTGGCCGTCCGTTTCTGGCTCGCCACGCGGCAGATGCGCCATGTGGCGGCCCACCGCGAGAACGTCCCAGCCGTCTTCGCAGGAACGGTTTCGGCACAGGCTCACCACAAGGCTGCCGACTACACATTGGCCAAGGGCCGCTTTGGATTGCTGCAATCAGCGGTGGGTGCCGCGGTGCTGCTCGGCTGGACGTTGCTCGGCGGACTTGATGCGTTGAATGCCGCCCTGATGTCCAGCGTGCTCCCGGCATGGGGGCCGATGGCTTATCAGCTGATCCTGGTGGCGGTTTTCGCGTTGATTGGCGGGCTTATCGAGATGCCCTTCGAGTGGTACAGCACCTTCCGCATCGAACAGCGTTTTGGTTTCAATCGCATGACGGTCGGTATGTGGCTCGGTGATACCGTGAAGGGCGCTGTCGTAGGCGCAGCGATCGGCTTGCCGCTCGTGGCCCTGATTCTCTGGCTCATGGGCGCGGCGGGCACCCTTTGGTGGGTCTGGGCCTGGGGCGCGTGGATGGCATTCAATCTCACGTTGCTCGTCATCTACCCGACGCTCATCGCGCCCATCTTCAACAAGTTCAAGCCGCTCGAGGACGAATCGCTGAAACAGCGCGTGCAGTCGCTGATGGAACGGTGTGGCTTTGCGGCCAAGGGGCTGTTCGTGATGGACGGCAGCCGACGCTCCGCCCACGCCAATGCCTATTTCACGGGCCTGGGATCGGCCAAGCGCGTGGTGTTCTACGACACACTGCTGGCCCGGCTCTCCCCGCGTGAAGTGGAAGCGGTGCTTGCCCACGAACTCGGGCACTTCAAACACAAGCACGTTCTCAAGCGCATCGTCTCGACGTTCGTATTCAGTCTTCTCGGGCTGGCATTGTTGGGATGGCTCTCCGGGCAACAGGCGTTCTATGCCGGACTCGGCGTCTACCCGAACGTCGATGCGCCCAACGATGCGCTCGCCCTGTTGCTGTTCATGCTCGCCCTGCCGTCGTTCACGTTCTTCGTCGCGCCGGTGATGGCCTTCTTTTCGCGCCGGCACGAATTCGAGGCGGACGCGTATGCGTGTGCACAGACCGACGGTCGTGACCTCGCCAAGGCGTTGCTGAAGCTTCACGAGGACAATGCCGCCACGCTGACGCCGGATCCGCTGTACGTGCGCTTCTATTACTCCCATCCGCCTGCGTCCGAACGTCTGGCCGCGCTGCCCCAGCCTGCGGCATGACACCGCCGAGCGACCCGGCGGCGACCTCAGAAGGCAACGTGGGCCTCGTCGTGGCGGCCCACGGAAGACATCTCATCGTCGAGACGCCCTCTCGTCGGCGCGTTTTGTGCCATTTGCGTGGAAAGAAGTCCGATGCAGTCGTCGGCGACCGCGTCCACTGGGTCGCGACTGGCGACGAAGGCGTGGTGGAGTCCGTGCTGCCCCGGCGCAACCTGCTGTTCCGCCAGGACGAGTGGCGAACAAAATCGTTTGCGGCGAACCTGGACAGCCTGCTCGTTCTGGTCGCGGTGGAGCCGCCGTTCAGCGAGTCGCAGTTGGCACGGGCGCTGATCGCAGCACAGAGCGCCAGCGTCCCCACATGGATCGGGCTGAACAAGATCGACCTGCCAACGGCGGCACAGGCGCGCGAGCGGCTGGCGCCGTACAGGGCGATGGGATACGAGGTGATCGAGTTCGCGCTCAAGGCGGACGCCGCCGCGGCCACCAGAATGCTGTCGCCGCGGCTGGAAGGCCGCACGACCCTGGTCCTCGGGCCCAGCGGAATGGGCAAGAGCACGCTCATCAACCGCTTCGTTCCGCAAGCCGCGGCCGTGGTGGGTGAGATCTCCATGGCCCTCAATGCGGGCAAGCACACCACGACAACCACCACCTGGTACTGGCTCGGCGATACACCCGAGCGCGGCGCGTTGATCGACTCACCGGGTTTTCAGGAATTCGGCCTGCGCCATATCAGCGCCAACGATCTGGCGACCTTGATGCCGGATCTGGCCGCCCATCTCGGCGCCTGCCGCTTCTACAACTGCACCCATCTGCACGAACCCGGGTGCGGCGTGCGCGATGCTGCAGCACGCGACGAGATTGCGCCAAGCCGTTATCGCATCTACGGCGAGTTGTTCGATGAATTGTCGCGCTCGCGGTTCTGAGCGTTGCTGGTAGGACACTCGCGTCGGCCCGAAATGCAGGAGCGCCCGATGTGGACGGGGAACATTGGCAGGGCCAACGCATGGAAGCTCACCCGATGACGTTCGCCAGGGTCAGCAACGCGACGAGCAACATCCACAGCACGACCGAACGCCAGACGAGCGCCACCATGCTCTGAAGGTGTCCGCTCTGTGGCGGCAAACCGGGCGTCGACCCTTCGGCATTCGCGCTGTCGGCCTCCGTGCCGTCGACAAACGTCTTGGAGCGATCCGGGGTCACCCCGGGCGGCGCGCTACCGCCGAGTTGAACGCCCACCGCTCCTGCAGCGGCGGCAAGGATGATGCCCTCGTTGGGGTGCTTCCAGAGACCGGCATCGCGCCGCCAGCCATTGACGGCCTCCTCGAAGTTGCCCACCACCGCAAAACCAAATGCAGTCAGACGGGCCGGCACGTGGTCGAGCAGGTTGAAGAGATGCTGTACCAGGTCGCGCAAGCGCTCGTTCACAGGTGCGTCGAGCGCGCGATGACGGTACGCCCAGTACCGGCTGACGAACTCGGCCATTCGATACAAGACGGCACCCGCCGGACCGAACCCGAGTGCCGATACGACGACAAACCAAAAGAAGACGCCGAAAACGTGGCGATGCGCGGCCAGGAGCGAATGCTCGATCACATGGCGCAGCAGCTCGGTGCGCGGCAACTCGCTTGCGTCCAGATGCCGCCACTCCGCGAGCAGGTTGCGCGCTGCGGACTCGTCGCCGCGTTCCAGGGCGTCCCGGATGTCGGTGAAGTAGTGGCTGAACTGACGAAACCCCAGCGTCAGGTAGAGCACGGCCACGTTGACGACGAGCGCCAATACGAGGCTGTAATGACGCACGGCCAGAAACACCCCTCCGGTCAGGAAGGCGGGTACCACGACCGCAATCGTCCACACCACCCAGGCATGGTGCGGCTTGCCCGCATCGAAACTTCGACCCGTCCACCCGACCCATCCTTGCAACGCGTCATGGATACGGTTGTCCCGCGGCAGCGGCTTGAGCTGTTCGAGCAGCAGCGCAAAGAGAACGGCAAAGAAGCTCATCGCATTCGATGATACCCAGCGCCCCGGGCCCGCTGGTCAGCGTGCAAGGAAGCGATAGAGGTTGCGCAGCATCGCGGCGGTTGCGCCCCAGATGAAATATTCGCGTGCGCTGCCACCGGGCTCTTCGGGTCGCCACGGCATCGAGAGAAATTGCCGCGATTCGCCGCCATAGCTGAAGACGTGTCTGTGGTGATTCGCCGGGGTCATGAGATACGCCAGCGGCACTTCGAACGCCTCGGCCACTTCGAAGCTGTCCAGAGACAACTCGAAAGGCACTTGGACCAGCGCCACCACCGGTGTGACGACGAAGTTGGTGATCGTCGTGTAAGTCGGCAGCTGGCCGATCACGTCGATGTGCGATCGCGTCAGGCCGATCTCCTCCTCCGTCTCGCGCAGGGCTGTCGCCACGGCATCTGCGTCATGTGCTTCCGCACGTCCGCCGGGAAAGCTGATCTGGCCGGCGTGGTCGTGAAGGTGGTCGGTGCGCTGGGTCAGCAGCACGTGCAGGCCGCTCTCCCTCTGCACGAGAGGAACCAGGACCGAAGCCGCGGCCGGTACGCGATCGAATACACGTCCATCGCCGGGGATCTCGGCCGTGCCGACGAAGGGCCCACGAAAGCGCTCGCGCAATGACTGCGGCGTGAGCCACGCGGAGTTCAACGCGGGCAGGTGCGCATCCGTGCCGCGCACGGGCACGGCCTTGGGATCGACGATGCGTGTGCGTTGCGGTTTGGGCGCGTTCATGGTGCCGGAAATGAGCAGGCCGCCCTTCAGGCGGCCTGTAGCACAGACGTCTAGACGCAGGTACTGCTCAGGACAGCTTGGCCTTGATGCGGGCCGACTTGCCGCTGCGCTCGCGCAGGTAGTACAACTTGGCGCGACGCACATCGCCACGACGCTTGACCTCGATGCCGGCGATCAACGGGCTGTAGAGCTGGAACGTTCGCTCCACACCTTCGCCGCTCGAGATCTTGCGCACGATGAAATTGCTGTTCAGGCCTCGGTTGCGCTTGGCGATGACCACGCCTTCGTAGGCCTGGAGACGCTTGCGTGTTCCTTCAACCACTTTGACGCTGACGATCACGGTGTCGCCGGGCGCAAATTCGGGAATCGTCTTGCCGAGCCGGGCAATTTCTTCCTGCTCGAGGGTCTGGATCAGGTCCATGGGGTTCTCGCTGGCGTTCGTACCCGGGTGGGTTGGTCGAGGTGGCTCGCAATGGGCGCGAGCCGTTGAAACCCGGCAGAGGATCGCAAAGCTTTTGATTATAGGCCCAAAGTGCGCAACAACGACTCGTCTCGTGCCGACAGCCGGCCGTTCGCCCGCGCGGCCGCGATGAGATCGGGCCGCCTTCGCGCTGTGATTTCCAGCGCCCGGTCCCGCTTCCATCGGGCGATCTCGCCGTGGTGCCCGGACAGCAGCACGGGCGGCACGGACCGCCCATCCGGCAAGCTTTCGGGACGGCTGTACGCCGGGCCCTCGATCAACCCGTCCGAAAAACTGTCCTGCTCGTGCGAGGGTGGGCTGAGCACGCCGTCCTGCAAACGCGCCACCGCGTCGAGCAGTACGAGCGCCGGCAACTCGCCGCCGGACAGGACAAAGTCCCCAAGGCTCACCTCCACGGTGACATGGCGATCAATCACGCGTTGGTCGACCCCCTCGTAACGACCGCACAACAGCACTGCGCCCGGTCCGCAGGCCAATCTGCTCACAAGTGTCTGATCAAGATGTCGGCCGGCCGGCGTGAAGTGCACCACGTCCGCCGGTGCCCCGCGATCCGCCTGAACTGCAGCCAGCGCGCGCTCAAGCGGCTCTGCCAGCATCACCATGCCGGGACCACCGCCGAACGGCCGATCGTCCACGCGGCGGTAGGCGTCGCCGGCAAAGTCACGCAGTGGCCACAGCTTCACGTCCATCTGCCCGGACTCGAATGCCCGGCGCGTGATGCCGAGCGTCAGATGCGGTGCAAAAAGATCGGGGAACAGCGTGAGGACATCAAATCGCAACACGGCAGGTCTCAGTAATCGAGGCCCCAATCGACCACGATACGCCGCCCGTCGATATCCACCTCGTCGACATACGCCGAAACAAACGGGATCAGACGCTCGCACGATTCGGCCGAGGCCGCCGGGGGCGCGTCATGGGGCCGCACACGCAACACACTATGGGCACCGGTGTCGAGCAGGCCCGTGACCATGCCGAGCCGGTCACCGGCGCGGTTGGTCACCTCGAGGCCGATCAGGTCGACCCAATAGAACTCATCGACCGACGCCGTGGGAAAGCTGTTGCGCGAGACAAAGATGCGGGAACCGCGCAACGCTTCCGCAGTGTCGCGGTCCGTGACGTCCTGCACTGAAGCGACCACTGCGTCACCGTGCTCCCGCGCCTGACTCACGCGCAAGACCTCGGGCCACGCGGCGGATGGGCGCACTGCCGGCGCTTCAGGGGGCTTCACGAACCAGCGCTTCGCCGAAAAGAGCGCCTGAGGATCAGAGGAAAAAGGCTGAACGCGAATCCATCCCTTTACCCCCCAAGCACCGAGGACACGGCCGACCTCGACCGCATCGTCGGGGAATGCGGGCTCCAAAGTAAGGAGTCCGCCTTGGTCAGACGGTCACTTTGGCCTGCTCGACCAACCGCTCGACGGTCGGGGACAGTTTGGCGCCGACGCCGGACCAGTAGGTCACACGGTCGAGCGCCAGGCGAAGAGGCTGCTCGCCACCGGCGGCCATGGGGTTGTAGAAACCCACGCGCTCGATGAAGCGGCCGTCGCGGCGCTCGGCGCTGTCAGCTACCACGATGTTGTAAAACGGGCGCTTTTTCGCGCCACCACGAGCCAGTCGGATCACGACCATGATGAGGATACCCTTGTCGAATCGTTTGCGACCGCCACACCAGGAGACACGCAGGCCAGGCAATCAGAGCGGCGAACAGGGCAGATACCCAGCCCACCAGGGGTCGGCGCCGTAGATACGCCCCCGTCAGGCGGGCCGTCGCCGAAAACCAAACATTATAGACTCGCGTGCCCGCCATGGGGCATTCACTGGCCCGAACACCGACATGCAGCCCCTGACCATCCGGCCCAGCGTCCCCGCTGACCTGTCCGCCATAACGGCCATCTATGCCCACGCCGTGGAGCACGGTACCGGCACTTTCGAACTCGATAGCCCAGACATGACCGAAATGGCACGGCGTCGCGACGCCGTGCTCGCCGCCGGATGGCCATGGCTGGTGGCCGAGCGCGATGGCCAGGTGCTGGGATACGCCTATGCCGCGCCGTTCCGGCCTCGTCGCGCCTATCGCTTCTGTCTCGAGGACTCGATCTATCTCGCCGAACCCGCCAGGGCCCAGGGCGTTGGCCGGCTTTTGCTTGCCGAACTGATCGCGCGCTGTGAGGCACTGGGCGCGCGCCAGTTGTTGGCGGTCATCGGCGATTCGGCCAATGCCGGGTCGATTGGCGTGCATCGCACCCTCGGTTTCGCGGATGCAGGCGTCCTCAAGGCCGCGGGCTGGAAGTTCAACCGCTGGCTCGACGTCGTGATGATGCAGAAGCCCCTCGGAACCGGCGCGGCCGACGCGCCGCGGGACCGATGAGCACCGGCTACAAGTCGAAGACACTGGCCACCTGGGCGGCGGTTCTCGGCGGCACCATCGGCCTGCACCGCTTCTACCTGCGAGGCTGGCGCAACCTCCTGGGCTGGCTGCACCTCGTGCCTACTGGCTCCGGCCTGATCGGCGTGATGCGGATGCGCGAGTTGGGTCAGGATGACCGATGGGCCTGGGTGCTCATTCCCATCCTCGGCCTGATGATTTCGCAGGGAATGCTGCTGGCCATCGTCTTCGGCCTCACGCCGGATGAAAAGTGGGACGCCCGGTTCAATCGCGGCGCCGTGCCGCGGGCCACCGGATGGGGCCCGGTGCTGGGTGCCATTGCGGCACTCC
>JAHECD010000131.1 GCA_024641945.1 Rubrivivax sp. | reverse complement strand
GCTGGCCGGCTCCACCCGCTTTGCCTGGGGCCGCTACCTGGCGGCGGTGCTGGCCGGCGAAGCGCTGTGGCTGGCACTCTTCGGCGGCCTGGGCTACTGGTTCTCCGACCGCTGGGAGGCCGTCAGCCAGCTGGCTGGAGATCTGGTCGGCGTGCTGCTGGGCGGTGCCTTGATCGTGGCAGGTGGCCTTGCGATCGTTTGGAGGGGCCGGCGGTCGCGCGGTGCCGGTGACCGTTGATCGACGCGGACCCCAAGGGACAGCAGTCGATCGTTTCGGTCTGAAGGGCCGCGCGCGGCCGGTTCACTGCGTTGTCTGAGCAGCCTGGCGCTGGCCGCGACACGCGCCGACAGCACTGCGGCTGGCCAAAAGAGCATGGCCTCAACTCAAAGTGGCTGTCCCGCTGGATCCGCAAACCACTGTTCGACCTTTTCGCGGCCCGGCACGCCACCGGCATGCACCACCTTGCCATCGATGACCACGCCCGGGGTGCTCATCACGCCATAGCCCGCGATGGCGCGCACGTCTTCGATCTTGCCCATTGAAACCGCGACGCCCTTCGCCTGGGCGACACGCTCGATCAGTTCGGCCGTGGCCTTGCACCGGGCGCAACCGCTGCCGAGAATCTTGATGTCCATGCCGTACCCCCAGTCGAATGAAATGGCCGCGGACCTACAGCACCGCGTTGAACACGTAGCCCACGAGCAGGATGCCGGTGCCGACCACGCCGATGAAGGTGCCGATCAGCCGCAGCCGCAGCACCTTGCGCAGGATGATCATCTCGGGCAACGACAAGGCGATCACACTCATCATGAACGCCAGCACCGTGCCCAGCGCCGCGCCCTTGGCCAGCAGCGCCTGGACGATGGGGATGACACCTGCAGCGTTGGCGTACATCGGGATACCCATCAGCACCGCCAGCGGCACCGACCACCACGCGCTCTTGCCCATGAAACTGGCCATGTAGTCCTGCGGCACGTAGCCGTGAATGGCCGCGCCGACGGCAATGCCCCCCAGGATGTACGGCCACACCTTGCCGACGATGTCGCGCACGCTCTGGAAGCCGGCTTCGATGCGCTCGGCCAGCGTCAGCCCTGCCTCGCCGGCGGCGGCCTGCACATGCGGCATCTCGCGCACCCAGTCTTCCAGGTGGCGCTCCATGTTCAACCGGCCGATCACCCAGCCGGCGACGATGGCCACGCCCAGGCCCAGAGCGACGTAGAGCAGCGCAACACGCCAGCCGAAAAGCCCGAACAGCAGCGTCAGCGCCACCTCGTTGACCATCGGTGCGGCAATCAGGAACGAGAACGTCACACCCAGAGGCACACCGGCCTGCACGAAGCCGATGAACAGCGGCACGGCAGAACAGGAGCAGAACGGCGTGACGACGCCAAGGCCAGCCGCCATCACGTTGGCCAGGCCTTCGGCGCGCCCGGCCAACAGTGCGCGTGTGCGCTCCGGCGTGAAATACGAATTCGCCACGCCCATCACGAATACGATGCCGGTGAGCAGCAGCAGCACCTTCGGCGTGTCGTAGATGAAGAACTCCAGCGCGCCGCCCAGGTGGCTGCCCGGGTCCACCGGCAAGCGCGCGACCAGCGCCCTGGCCGCCGGCAGCAGCGATTCGTACAAGGCTGCCCAAACGACGACCGCCAGCAACAGAAACAGCCGCGGATTGCGGCGCGGCAGGTTCAAGGTCAGTTCACTCATGGGCAGGCTGTATCGACCCCATGGGCCAGGAATGCATGGAGATCATGCGCGTCGCGTCAATCTTGGGATTGATGCCGATCAGGGCGGCGACGGTCGCACCCGCACGCCCGAGTGCAATCGCCCGTCAGGCCTTGTCGTCGCCGATCACGACGCGGGTGTCACTCGCGTAGCGGTACGGCGGAATCTCAAGGTTCGTCGGTGCCGGCTTGTTTTTGTACACACGTCCCGCACCGTCGAAGGTCGATCCGTGGCACGGGCAGAAGAAGCCGCCGGGCCAGTCGGCCGGCAGGCTGGGGTTGGCGGTGCCCTTGGGGGCGCGTGACGGCGAGCAGCCGAGATGTGTGCAGATGCCGATCGCCACGAAGACATCCGGCTTGATCGCTCGGGCCTCGTTCTTCGCGTACGCCGGTTGCTGGTCGCGCAGTGAGTTCGGATCGACGAGCTCGGCGTCGTGGCCAGCCAGCGAGGCGATCATCTCCGGCGTGCGACGGACCACCCAGACCGGCTTGCCCCGCCACTCGACGATCTTGGTGCCGCCGGGGGGGATGTCGGAGATGTCCACCTCGACCGGCCCGCCCGCGGCCCTGGCGCGCTCGCTCGGTGCCAGGGTCTCGACAAAAGGGATGGCGGTGCCCACCGTCGCCACGCCGCCGGCCACGCTGGTCGCCACGAGCCACAGCCGGCGTTCGGGATCGCCGGGGCCGGATGCGCCGGCGGGTGGTGGCAGGGTCTGGTCCATCGGTGGCTCCTGGTGGTCGAATGGCAGGTTGGTGTTCGGCGGCAGGCGATAGTTTCCGGTGGCCCGCAGACAGATTGACGCGCAAAGCTGCTGCCAGGGCCTTGCGGCACGTCATTTTTGCCGGGCCACACCCAGGTAAAGAAGCGTGAACCGCACCAGCGGCCTGCGTGCTATCGAGCCTGGGCGCCGAGCCCGCGCAGCTTGGCCTGCCAGCGTGCCACACCGGCCGCGTCGAGCCGGTCGACCAGCCCGATCAGCGTCTCGTGCACTGGCGCGATGCCGACGAAGCCGAGGATGTTGCGCTCGAGCGACTTGATGCTGTGGGCGCGGAAATACGCGCGGTAGAGCAGGGCGGGCATGCCCATCGTGGCGACGATGCGTGCCGAGCGTCCCCCCAGCGCCTTGGCCGCGAAGGGGTTGTCGGCGTCTGCCTTGAACGCAAAGCCGGGGCGTGCCACCTGTTCCAGAAAGCCCTTCAGCAGCGCCGGCATGTCGCCCAACCACAGCGGGAAGACGATGAGCAGGTGCTGGGCCCATGCGATGTCGTCCTGCGCAGGCTTCAGGGGGGGTGGCAGCGTGCCGGTCTTCCAGTCGGCCGCGGAGCGCAGCAGCGGGAAGTCCAGCGCGGCGACGTCGACCGTGCGCACGTCGTGGCCGGCGCCGACGGCACCGCCGGCGTAGGCGCGTGCGAGGAGGTGGCAGAGGTGACCCCCCGCGGGATCGGGGTGGCCCTGGATGACGAGAATGCGGCGTGTGTCGGACATGGTGGGAACCTCCATGCCGATCCTGTCACCGCGTGGCCCTTTGCCGATTGATCGACGGCAATCCGGCGGGCGCGAGCCGGCCGCCGACCGGCGTTCGGCTGCGCTGCTGCTCAGCCGTTGGCGAGCACCGTCTCGATCTTGGCCGCAACCACCCGACCGAGCTTCAGGTATCCGGCCGGGCTGGGGTGGATCTCGTTTTGCCAGTCGGGTGTTGCGCCGGTCGTGCCCAGTGGTTGCGGCGTCAGCGTGCCTTGGGTCTGGGCGACGTGGAAGTTGGGCAGGGTCTGCGCCAGCGACTCCACCAGGGCGCGGTAGCGGGAAAGGAAGATGCCGGCCAGATCGACCCAGAAGGCCGTGGGCACCTGGTACGCCTGCAACGCCGGGAACAGCCACGCCGGGCGCCCGAGCCCCGGGCCGACGTCGCAGGGCGTGATGATGTCGTAGGTGTGGACGATCATCGGCACGCCCTGGCTCTGGCTTTTGGCGGCGTCGCGCATGTCGACGACGGCCTCGAACTGCGGCACGATGTGGTCGACGAAGGTCTGCCATCCCTCTTCACTGACGAAATCAGCCGCGGTCGCCGGCGTGCCGCGTTCGGCTTGCGTCAGCAATGCGCGCAGCCGTGCAGGGGTGGTGTCGCCGTTGCCGGTGCGCGGCGGTACGCCAATGAAGTCGATCAGGTCGTTGCCGCCGCCAGACAAGAGGATCGCGTGCCACGCCCGGCGATGCACCCCGACCAGCAGGTTGGCGAAGTGCACCTGGCTGCGCAGGTCGACCATGTGGCTGAGCACCTTGCCGGGTGTCGCGCAGTTGACCGCACACGATTCGACGGCGAGTTGCATGTCGTTCAACAGGTTGCTCGTGGACAGCACGTTGACGGCGCCGAAGGTGAACCAGGAATCGCCCTGCGCCAGGAATCGCCGCGGGAACTGCGGAAAGTCCCGTGCGCCGTGCCGGTCGAGGATGACGTCCAACGGCGAGAACTGCTTGAGCTTGGGCATCGTGGTCTTCCTGGGGTGAATGGAATCGACAGTCGCAACCCGGCGCAGGCGCGACGGTAAGGCCTGGATGATCCGTCCGATCGGACACGAGGACCAGCCACCGTCAGCCCCGCGGCGCAGACGCTCGGCGGTGTCCTGCTGATTCCGCACGCCCGAGCGGAGCGAATCGGATCGAACCACCTCGGTCAGACCGGTCGGGATTTGCCAAACTATATTTGTCAAAATATAATTGCTGGTTATCCCTCCACGGGCCAAGCCGGAGGTTCCTTTGGACCGGCGTCGCGCGGCTCAGCCGGCTTCCGGTTCGCGCCCTCGCCGGGCCCCGGGCCGTGCGGCGTGCCCGCCCCTCGTCTCCCCAAACCCTGAAAGGCAAGCGGCCGATGTGCGGTTTTGCAGGCGAAATTCGATTCGATGGACAGACGCCCGACCTGGCGGCGCTGACACGCATGTCGGCCCGGCTGGCCCCACGCGGCCCCGATGCCGACGGCTTGCTGCAGCAGGGCCCGTTTGCGCTGGCGCACCGCCGGCTGAAGATCATCGACCTGAGCGAACACGCCCAGCAACCGATGGTCGACCGCGATCTCGGTTTGACGGTGGCGTTCAACGGTTGCATCTACAACTACCGCGAGCTGCGCGAGGAGTTGCAAGCCCGCGGCTATCGCTTCGCGTCCACCGGGGACACCGAGGTCGTGCTGAAGGCTTTCCACGCCTGGGGCGAGGGCTGCGTCTCGCGACTGCAGGGGATGTTCGCCTTTGCCGCCTATGACCGGGACAGCGGCCGCCTCGTGCTGGCACGCGACCGTTTCGGTATCAAGCCCTTGTACCTGGCGCCGGTGTCCGGCGGCCTGCGCTTCGCGTCGACGCTGCCGGCCCTGCTGGCCGGTGGAGGCGTCGACACCGCGCTCGATCTCGATGCGCTGAACCACTACATGTCCTGGCACGCCGTGGTGCCGTCGCCGCGCACCATCCTGCGTGGCGTGCGCAAGCTGCCGCCGGCGAGCCTGATGCGCATCGACGCCGACGGGCGCAAGGAAACCCACACCTGGTGGACGCTGCAGGTGGCGGCCGATGCCGACGTGGCCAGGCTCGCGCCGCATGAACGGGAGGCATTGGTCGAAGAGGCGCTGCGCATCGCGGTGCGGCGCCGACAGGTGGCCGACGTGCCCGTCGGCGTGTTGTTGTCCGGCGGGGTCGATTCGAGCCTCATCGTGGCGTTGCTGGCAGAGGCCGGCCAGACCGGCCTGCAGACGTTCTCGATCGGTTTCGACGCGGCCGGCGGCGAGGCCGGCGACGAGTTCAAGTACTCCGACCTCGTCGCGCAGCGCTTCGGCACCGACCACCACCGCATCCACATCCCCACCGCAGAACTGATGGGCGCACTGCCCGGCACGATCGCGGCCATGCACGAGCCGATGGTGAGCTACGACAACGTGGCCTTCTATCTGCTGTCGCGCGAAGTCGCCAAACACACGAAGGTCGTGCAAAGCGGGCAGGGCGCGGACGAGGTCTTCGCCGGCTACCACTGGTACCCGAAGCTGGCCGCCACGGCGCCCGAGGACGCGGCGGCGGCCTACCGCGCCGCCTTCTTCGACCGCACGCCGGCCCAGATGGACGAGATCCTGGCCCCCGAGGCTCGCAGCCGCGCCGACGCCAGCCAGGCCTTTCTTGAAGCGCATTTCGCAGCCCAGCCGCGCAGCACGCCGGTCGAGAAGGCGCTGCAACTGGACACCACCGTGATGCTGGTCGACGACCCGGTGAAGCGTGTCGACGCGATGACCATGGCGTGGGGCCTGGAGGCACGTGTGCCGTTCCTGGACCACGAACTGGTCGAGCTGGCGGGCAGGCTGCCGGTGGAGGACAAACTGGGCGATGGCGGCAAGGGTGTCCTGAAGGCCGTGGCACGCCGGCTCGTGCCGCCGGAGATCGTCGACCGGCCGAAGGGCTACTTCCCGGTGCCGATCCTGAAGTACATCGACGGCCCGGTGCTCACCATGATCCGCGAGACGCTGGCGACCCGCGCCGCGCGGGAGCGTGGCATCTTCCGTGCGCCGGCCGTGCAGCGCCTGCTCGACGAGCCGTCACAACATCTGACGCCGCTGCGCGGATCGCAGCTGTGGCAGGTGGCGCTGCTGGAACTCTGGCTGCAGGCCCAAGGGCTGTGACCTTGGCAAGCCCCATGCACCCGCCGCCGATGAACCCAGACCCGCTGGACCCTGCCGGACACCCGTCGCTGCGCCACTGGGAGCCGGCCCGCCATGACGGCGAGCCGGCGATCGTCGACTGTGGCTGGGGCCGGCTGTTGCTCGGCCAGACTTTCTCCGGGCCGCACGCGCTGGTGCGTGCATTGGGCGCGGAGGGCAAGCTGCAGCGCGACGTGGCGATGTACGTGCGCGACCCGCACGTGGTCGTCGCGATGGCGCCGCAGCAACTTTTCCTCGATCCCTCGCACACCTTCCGCCTGCGCTTGCAGGCCTCTAATCCGCGACCGCAGCTGCGCCGCGGCTGGCGCGTGCGTGATGCGCGCCCCGGCGACGCCGCGAGCATCGGCCGCATCCTGCGCATGCGCGGCATGGTGCCGGTCAAGCAGGGGTACCTGGAGCGTGCCGCCGACGATGCCTGCGTGCAGATCCTGGTGGCGGAGGACCAGGAGGTGCGCGAGGGGGGCGCGGTGGTCGGTGTCGTCACCGGGGTCGACCACGTGGCCGCCTGCGACGACCCCGAGGGCGGATGCAGCCTGTGGTCGCTGGCGGTCGACCCGCAATGCCTGCGCCACGGTGTCGGCATGTCGCTCACGCTGGAGCTGGCGCAACGTTTCCGGGCGCGTGGGCGCCGCTACCTGGACCTCTCCGTCATGCACGACAACGTCGAGGCGATCCGCCTGTACGAGAAGCTCGGCTTCGGCCGCGTGCCCGTGTATTGCGTGAAGAACCGCAACCCGATCAACGAAAGGCTGTACGTGGGACCCGAACGCGACGAAGGACTGAATGTCTATGCGCAGATCATCGTGGACGAGGCACGCCGGCGGGGCATCCAGGCGGAGGTGGTCGATGCCGCCGGCGGCTGCTTCCGGCTCAGTCTGGGCGGGCGCAGCGTCGCCTGCCGGGAGTCGCTTTCGGAGTTGACCAGCGGCTTCGCGATGAGCCTGTGCGACGACAAGCGGCTGACCCGCCGCATCCTCGAGGCCGGCGGCGTGCACACGGCGGACCAGATCGAGGTGGGCGACGAAGCGGCGCTGAAGGCCTTTCTGGACCGCCACCCGCGTGTCGTGGTCAAGCCGGCGCGCGGCGAGCAGGGGCGCGGCATCACGGTCGACGTGCGTGGCATGGCGGCGGTGCAGGATGCGATCGGGGCCGCAAGGCAGCATGGCGACGTCGTGATCGTCGAGGAACTGGTCGAGGGCCAGGACCTGCGCATCGTCGTCATCGACCACCAGGTGGTGGCCGCCGCCACGCGACGCCCGGCGCAGGTGATCGGTGACGGCCGCAGCGACCTGCGCACGCTGATCGATCGCCACAGCCGCAAGCGTGCGGCGGCAACGCACGGCGAGAGCACCATCCCGCTCGACGCCGAGACCGAGCGCTGCGTGCGCGGTGCCGGGTTCACGCTGGACAGCGTGCTGCCCGACGGCCAGGTGCTGGCGGTGCGCAAGACCGCCAACCTGCACACCGGCGGCACCATCCACGACGTCACCGACCGCCTGCACCCGGCTTTGCGCGAGGTGGCCGAGCGCGCGTCGCGCCTGCTCGACATTCCGGTCGTCGGCCTCGACTTCCTGGTGCCCGCCGTCGATGGCGAGACCTACGCCGTCATCGAGGCCAACGAGCGCCCCGGCCTGGCCAACCACGAGCCACAACCGACGGTCGAGCGTTTTGTCGACCTGCTGTTCCCCCAGACGCGCAGTGCCGCTGCGCTGGAGACCCCGCCCGCATGATCGACAAGGAATTCCTGCTCCGCACACTCGCCCGCCTGCTCGAGACGCCCAGCCCTTCGGGCATGACCGATGCCGTCGTGCGCGTGGTCTGCCAGATCCTCGAGGAGATCGGCGTCGAATTCAAGCTCACGCGCCGCGGTGCGATCCGCGGCGTGCTGCCGGGCGCCGCCTACACACCCAAACGTGCGATCGCGGCCCACCTGGACACGCTGGGCGCGATGGTCAAGTCGCTCAAGCCCAACGGCCGGATCGAGATCGTGCCCATCGGGTTCTGGTCGAGCCGCTTCGCCGAGGGCGCACGGGTCACCGTGTACGGCGACAACGGCAACTACCGCGGCACGGTGCTGCCGTTGAAGGCGTCGGGCCACACCTTCAACAAGGAGATCGACACGCTGCCGGTCGAATGGTCGAAGGTCGAGTTGCGGCTGGACGAACACGTGGCCAGCGTCGCCGACCTGATGCGGCTGGGCGTGCGTGTCGGCGACACGATCGCGGTCGATCCCGGTACCGAGTTCGGGCCCAACGGGTTCGTCACGTCGCGCTATCTGGACGACAAGGCGGGTGTCGCGTCGCTGCTGGCCGCGGCCGAGGCGGTGCGGCGCCGGGGCGCGGAACTGCCGCTGGACGTGCTGCTGTTGTTCACGATCAGCGAAGAGGTCGGCGTCGGCGCCTCGCACGTGCTGCATGGCGGCGACGTGGCCGAGATGATCTCGGTCGACAACGCCACCAATGCGCCGGGGCAGAACAGCAGCGAGCGCGGCGTCACGATCGCGATGATGGACAGCGCCGGCCCGTTCGACTGGCACCTCACGCGGCACCTGCTGGCCCTGTGCCGCGAGCAGGGCATCGAGCACTCGCGCGATGTCTACCGCTTCTATCGCAGCGACGCCGCGTCGGCGCTCGAGGCCGGCAACGACATCCGCACCGCGCTGGTCTGCTTCGCCTGCGACGCCAGCCACGGGTGGGAGCGCACGCACGAGGACTCGCTGGTGGCACTGGCCCGGCTGCTGGCGGCGCAGATGATGAGCGCCCCGCTGTTCCAGCGCGACCGCGCGGCACTCGGCCCGCTCGACGACTTTCCGCCGGCCGAGGTGCAGACGACGCCGGACCTGCCGCGTTGACGCCCCGGCCGCCCGGCCGCCCGGCCGCCGACGGCCGCTGGCCGGCGTTCAGCGCCGGATGTAGTAGGGGTACGGGCGCCCGCCCACCGGCGCGCACTGGCCTTCGAAGCGCTTGTATCCATCGGTCGCCGACAGCTCGCAGTTCTCGGTCAGCACTTCGCCGTTCTTGCCGCGCGTCGTGAAGACCAGGTGCAATGTGTCGCCTTCCAGCCGCCCACTGCCGGCGCCCGCTTCCACGCCGTCGATGCTCGTCTTGATGGCGACTTCGCGCCCGTCCTGCTTCAACGTGTAGTGGTAGGTCGAATCCGACCTCCACGTACCGCTGAGGTCCGGCAGGTCCGACGGTGCCGCGGCATGGCCGGCGTCGGCGGGCGTGGCTGCGGCTTCACCCGTGGGCGTGCCGCCGCCTCCCCCCATGCCGCCGACGACCGCGAGGACCACCAGCGCCAAGCCAGCGCCGGCCGCCCACTTGACCCAGCCGCGGGACTTCGGCGGCGCAGCCGGGACCGGCGCGGCGGCGTGTTCCAAGGCCGGCTCCTGCGGCTTCAGACCCGTCACCTTGCTCGTCACCTCGATCAGCATGGCCAGATCGCCGCGCCAGCGCTCGTCCGACAGCGGCCGGGCCTGCCGGCTGACGAGCGGCTTCAACTCGTCGGGCAGGTCGCCCCCGGCGGGCAGCGGCGCGCTCTCGACGAGCACCGGCACCACGCGCACGCCATGCCGCAGCGCCACGCTGATCTCCTGGCGCACCCAGTCGGCGGGGTCGTCGAGCCGGCGGCGCCCCTGGCTGTCTGCCGCCGCCAGCCACTGTGGCCCGATGAGCACGAGCATCAGTGCACATTTTTCGATTGCCTTCTCGAGCATGGCCGGAAATTCGTCGCCGCCCTCGATGCTTTCGACGTCCCGGAAGATCTGGTCATGTCCGAAGTGGGCGGCCAGGTCGCCGGCCAGCCGGCCCGCCACGTGGCGTGTGTCGTCGCGCCGGTAGCTGACGAAGATGCCTTGGGTCATTCCGCTGCACTCCTCGGGCGTTCGGTTGTTGGAGGGGCAAGCAGTCTACGGCAGCGCCGCGGGTCGGCCGTGGCTCACAGGTCGTACCAGCCGATCCCGATGACGAAGCCGTGCGTCTTGGCGTCATGGGCGCGCTGCTGCTGCAGGCTGAAGTCCAGCGCCAGCTTTTCGCGCCGGATCCAGTGGCGCACGCCGGTGTGCAGCAGCGTCTCGCGGTCCTCGCGCCCGAGCTCGACGAACGCCGTGGAGCGCCAGGGCAACTGGTGCTCGAAGGCGACCGAGCCGATCCACTCGCGCCGTTCGTCGCGCACCTTGCCGATGCCGACATTCGCGTGCAGCTTGGCGTCGCCGTCGAGCAGCGGCAGCGTGCCGATCAGCTTGGCTGCGAAGGCCTGCTCGCGCACGCTGCTGCCGTTGTCGCGCCCGACGGTCAGCGACAGGTGCATGCCCCAGCCGAAGCCGTCGCGCCCGATGTGGTTGAACAGGTGCTTGAACTCCGTCTCCACCCCGTGCGAACGGACACGGCCGTCCGCATCGCGGTCGCGGCTCGTGAACGCCTTGAACTGGATATTCGTGAAGGGCGTGAACGCATATTCCGGCGCGAGGTTGAAGACGCCGTACGGCCCGACCCGCGCGAACCACGACTCGAGCGCCCAACTGCCTTCGTCGTCGTCTTCGGCCACGGCGTTCGACGTCTGCAGAAAGGGCCGGTCGTCGGCGCTCGCCGGCGCGGCCACCGATATGAGCGCGGCGCCGAGCGCCGCTTTGGCCAGCACCGATGCCAGTGTGGATGCCATGGCCGGTGCCCGAAAGCGCGCGCCCTGAAAAGAGTTCGAATGCATCGTCGGCGACCGGGCGGCCCGGCAAGTGCGAGAGGTTGCCGCCCGCCCCGTGCGGACCGGCGCGCGATGATAGGCCACGGGGACGTCGCATCGGCCGCATCGGGCGCACGGGCCGCATCAGGCCGAGTCATGCCGAGTCATGCCGCGTCAGGCCGAGCCAGGCCGACGCGCCATGCCGCGGACTCGAACCCGGCGGCGCGTGCCGCCGCTACTCGCCCGCCGCCAGCACGATCGGCAGTTTTCTGAGCTGGCCCGCGCGCCACACGGTGAGCGACACCGTCTCGCCCGGCGCGCGGCGCTCCAGCACCGACAGCATGTCGTCGAGGCTCGCGACCGGCTCGTCGTCGACGGCGGTGATCACGTCGCCCGAGACGATGCTGCCGTCGGACGCGCGGCGGAACGGCCGCAACCCGGCACGTGCGGCCGGGCCGTTGGTGGCCACCTGCACCAGCGCCACGCCCTTGGGCAGGTCCAGCGCGCGCTGCAGCCCGGGGGCGCCCGCGGTGACGCCGATCGCCGGCCGTACGAAACGCCCGTCGCGGATCAGCCGCGGCACGATGCGGTTGACTTCATCCACGGGGATCGCAAAGCCGATGCCCGCGCTCGCGCCGCTCGGGCTGTAGATGGCCGCGTTGACGCCTATCAGGCGCCCGGCCGAGTCGAGCAGCGGCCCGCCAGAGTTGCCGGGGTTGATGGCCGCGTCGGTCTGGATCACGCCGCGGATGGTGCGTCCGTTGGCCGAGTCGATCTCGCGGTTGAGCGCGCTCACGATGCCGGTGGTGAGCGTCTGGTCGAGCCCGAACGGGTTGCCGATGGCATAGACCTTCTGCCCGACGACGAGGTCGCGGCTCTGGCCGACGGCGATCGGCGGTAGGCGCGCGGACGGCACGTCGATCTTCAGCACGGCGAGGTCGCGGTCGGGAAAGGCGCCGACGAGCTTGGCCGGGTGCGTGGTCTGGTCGGCCAGCGTCACGCGCGCGGCGTTCGCGCCCTGGATGACGTGGAAGTTGGTCACGATGTGGCCGGCGGCGTCCCACACAAAACCGGTGCCGGTGCCACTGGGCACCTGCTGCACGTTCAGCGAGAAAAAGTCGCGCTGGGTCTCCAGCGTCGTGATGTGCACGACCGACGGGCTCGTCTTGCGGAAGACGTCGATGTTGTTGACCTCGTCGGCGGCCAGCGCGCCGCGCGGTGCGACGGCGCGGGCCGCCGCCTCGGGCCGGCTTTCGGCGGGGCCGGGCAGGGCGAACAGTGCAGCCACCGCCGC
>JAHECD010000130.1 GCA_024641945.1 Rubrivivax sp. | reverse complement strand
CCTCAGAGCTGCCCCTCGGTCAGGCTGTCCACCTGGAACTGGCCACTGCGGTCGACGAGCCAGATTTCTCGATAGGTGACTCTGCCGGCATGCAGTCGCGCCGGCGCCGGGAACGGGCTCGCGCGACGGATGAGCGCCGTCACCCAGGGCGTGACCTCGCTGGCAGCGGCCGGCGGCCGCGCGACACGCACATTGAGTACCTTGCCGGTGGCGTCTATCTCGGTATCCGTGATCATCACGGCGTACATCAGCGGCGGCAGCTTGCCGCGGTGGATGCGCGAACGGTAGGCCGCATAGACATGCCGCGCCGCTTCATGGCGGTACGCCCGCTCGTCCGCGGCCGCCGAGGCCGTCGGCGGCGCGCCGAGTTCGACCGGCGGCGCCATCGAGAACTGCGCGTGCGCGGCGCCCGCAACGAGCACAAGCCAGATGGCGGCGACGGTGGCACGGCAACGTGTGCCGTGCGCGAACGAAGACTTCATGGTCGGCCCCGGAGCGGATCTGTATCCGCGCCAATGTGCCTGCATGGCCGGCGGCATAACCGCCGATCAGCGCCGGAGTTGCCCCGCTTTGCCGGCCGTCACGGGCGCCCGGCCGGACCTGCACCCGAGCGCCGCCGTGCGGGCTGCCTCAGCGCAGCCAGCCCTTGCGCTTGAAATACAGGAAAGGCGCCGCCACCGAAGCCGCCATCAGCGCCAGCGCAAACGGGTAGCCCCCGCGCCAGTCGAGCTCGGGCATGAACTTGAAGTTCATGCCGTAGATGCTGGCAATCAGCGTCGGCGGCAGCAGCGCGACGCTGGCCACCGAGAAGATCTTGATGATCTTGTTCTGGTTGATGTTGATGAAACCGACCGTGGCGTCCATCAGGAAGTTGATCTTGTCGAACAGGAACGCGGTGTGCGAATCGAGCGAGTCGATGTCGCGCAGGATCTGGCGTGCCTCCTCGAACTGCTCGGCGTTGAGCATGCGGCTGCGCATCATGAAGCTGAGCGCGCGGCGTGTGTCCATCACGTTGCGCCGGATGCGGCCGTTCAGGTCTTCCTCCTTCGCGATCGCGGCCAGCACTTCGGCGGCGACGGCGTCGTTCACGTCGTCCTTCAGCACACGCGCGCTCACCGCCTCGAGGTGGTCGTAGATGCCCTCGAGCGCATCGGCGGAATATTCGGCGTCGGCGTCGAAGAGCTTCAGCAGCACGTCCTTCGGGTCTTCGATCAGGGCCGGGATGCGGCGCGCGCGCAACCGCAACAGGCGGAAGACCGGCAGGTCCTCGGCGTGGATCGAGAACAGCACGCCGTCCTTCAGGATGAATGCCACGCGCACGTTGCGCGCCGGCCGTCCGTCGGGGCCGTCGTCGGCATCGATGAGAAAGTCCGAACGGATGTGCAACTCGCCGTTGTCCTCTTCGTAGAAACGGGCCGATTCCTCCAGGTCGTCGTCGACCGCGTCGTCGGGGATCGTGAGGCCGAAACGGCCCGCGATCCACCCCTTTTCTTCGCCCGACGGCGCCTCGAGGTCGACCCAGACCGGCTTGACGTGCGACAGCGCGCCCGGGTTCTCGATTTCTTCCTGGAACAGCCGGCCATTGACCAGCGAAAAGACATTCAGCATCTGGGGCTCCGGCAGCAGGGGCCGCGAAGGCCGCGCACAAGGCAGGGCCGCTCGGATGGGGTGGCGTGTGGTTCGTGGTGCACCGTCTCACCCCTGGGCAGCCGCAAGCGGCCGCCGCCGGAATGGACGGTCACCGAGGGTGACTCTGGTCCAACGGAAAGCTCCGAAGATGGGAACAGCGAATTATGTCACCGGCCGCGACGCCGACCGGTGCGGCCCCGCGCATCGGTCCTGCCGGCGGCGTGCTCTCAGCGCCCGATCACACCGCGCAGGATGTCGAGCGCGTTCGGCTTCTTCTCCTTCTTCTCCGGCGCGTCGGCGGGCGGCTCCTTCTCGCCCGCTCCGGGGCGCATGCCCTCGTCCATCGCCGGCATGCCGACGACCGCGGTGGCCACCGACTTCACACGCACCTTGGCCGACCACACCGGCTCCCACGGCACCTTCGGGTCGCTCGGCCGCGGCGGCTGCGCGAGGTTCAACTCGTGGCCGTAGGCGATCGCGCGCAGCATCGCGCCTTCGCCGGTGAACACGCCCTTGGGCACCGTGCAGCGTGTGGTGGCGGGCGTGAGCAGCACCTTGTCCTTGAGCCAGCGGTCGACGGCCGGGTTGGTCTGGTAGTCGACCAGTCCCATGCCGGCCTCGGGCAGTTCGCTCGAGGTCCACAGCACCATCTCGTTGCGCCCGCGCGAGCCCATGCCGCTGACGAAGAAGGCCCGCGCATTCGGTTGTGCCGCCCAGCTGAGCGCGATCGCGCCCCCCTGGTCGGCCTGCTGCAACTGCATCGGCGGCATCAGGTCCTGTGCAGCGGGCAGCTCGAATCGGAAGCTGGCCGGCACGCCCTCGCCCTTGAACTGGTGGCCGCCGGCGAGCGACGCGCCGTCCGCGATCGCCCTGCCGTCCGTCGTGTTGGGCCAGTGCGGGCGGCCGGCCGCCGCGTGCGCACCGCGCTGGGTGGCACGACGCGACTGGAAAAACTGCGCCATCTCCGACGATGACGCCTTGGCAAAGTCGAGCACCCGCGGTTGACCGGCGCGCACGGCATCGCCGCAGCCCCAGTAGAGATAGAGCCTGCCCTCCGGGCGCTGCGGTTCGCGCTCGGGCACGACCTCGTCGTCGCGCTCCTCCACGGGCGCGGGCGCGTCCTTCGGCGCCACCAGCTTGACCGGCGGCGCCATGAAACCCGCCGGGACGTCCTGCATTGCACTGTCGAGCTGCGGGTTGCGGCGCGTCATCAGCGTGACGTC
The DNA here is from genome assembly GCA_024641945.1 of Rubrivivax sp. Lineage (GTDB taxonomy): Bacteria > Pseudomonadota > Gammaproteobacteria > Burkholderiales > Burkholderiaceae_C > Rubrivivax. Next base: position 9,718 of record JAHECD010000130.1, on the reverse strand, counting down.
GACGTACCGCCCGGCACTGCCCGACTGCGTCATCAGGAAGTTGACCTTGCTCTCGCCGCCCTTGCCTGCGCCGAACAGGCCCCCCAGCGCAGCCATCGGGTTGGTCGCGCCGGCGCCGCCGCCCATGCCTCCCATCGGCATGCCCATGCCCGAGAAGGTGGCCACGTCGATCCAGGCCTGCGCTTGCGGCGCCTTGACAACCTGTTTGGGCTGCGCCGCCGCGGGGAGCGCGGTCCCGAGGGCCAGGCCCGTGGCAACGACCGCAGCCACGGCAACCGGAGTGGGTTGGTTTTTCATGCGCCGCTTATAGCCCCGCATCGCCGGTGCAAATACCGCGTCAGATCAATTCAGACGCGGATATAGATGCGCCGCCGATCGAGCGCCCAGGCGATCGCGGCGTAGAAGGCCACCTGCAGCAGCGCGACGCCGAGTGACGCCAGGCGCGGATCGAGGCTGCCCAGCAGCGCCAGGGCCTGCCCCGCCTTTTCAGCCGCGGCGGCGGGTGGCACGGGCGGCCCCTTCACCAGCGTCACCACGCGCGGCAGGAGCCCGCTGAGCACGAAGACGAAGAGTGCATTGCGGCCGAACATTTCGAAGAACCCGACCCAGCGCCCGCGCGCACCCCGCAGTTCGATGGCGTGCGCGAGCAGCGCCAGCAGCGCCAAGGCGAGGCCGGTCGTCAGCATCACGTAGCTGGAGGTCCACAGCTTCTTGTTCAACGGCATCGCGAGCTGCCAGGCATAGGCCAGCGCGACGGCCGCACAGGCGGCGATGAAGAGGCGATTGACGAGTGCGGCATCGGGTCGCCGGCCCGCGGCCGCCGCCACCGCCGAGCCCGCCAGATAACCCAGCAGCACCTGCGCGATGGCCGGTGCCGTGCTGGCCAGCCCTTCGGGGTCGAACGCCACGCCTTCGCCGTGGTACAGGTGTGCCGGCCCCAGCCACGCGCGGTCGAGCCCGGTTCCGAAGAAGCCCTCGAGGCTGTAGGCATCGTGGCCTTGCGCGAACGCCACGCAGGCGGCCCAGTACCCGAGCAGCAGCACGGCCGCCGCCCACCACGCGCCGCGCCGGCCGAAGGCATGCACGATGAGCGCGGCTGCGGCCCAAGCCAGCGCGATGCGCTGCAACACACCCATCACGCGCAGGTGCTCGAGGCTGCGTGGCACCAGTTCACCCGCCGCGTCCCAGCGCACGAACGGGCTGGCATTGAGGAACAGCCCGAGCCCGAAGATCAGCGCCGTGCGCCTGAACAGCCGCGAGCTGAAGGCGCCCGGCCTGCCGGCCTCCAGAACGGGCACCGTGAACGCGAGCGCATTGCCGGCCGCAAACAGGAAAAACGGGAAGACGAGGTCCGTGGGCGTGCAGCCGTGCCACTCGGCATGCGCCAGCGGCGGGTACAGATGGCTCCAGCTGCCGGGGTTGTTGACGAGGATCATCAGCGCCACCGCCAGGCCGCGAAAGACGTCCAGCGATTGCAGGCGCGTAACGGCGGGTGCGACGGCGGGCGCGAGGGTTGGCGCTGTGGCCGGCGCGGGTGCAGCGCTCATGCCAAGGCCTTGCGCACGCTGCCGTCGGCCCCGGCCAGACGCTGCTGCGCCTGCACCGCGTCGAGGCCGCGGGCGAGCATGACGATCGCCACCTTGACACTGTCGCCGCTGGCGCCGAGCGCGCGCAGCACGTCGGCCTCGCTCGCACCGGTGGCGCGCATCGTCAGGTTCACTGCACGCAGCCGGAGCTTCGTATTGGTCGCTCGCAGGTCGACCATCAGATTCCCGTAGACCTTGTTCATGCGCACCATGAGTGCGCTCGACAGCGCGTTCAGCGCGATCTTCTGCGCCGTGCCGGCCTTCAGCCGCGTGCTGCCCGACAAGACCTCCGGCCCGGTGTCGAGCACCACGGCAATGTCCACGAGGCCGCCCAGCGGTGTGCCCACGTTGTTGACGATGCCGATCGTCAACGCACCGGCCGCCTTCGCGGCGTCGAGCACGCCGAGGGTGAACGGCGTGCCACCCGACGCTGCCACGAGCACCACGACATCGCCACGCGTGGGCGTCAGCGCCGCCAGGTCGGCGGCGCCCTGCGCGCGGTTGTCCTCGGCGCCTTCGACGGCCGCGAACATCGCCGCCGCACCGCCGGCCAGCAGGCCGACGGCGCGCTCGGCGGGCCAGGAAAACGTGGGTGGCAATTCCGCGCCGTCGAGCACGCCCAGCCGTCCGCTGGTGCCCGCGCCGGCATACAGCAGCCGTCCGCCGGCGCGCAGCCGCGGCCAGGCGGCGTCCACGGCGCGCGCCAGCATCGGCGCGGCCGCCTGCACCGCCTGCGCGCCCAGGACCTGGTCGTCGACAAAAGCGCCGACGAGTTCGGGCGTGGCGTACAGGTCGAGTCCGCTGTGGCGCGGGTGCACCGATTCGGTCGGCAGTGACGGGTCGGGGATCAGGGGAGCGTCCATGCGGTGCGGGGGCTTTCGATTCCGAGGCGGTCGACGGCGCTGACAGCCACGGCGTCGATGCCGGGGCCGAGCTTCAGCAGGCGATCATCCGCCGGCTGCGTGTCGAACCGCCACACGCCGCCCTCGCGCCGCCACACGGCGTGCACGAACGCACGGCCGCCGGCGTCCGGCGCCGGGGCGATGCGCAGGCCATGTACCGTGGCGTCGAGCACGGGCGCAGGCGGTGCGTCATATGCAGAGGCGAGCCACGGCGTGGCCGGCACCAACGCCGGCTGCGCATAGGGGCCGGCGCGCAACCGCGTGGCGATGCCGTCGCGGTCCTGCATCAACGCAGCCATGCTGAAGTGCAGGTGGCCACCGGCCGCGGCCCGCGTGCGCACCTGCGCCACCTGCGCCAGCACCTCGGCCGCGGGCCACGCGTCCTGCGCCGCGCCGATGCGGCTCGTGAAGAGGCCCGGCCACACATGCCGGCCCTGCGGGTTCTGCGCCAGCCAATAGTCGAGCAGCACGCCGAACGCCTGCGCCGGACGCTCGATCGGCCAGTACAGCTGCGGCGCCAGATAGTCGAGCCAGCCCTGTGCCAGCCACTTTTCGACGTCGGCATACAGCCGGTCGTACTGGCTGAAGCCGGTGATGCCGGGCGGCCGCAGGTCGGGCCGGCCCAGGCCGAACGGGCTGATGCCGAAGCGCACGCCGGGCCGCGTGGCATGCACGGTCCGGTGCAGGGCTTGCACGAGCCGGTCGACCTGTTCGCGGCGCCAGTCGGCGCGTGCGAGCGTGCCGCCGGACGCGCCATAGCGCCGCCAGGCCGGGTCGTCGGGGAAGGGCTGGTCGGCGCCGCCGTGCACCAGTGGGTAGGGGTAGAAATAGTCGTCGATGTGCACGCCGTCGATGTCGTAGCGGCGCACCACATCGGTCACGACCGCGAGCATGCGTTCCTCGGCCGCGGGCTCGGCCGGGTCCATCCACAAGAGATCGCCATACGACTTGACGGCTTGCGGGTGCGTCAACGCAAGGTGCGGCGCCACCAGCGGCGAGCTGGCCGATGGGTGACGTGCGCGATACGGGTTGAACCAGGCGTGCAGTTCGATCCCGCGGCGGTGCGCCTGCTCGACCCAATAGGACAGCGGGTCCCAGCCAGGCTCGGGCGCCCGGCCCTGTGTACCGGTGAGGTACTCGCTCCAGGGCTCCAGCGACGAGGCGTACAACGCATCGCCGGCGGGTCGCACCTGCACCACGAGCGCATTCAGGCCGAGTTCCTGCGCACGCTCGATCATCGCCAGTGCCTCGGCGCGCTGCGCCTCGGCGGGCAACCCCGGCCGGCTCGGCCAGTCGATGTTCGACACGCTGGCGATCCATGCAGCGCGGAATTCGCGCGGCGCGGCCGGCGGCATTTGTGCATCCGGAAGTTGACCGGCGGGCGGCGCCTCGGATGACACCGGCAGCGGCTGCGTCGAGCAGCCCGCGAGCGCCAGCGCCCCGGCACGCACCAGATCGCGACGGCGCATCAGCGGCCCGCCGGCGTGATCAGCACGTGCAGCAGCGCCGCCGTCTGCGCGTCCGGCTCGCCGTCGAAGCGCTCGGGCCGGTAGCGCATCTGGAACGCGCCGATCACGGTACGTGTCTCCTCGTCGAGCACGCCGCTGCGCGGCACCTCGAAACCGAGCGTCGCGAGCGAGGTCTGCCACCACGCCACGTCGGGCGGCTTCAGCTCGAACAACGCCCTGTGCGCCTGCGCCCGGCCGGCGTCGGGCCACGGAATCAGGCCTTCGTCGGCGAGACGTTTCCACGGGAACAGCGGACCGGGGTCCTGCTTGTGCTGCGGCAGCACGTCGCTGTGGCCGACGATACGGTCGGGGCGGATCTGGTGCCGCGCGACGATGTCCTTGATGAGCGGCATCAGCACGTCGATCTGCGCCTTCGGGAACGGCGCGAAGACACGTCCCTGCGGCATTTCCTTGAAGCCGGGGTTGACGATCTCGATGCCGATCGAACTGGCGTTGAGCATGCGGTGGCCTTGCCAGCCGCTCGGGCCGGAGTGCCAGGCACGCCGGCTCTCGTCGACCAGGCGGTAGATGCGCGGCGGGGTTTCGTCGCTGACCAGGTAGTGCACCGAGACCTCGCCTTGTGTCAGCACGCGCAGCGATGCCGGGAAGTTGGCCACGGTGTAGTGCAGGACGAGGAACATCACGCGGCTGTCCTGCCCGCGCGACGTATAGGTGGTGTCGATGGGCACGCCGCCAGGCGTGGTGGTGGCGCAACCAGACAGCGCGAGCAGGGTGGCCGCCAGCAGCGCAGAACAAGAGGTTCGGATTCGGTGCATGTCCCGGGCATTTTGGCGGGCCGCAGCGATGGTCACAATCGGTGCAAAAGTTGGCCCCAGCAAGCACGATGAATGCCTTCACGCCCGACCGCCACCAAACGGCCCTTCGTCGTCTGCTCGACGAAGGCGCGGCCCACGGCCCGGAATACGGCCAGGGGCTGAGCAACCATCTGCCGATGGCGCTGTCGGCGCTCGAGCGGCTGGGTGCGGACGGGCCGCGGCTGCGCGAATTCGCCGACGCCTACGTGCACGACAAGGCCGCCCCCGCCGCGCCGCCGCCGACACCATGGCCCGACGGTCAGGCGTGGACGGCCCGCCTCGACGACATCGCCGCCTGGCCGGCCTACCGAACGTTGTTCCGCGATCAGATCGCCCACGACGGTCCCGCCGGCGTGCTCGCGCGCCACGTGCCGCTGCTGATGCGGGGCTGCGGCGCGGTCGCCTTCCACGGCCTCATCCGCGCCGCACATGCCGTGCAGGCCGCGCACGACGCCGAACTGGCCGACGCGCTGGCCTACTGGGCCTGCCGCTGGATGGACCTGGGCGAATCCGCGTCCGGCGGCACCGCGGCCGACCCTGGCGAGGTGCTCGAACCGCTGGCCATCGCGTCCATCGACGCGCCGTTGATCGCGCTGCGCATGCAGGCCGCCGCGCGCGACCCTGCCTTCGAAGCCGTCGTCAGCGTCTTGCGCATCGACGACACCACACTGCCGCGCATCGCGCGGCTGGCCGCGCGGCTGTACGCACGCAGCGGCAACTTCACGGTGCTCCACCTCGTGACGAGCGCGCTGGCCGTGCGTGTGTTGCTGCCCTTCCTGCCCGATCCACGGGCGGGTGTGGCCGCCTACTGGCGCGCCGTCGTCGCGGGCGTCGTCGCCAGCCGACTGGACCTGTCTGCGCTCGGCGCGGCGCCCAACCCGATGCCCTGGTCCGAGCTCGCGGCCGCCGCCGTGCGCAGCAGCGACGAACACGTGATCAAGCTCGTCGACGCCGGCCAACTGGAGCAGCAGGCCTATGGCGGCGCGCCGGATTGGCAGCAGGCCTGCACGCTGGCGGTGCTGCGCGATGACCGCTGATCTGCGCCACCTGCGGCGCTGCGCGGTCCGCCTCGCAACGGCGCTGGCGTATCTGCTGTCCTGCGCCGCGCCGCTGGCGCACGCACAGGACGACCTGCCGCCACCGGTGCAGGCGGCCCTGGACGCCGCCGGCGTGCCGGCCGACGCGCTGAGCGCGATCGCAATGCCGCTGCACTGGTGGGGCCGGCGATGGGAGCATGGCGCCGACCGACCGATGCAGCCGGCATCGACGATGAAGATCGTGACCACCGTGGTCGCGCTCGACCACCTCGGCCCCAACCTGCGCGGCCGCACCGAACTGCTCAGCGCGGCGCCACTCGACGGCGACGTGCTGCGCGGTGACCTGGTGCTGCGCGGCGGCGCCGACCCCGAACTCGGCTGGCCGCAGTTGTGGGCGTTGTTCGACGAACTGCGCGCGCAGGGTGTGCGCGAGATCGCGGGCGACCTGCTGCTTGACCGCACGCTCTTGCGCCCCGCGCGCATCGACCTGGGTCTGCCGCCCTTCGACGAGGCGCCGGAGTTTGCGTACAACGTGATTCCCGATGCGCTGCTGCTCACCGGCAACCTGATGTCGATCGAGCTGGCGGCCGGCGCCGATGGTGTGCGCGCCCGCACGCAGCCCGTTCTCGACGGCGTGCAGCTCACGAGCGACATGGCCCTGGTCGATGCGCGCTGCAACGACTGGGACGAACACTGGCAGCCGGCCACCGTCCAGGACGACGGCCGCCAGCTCCGTATCGCGCTGCATGGCGCCTTTCCACGCGGCTGCAGCGTACGTGCCGAACTCGGGCTGATCGACCGCACGCGACTGGCCGAACTCACGGTGCGCACGCTGTGGGCGCGACTGGGCGGTACCTGGCGCGGCCACGTGCGCGAGGCGGCTGCGCCGCCGGGTGCACGTGTGCTCGCGGCGCGCGAATCACGGCCGTGGGGCGAGGTGCTGCGCGGCATGAACAAGACATCGGACAACACGCTCACGCGCCTGCTCTACCTGCAGCTCGGCGTGCCCGCGATGGCCGCCGACCCGCAACTGGAAACACGCGAACTCGCCGCGCGCGAGGTGCGCCGCTGGCTCGCAGGGCATGGCATCGACGACGGCGGCCTCGTGCTCGACAACGGCTCGGGCCTGAGCCGCAGCGAGCGCATCACGCCGCGCCAGATGGCGCGCCTGATCGAGGCGGCGCTGGCCGGCCGCCACGCGCCCGAATTGCTGATGAGCCTGCCCGTCGCCGGCGTGGACGGCACGATGCGCAACCGCCTCAAGGCCAGCCCCGCCGCCGGATGGGCGCGCCTGAAGACCGGCACGCTGCGCAACGTGGTCGCGCTGGCCGGCGTGGTGCGCGACGGCGACGGACGCCCCTGGGTGCTGGTGGCGATGGTCAACCACGAGCAGGCAGGCAAGACACGGCCTGCGCTCGACGCGCTGGTGGACTGGGTCGCACGCGGGCAGCGGCTGCCGGGCGGATGGGCGCCTCCGCCCGCAGGGCGCTGAGCGCCGTTGATCGACGCACCGGCAGCGCCATCGACACGGCACCGTGCCGCCCTATGATCCGCCCATGGCCGCGACCCTGACCCGACCCGGCACCATCGGCCGCGCTGCCGTGCGCTGGTGGAATACCTGGCGGCAGATCGCGCACCTCGGGGCGCTCGTGCTCGCGCTGATGCTGTCGCCGTCGACCTACGGGCGCGCGTGGCGCCCGGCCATCGCGCTGCACGTGGTGCGTGCGTCGGCGCCCCTGGTGCTGTGGTTCGGCGTCGTCTCGGCGCTGCTGAGCGTGGTGATCATCCGCATCGTGCTCGTCACCGCCGAAAGCTACGGGCTGTCGCAGTACGCGCTCGGTCTGGTCGTGCGGGTGCTGGTGCTGGAGCTGATCCCGCTCGTCACCGCGCTCTTCGTCGCGCTGCGCGTCACGATCCCGGCGGCGGTGGAACTCGCCGCGATGCGGCGCGCCGGCACGCTCGACGACGTGCGCGGCAGCGGTGGCGACCCGCTGCGCGGCGAGATCGTGCCGCGCGCGCTGGCAGGCGTCTTCTCGGTGCTGCTGCTCGCGGCGTTGAGCTGCGTGCTGTGCCTGGCCCTGGCCTACGTGCTCGCCTACGGCTTTTCGCCCTATGCCTTCGAGCGCTACACGCGGCTCGTCGGGCAGGTCTTCACGCCGGCCGTCTCGCTCATCTTCTCGCTCAAGACGCTGGCACTGAGCCTGGCGGTGGCGCTGATCCCCCTCGGTTCGGGCCTGCACGATCGGCACGACACGCCGGGCCAGGCCAGCCTGGAGCTGCAGGGCCTGGTGCGCATGTTCATGGCCATCCTGCTGATCGAGGTCACCTCCCTCGTGGGCAATTACTACTGATGCAGCGCTGATGCCGGACACCCCCGCGCCCCCGACCCGGCCCGAGCCCCGGCCCGAACGGCTGGAGCTGCGCGCCGCGCTGCTGGTGGGCCTGCTCGTCGTCTTGCTGGTCGGGGCCGCGCTGTACCTGATGTACGCCCGTGGTGCCTTCGAATCGACGCAGCGGCTGGTGCTGGTGGCCGACGATTCCGAAGGCGTGGTGATCGGCATGGACCTCACCTTCTCGGGCTTCCCGATCGGGCGCGTCCGTCGCATCGAGCTGGCCAAGGACGGCATCGCCCGCATCATGATCGACGTGCCGCGCGACGACGCGCACTGGCTGCGCCAGTCGAGTGTCTTCACGCTCACACGCGGGCTCGTGGGCAATACGAACCTGCGCGCCTACAGCGGCGTGCTGTCCGACCCGCCGTTGCCCGATGGCGCCGAGCGCAAGGTGCTCGTGGGCGACGCCACGGCCGAGATCCCGCGCCTGGTGGCCACGGCGCGCGACCTCGTCAACAACCTGATCGCGCTCACGTCGCAGGATTCCGCGCTGGCCGGCACGATGAACAACCTGAAGGACTTCACGGCCCGTGCCAACGGACCGGGCGGTGCGCTCGCCGCCCTGCTGGGCGAGCCGAAGGACGCCGCGAAGGTGACGCAGCTGCTCGACCGCACGAACCAGCTCGTCGCCCGCCTCGACGCGCTCGTGGGCAAGACGGACGGTTTCATCGCCCGCACCGACGGGTTGATCGGCCGTGCCGACGCGCAGGTCTTCGGCGACAAGGGTGTGATGCCCGAGGTGCGTGCCAGCGTGCAGCAGCTCCAGGCGCTGCTCGGCGATGCACGCGGCACGCTGCAACGCGTGGACGGCGTGCTGGCCGAAGCCCAGGGCGCCGCGAAGAACGTGCGCAGCGCCACGACCGACCTGGACACGCTGCGTGCAGAGGTCGAATCCAGCCTGCGCAAGGTCGACCAGCTGGTGAACGAGATCAACCGCAAATGGCCGTTCAAGCGCGACACGGAGATCAAGCTGCCGTGATGCACGATCCTGTCCGGAGCGGCCAGCCGCCGCAGGCCTCCAAAGGTGCGCCGTCCACACCGCAGGACGACCGGCGGTACCGTGCCCGCAGATGGCGTTGGGTGGCGCCCATGGCGGCCCTGCTGGCGCTCGCGGGCTGCGCCGGGACGCCGGTGCCGGACTGGCAACTCAATGCACGCAGTTCCCTGGAGCGCGCCGTCGATGCCTACCTTTCGGGCCATGCGCGTGCCGCCATGGCCGAATTCGAGCGCGCTCGCGCCGAGGTGGCGCGCACGGGGCGCGTCGATCTGGCGGCGCGCGTGGAGCTCACGCGCTGCGCGGCGCAGGTCGCGAGCCTGCTGTTCGACCCGTGCACGGGCTTCGACCGGCTGCGCGCCGACGCGGCGCCGGCCGAGCAGGCCTATGCCGACTATCTGCTGGGCCGTCCGGACGCGGCGAGCGTGCCGCTGCTGCCGGCGCCGCAGCAGCCGCTGGCCGCACCGGGCAGCAGCGCCGAGG
>JAHECD010000129.1 GCA_024641945.1 Rubrivivax sp. | reverse complement strand
TTGATCGAGTTGTACAGCCGCGTCGGCAATGACCTGCCGGTGCTCAATGGCAATGGGCGCTGGGTGCTGCCCGTGCCCGCCACCTACGTGATCGATCGCAACGGCCGCGTGGTCTTTGCGCACGTCGTGGCGGATTACCGCGAGCGAGCCGAGCCCCGAGATGTGCTGGCGGCTGTAGCAGACCTGAAAGCCACGGGCGTCGACGGACTTGCTGGATGAGGCCGGCGCTCTGCGAAGCCGAGCGAGAACTCTTCGATGCTGGAAACGGTCCGCTCGACTTCGTTGGTTCTGCGCCTCGGTGACTGACCGGTTTGGGCTGCTCAGGTGGGCGACCCGAGCGACCGCAGAGGGTCGATCGCCGACGTAGGCGTCTGAGGGGTACGGCGCGTGCGGCATGTCAGAACACCGCGTGATCCCCTCGCTCGGGTGATACCCCGCCTGCCAGCAGCGCGGCCTGGAAATCGAAAAGCGTGCGTGTGCCCGTGGACGGCGTGGCAGCGGCGCTGTACTGTCCCGTGGACGGATCCAGCACGAGCATCGATTCGGTGGCGTAGTAACGGCCGATGCGCGCGAGCTCGGCCTTTGCGGCCAGCGCCGGCACCATGCGGCCGGCGCCGCCGAGCACACCGATCACCGCGTCGAGCACGCCCACCGGCACGTGCCTGAACTTCGGCGGCCGGCCCAGCAAGCTGAACAGATGCTCACCCTGCTCGCGCGGCGTGATCGCTGCGCCCGGGCCGCCAATCGGCAGCACACGGTTGTATCGGCCCGGGTCATCCAGACACCCGGCGAGATAGTCGGCCAGATCCTCGTCGGCGATCGGCTTGCAGGCGGTCAACGTGCCGTCGGCGAAGACGACGAACGGCTTGCCCCGACGCACACGATCGACCTGCCCGGTCAGGGACTTGAAATAGGCCGTCGGCCGAACGATCGAATAGCCAACGCCCGACTCCATGAGCACCTTCTCGAAGGCCAGCTTGGCATGCTGGAAGGCCAGCAACGGCTTCTGAACGCAGATGGCAGAGAGCAGCACGACATGCGCTGCGCCTGCCTCCTGCGCTGCCGCGAGGGCCTGCACATGCGCGCGGTGGTCCACCGCCCAGGCATCGGCGGGCGCACCGGTGCGTGAGGCCAGGCAGGACACCAGCGCGTCGAAGCGTTCGCCCCGGAAGCCGTCGCGCACGAGCGACGTGGGGTCGCACACGTCGCCCACGCGCACCGTGGCGCCGGCCAGCGCCTGCTGGCTGCGCGCCGGCGTCCAGGTGGCGCCGACGCCCGCACGCGGTCGCACGAGACACACCACCTCGTGCCCGCGCTGCACGAGCGCACGCGTGGTGGCCCTCCCGATGGTGCCGGTGGCCCCGAGCATGAAGATCCGCTTCGCCCGCGGAGCGGGTGATGGGTACGGCGGGGTGCTGCGGGATTCAACGGTCATCGGGCCCGTCCGCAGGCGTTGGCGTGGGCGCAGGTGGGCGGCATCGACGCGACCCGTCGACCATCACCCGCGCGGCAGCTTCGGTGGCGCGGCGAGGTCTCCCAGCGCGATGCCGCGCTCGCGCGCAAACGCCTCGAGCGCCGGCAGCAGCGGGCCGAGCCGCTCATCGAGCGCGTCGCGTACCGTATCGACGAAGACCTGGGTGGAGCGTTCGATCTCGATGTTCAACAGATCACCCTCGAGCTTGCCGCCGAACGTGGTCATGCGCAGCGTCTCGGGGATCAGCCACACCTCGAACCAGCCCGCGCCGCCAGCCTCGCGCTGCGCATCGGCCACCGTGAGGCTGGCGCCATTGACGGCGATGTACCCCTTGGCAAAGACATAGCGCATCCATGGCGCCGGCAAGGCAATGCGCAACACGTGGTTGTTCTCGGGGCGGCGGATCGCGGCCACGCGGCCCATCACGTCGACATGGCCGGACAGCGGGTGGCCGCCGATCTCGGCGCCGTCCCTCGCTGCGCGCTCCACATTCAGACGGCTGCCCATACGCAGCGCGGCGAGCGACGTGAGCGTGAGGCTCTGCTGCATCACGTCGAAGTCGGCCGCGTCCTGGCCATGCAGGGCGGTCACGGTGAGGCAGACGCCGTCGCAGGCGACGCTCGCACCGATGGCCAGGCCGTCGCAGAACCCTTCTGGAAAGCCGAGCCTGAAACAGCGCAGGCCGGGCCGGTCGTTGAGCGATTCGACGGTGGCGATGCCTTGGACGATGCCAGTGAACATGGTGCAGACCCTTAAGTGGCTGGCAGCTTACCAGCGCGCTGCAAGGGCCCGACGCCGCGGCGGCCATGCCAATACGGGCACACTCGGCGCATGAATCAGGGCACCGCGGTCGTCACGCTCGACCATGTCGACAAACGCTTCGACAACGGCCTGCTGGCGCTGCGCGATGTGTCGCTGCAGGTGGGCGCGGGCGAGTTCGTCGCGCTGTTGGGCGCATCGGGCTGCGGCAAGAGCACGGTGCTGCGCCTGGCCGCCGGGCTCGAGACCGCGAGCGCGGGTCGTGTGCAGGCACCCGCACTGGCCAACGAGGTGTCGACCGCATCGGCCGACACGGCCTTCGTCTTCCAGGAGCCGACGCTGATGCCGTGGGCCAGCCTGTTCGACAACGTCTTCCTTCCGCTGCGCCTGGCCGGCGTGCCACGGGGGAAGGCGGCGTTGCGGGTGCGGGAGGTGCTGCAGCGTGTGGGTCTCGGCGAGTTCGAGGCGGCCTACCCGGCCGAGCTGTCGGGAGGCATGAAGATGCGCGCGTCGATTGCACGCGCCCTCGTCACCCGGCCGCGCCTGCTGCTGATGGACGAGCCCTTCGCAGCGCTCGACGAAATCACGCGGCAACATCTGAATGGCGATCTGATGGCGTGGTGGGCCACGCAGGCGATGTCGGTGCTGTTCGTCACGCACAGCGTCTTCGAGGCCGTGTTCCTGAGCCAGCGGGTGCTGGTGATGGGCGCGCGGCCGGGGCATGTGGTGGCGGAGCTGGCCGTCGACGCGCCCTACCCGCGCGCGCCGTCGTTCCGGATGTCGGCGCTGTACATGAAGACCTGCCACGACCTGAGCCTGGCGCTCGACGCCGCGATGCGGGCATCGGCGGACGCGCGGCCGGCAGGCACGAACCCGGTGGCCACGACACGGCCCGTGTCCGGGTCGGACGCTGCTGCGCCATGACCACGCGCTGGTGGCCCGCACTGACGCTGGCCGCGCTGCTCGCCGGCTGGGAGTTGCTGGTGCGGCTGGCGCACATCCCGCACTACACGCTGCCGGCGCCGTCGCTCGTGGCGCTGACGCTGTGGGACAACTTCGGCTCGCTCGCCGGCAGCTGGTGGTTCACGTTGAGGATCACGTTCGGCGCACTGGCGCTGGCCTGCGCGGGCGGTGTCGCGATCGCGGCGGTCTTCGCGTTGTCGCGCCGCGTGGAGGCGGCGTTCTTCCCCGTCGCGGTGGTCCTGCAGGTGACGCCGGTGGTCGCCATCGCGCCGCTGATCCTGATCTACGTCGAGAGCACCACCGCCGCGTTGCTGCTGTGTGCCTGGATCGTGGCCTTCTTCCCGATCCTGTCCAACACCGTGCTCGGCCTGCGCGCCGCCGAGCCGAACCTGCGCGACCTGTTCCGCCTGTACCGCGCCACGCCTTGGCAACGCCTGCGCTGGCTGCTGGTGCCGAGCGCGCTGCCGTACTTTCTGGCCGGGCTCAAGATCTCCGGCGGGCTGAGCCTGATCGGCGCCGTCACCGCCGAAATGGTGGCCGGCGCGGCCGGGCGCGAGACGGGCCTCGCGTCGCGCATCCTGGAGGCGAGCTTCCGCACCGAGACGCCGAAGATGTTTGCCGCCCTCGTGCTGCTGGTCGCCACCGGGGTGCTGATCTTCTGGGCCTTCGACGCGCTGTCGCGCCGGCTGCTCGGGCGCTGGCACGCGTCGCAACGCCCCTGAAGCTTGCGGCGCCGCACAGCCCTGATACGCTTTGCCATCCCTTCCTGGAGACGATTTCATGCGCACCGCCCTCGCCGCCGCCAGCCTGTTGCTCGCCTTCGGTACGGCACAGGCGCAGGACAAGGTCACCTTCGCCACCAACTGGAAAGCCCAGGCCGCCCACGGCGGCTTCTACCAGGCCGTGGCCGACGGCACCTACAAGAAGTACGGCCTCGACGTGACGATCCAGCAAGGGGGCCCGCAGGTGAACAACCGGCCACTGCTGCCGGCCGGTCGCATCGACTTCCTGATGACGGGCAACCTGCTGCACAGCTTCGACAACGTGAAGAACGGCGTGCCCACCGTCGTCGTCGCCGCGATGTTCCAGAAGGATCCGCAGGCGCTGATCGCGCACCCGGGCCAGGGCTACGAGAAGTTCGAGAAGCTGAAGGACGCCCCCGTGGCCATGATCGCCAAGGACGGGCAGTTCACCTGGTGGCAATGGCTCAAGGCCGTGCACGGTTTCAAGGACGAGGCGCTCAAGCCCTACAACTACAACCTCGGCCCGTTCCTCGCCAACCCGAAAGCGGTGCAGCAGGGCTATTCCGTGGCCGAGCCGATCTACGTGAAGGAACAGGGCAAGTTCGAGCCGGTCGTGCACCTGCTGGCCGACCACGGGTTCTCGACGTACTCCACGTTGATCGAGGCGCGGGCCGAGACGGTCAAGGCCAAGCCGGACCTGGTGCAGCGCTTTGTCGATGCGTCGATCGTCGGCTGGGTCAACTACCTGTACGGCGACCGCAAGGCCGCGAACGCCATGATGTTGAAGGACAACCCCGAGATGACGCCTGCCGAGATCGAAGCCTCGGTCGTGCTGATGAAGTCGCAAGGCATCGTCGACTCGGGTGAATCGCTGAAGGACGGCATCGGCGCCATGAGCACCGCGCACATCAAGGACTTCTACGACCAGATGGTGAAGGCGGGCCTGTACAAGGGTGGCGACGTGGACCTCTCGAAGGTGGCCACGCTGCAATTCGTCAACAAACGTGTGGGCGTGGACCTGAAGGCCAAGCTCGGCGGCAGGTAGGCCCAGCAAGGCCAGACCCATGACCACGCGCGAAGCCGCCCGCTCCTTCACATTCACGGACCCGCCGCCGGGTTTCATCGACGACCCTTACCCGGTCTATGCGGCGCTGCGTGAGCACTCGCCGGTGCACGAACTCGTGCCCGGCACGCTGCTGCTCACGCGTTACGCGGAGGTCGACGCGGCCTACCGCAGCAGCGTCGTCAGCTCGGACAAGAAACGCGAATTCGCGCCCAAGCTCGGCATCGGCACCCCGCTGTACGAGCACCACACGACGAGCGTCGTCTTCAACGATGCGCCGCTGCACACCCGTGTGCGGCGGCTGATGATGGGCGCCGTCAACCAGCGCGCGATCGCGCGCATGGAGCCGGGGCTCGTGGCGCTCGTCGACGGGTTGATGGACCGCATGACCGGGCTCGACGCGCCGTGCCTGGTCGAGGACTTTGCGGCGCGCATCCCGATCGAGGTCATCGGCAACTTGCTCGACGTACCGCGCGACGAGCGCGGCCCGCTGCGCGAATGGTCGCAGGCCATCCTGTCGGCGCTCGAGCCGGCTCCGGCGCCCGCCATCCTGACACGAGGCAATGCCGCGGTGAGCGAGTTCCTGGATTACCTGAAGGCGCTGATCGCGCACCGCCGCAGGCACCCCGGCGACCCCGACGTCGACGTGCTGACGCGCCTGATCCAGGGCGAGCATGGCGGCGAGCGGCTGACGGAAACCGAACTGCTGCACAACGCGATCTTCCTGCTCAATGCCGGGCACGAGACCACGGCCAACCTCATCGGCAACGGGCTGCACGCACTGATGGTGCATCGCGATCAGTTCGACCGCCTGCTCGCGGAACCCGAGCTGCTCCATCCGTGTGTCGAGGAATTGCTGCGTTTCGAAAGCCCGATCCAGCTCAACAACCGTGTCACCACGGCGCCGATGACGCTCGACGGCCGCGACGTGCCGGCGGGCACCTTCCTGACGCTGTGCGTGGGCGCGGCGAACCGCGACCCGGCGCAGTTCGAGCAGCCCGAGCGGCTCGACATCGCACGCAGGCCGAACCCGCATCTCGGCTTCGGCCATGGCCCGCACGCCTGCGCCGGCATGAACGTGGCGCGGGTCGAAGGCCGCATCGCCATCGGCCGGCTCGTCGCACGCTTTCCGAAGATCGACCTGGCGGCACCGGCGCGGCGCGATCCGCGCATGCGCTTTCGCGGGTTCCGCGCGCTGAGCGTGCGCCTGGCGTAGCGCAGGGCCGCGACCCTTGGGCGAGCCCTTCAAGAACCTGATCAATGCGGCCGCTGTCGACGCGGCGGCGCAGCGCTTGGCGCTCGTCAGCCCGGGCTTCGATGCCGCGGGTTTCGTGGCGCTGGCGACCGACGGCCTCGATGCACTGGAACTCAAGGCACGCGCGTCGCACGTGTGCGCGGCGCTCGAAGCGCACCTGCCGCCCGGCTTCGATGCGGCGGCGGAACTCTTGCAGTGGGCGATGCACGGCCGCGGAGACACCGGTGACGGCGACGGCCTGCGCGGCTGGATTCTCTGGCCGGTCGGCGAATACATCGCCCGCCACGGGCAGGCGAGCCCCGAGCAGGCGCTGGCGCTGCTGCGCCTGCTGACGCCGCGCTTCACCGCCGAATGGGCCCTCCGGCCGTTCATCGAAAACCACCCCGCTCTCACCTTCCGCACCTTGCACCGCTGGTCGACCGATCCGGACGAACATGTGCGCCGCCTCGTCAGCGAGGGCTCGCGCCCGCGCCTGCCGTGGGGACTGCAACTCAAGGGCCTGATCGCCGACCCGTCGCCCACGCTGCCGCTGCTGCGGCGCCTGCAGGACGACGACAGCGATTACGTGCGCCGCAGCGTCGCCAACCATTTGAACGACATCGCCAAGGACCACCCGGCGCTCGTGGCGGCCTGGATCGAGGAGCATCTGCCGGATGCACCGCCGGCGCGCCAGAAGCTGCTGCGCCACGCGGCCCGCACGCTGGTCAAGCGGGGCGACCCCCGCGTGCTGGCTGCGTTCGGGCTGGGCCAGAAGCTGAAAGGCACGGCCACGTTGGCGCTGGCGCCTCGCCGCATCGCGCTGGGTGAATCGGTCGAGCTGCGCATCACGCTCGCATCCACCGCACGCCTTGCACAGGCGCTGGTGATCGACTATGCGGTGCACCACGTCAAGGCCGCCGGCCACAGCGCGGCCAAGGTGTTCAAGGGCTGGCGCATCGAACTCGCCGCGGGCGAGACGCGGGTGCTGGCCAAGCGCCATGCGGTCAAGCCGATCACGACCCGCACGTACCACGCGGGGCGCCATGGCGTGGACCTGCGCATCAACGGCCGCGTGGAGGCCGCGGGCGCCTTCGACCTCGTCATGCCCGCGGCAGCGCAGCGGCCCAGGCCGCCTCGTCGAAGCCCACGGTGAGCCGGCCGTCGGCCCACTCGACCACCGGTCGCTTGACGACGCTGGGTTGCTCGGTGAGCAGGCGCGCGGCGCTCGCATCGTCAACGACGCCGTCGCGCTGCGCGTCTGCGAGCTTGCGCCACGCCGTGCCCTTGCGGTTGACGAGCCGGTCGCGCCCGGCCGCCTTCAGCCAGCGCGCCAGCGCGTCGGGCGGCACGCCCTGACGCTTGAAGTCGTGGAAGGCGTACGGGACGCCCCGTTCGTCCAGCCATGCACGGGCACGCTTCACGGTGTCGCAGTTGGGGATGCCGTAGAGGGTCGTCGTCATCAGTTGGTCCAGTCGTCCTTGCCGACCTCGCACATCGGGTCGACGCCATAACCTGCCTCGGCCACCTTGTGCTCCTCGTCCAGCACGACCTGGAACCAGCGGCATTCGTAGGTCTCGTAGCGGTAGGACCAGAGTTCACCCGGGCGCAGGCCGCGCGGCCGCACCCGTGCCGGCGGCCCGAGCGTGAGCAGCACCTCGTCCGCCGGCGTGCCGAGTTGCAGCTCGGCAAACTGCGCTTCCGTGAGCACCTGGCGCCAGCGCGTCACGCGGCCGTCGGGCCCGAGGTCGACCATCCAGGTGTGTTTGCCGAACGGGCCGCGGGCATAAGCCAGCCGCAGGGCGCCCCCGGGCAGCGGGTAGCGCGCGGCGGGCGGGCCCATCGACTGCACGACGGCGGCCTCGGCGTCGCCCACGCGAAGGTCACCCGGCCCGTAGGATGCACAGGCGGCGAGCAGGGCCAAGCCGCAGCCAGCCACCAGGCCAGCGATTAAGCTGCGCAACTGCACCGCCCCCAACGTCGAACGGACCCCGAACATGGTCGAATTTCCCTGCGTGATTCCCCGCATTCTGACCTTGCTGGTCGCGCTTTCGTTCCATGCGGGCCTGCACGCGGCGCAGATCCGCTTGCGCATCCTGGAGACCACGGACGTGCACATGAACCTGCTCAACTACGACTACTACCAGGACAAGACGACCGACGAGTACGGGCTGGCCAAGACCATCTCGCTCATCAAGGCCGCACGCGCCGAGTCTCCGAACAGCCTGCTCTTCGACAACGGCGACCTGCTGCAGGGCAATCCGCTGGGCGATTACGTGGCGCGTATCAAACCGCTGGCCGAGGGCGAGCGCCACCCGGCCTACAAAGTGCTGAACCAGTTGAACGTGGATGCCGCCAACATCGGCAACCACGAGTTCAACTATGGCCTGCCGTTCCTGCGGCGCGCGCTCGCGGGCGCGAACTTTCCGTACGTCAGCGCCAACGTGATGATCGACGACCCCGGCACACCGCGCGACAAGGCACAACATGCGTTCACGCCGTACGTGATTCTCGATCGCACATTTGTCGACGAAGCCGGCAGGCCACATGCGCTGAAGGTCGGCGTGATCGGCTTCGTGCCGCCGCAGATCATGCAATGGGACAAGGGCCACCTCGACGGCCGGGTCTTCGCCAACGACATCCAGGAGACCGCGCGCCGCCTCGTGCCGAAGATGCGGGCCGAGGGCGCGCAAGTCGTCGTGGCGATCCCGCACTCGGGCTTCGAGCGCGGCGAGACCCCGCGTTTTGCCGAGAACTCGGTGGCGCGGCTGGCCGAGATCCCGGGCATCGACGCCATCCTCTTCGGCCACTCGCACGGCGAATTTCCCGGCGCGTTCTTCGCCCCCTACCCCAAGGTCGACCTGGCGCGCGGCACGATCAACGGCGTGCCGTCGGTGATGCCGGGGCGCTGGGGCGACCACCTGGGCGTGATCGACCTGCTGCTCGACGATGCGTCGGGCGCCTGGACAATGATGGACAGCCGTGCCGAGATCCGCCCGATCCGCGACAAGGCCTCGCGCAAGGCGCTCGTCGATGCCGACCCGATGGTGGCCGCCGCCATCGGCGCCGAGCATGCCGGCACGCTGGCCTACGTGCGTGCCGAGGTGGCGCAGACGAGTGCGCCGATCACGAGCTACTTCGCGCAGGTGGCCGATGACCCGTCGGTGCAGGTGGTGTCGGCCGCGCAGCTGGCCTACGCCCGGCGTACGCTGCAGGGCACCGAGTACGAAGGGCTGCCGCTGTTGTCGGCCGCCGCACCGTTCAAGGCCGGCGGGCGCCAGGGCTGGAGCTACTACACCGACATCCCCGCCGGGCCGATCGCCGTGCGCAACGTGGCCGACCTGTACATCTACCCCAACACCGTGAAGGCGGTGCAGGTCTCCGGTGCGCAGGTTCGCGAATGGCTCGAGATGTCGGCAGGGCAGTTCCGGCGCATCGACCCGGCCGGTGCGCCCGAGCAGGACCTCGTGAACGACGCCTTCCCGACCTACAACTTCGACACGATCGACGGCGTGCGCTACCAGATCGACGTGACGCAGCCGGCACGCTACGACCGCAGCGGCAAGCTCGCCGCGCCCGGCGCGCACCGCATCGTGAACCTCGAATACCAGGGCAAGGCGATCGACGAGGCACAGCGTTTCATCGTCGTCACCAACAACTACCGCGCGACCGGGGGCGGCAACTTCCCCGGCCTGGACGGCAAGAACGTGGTGGTGGACGCGCCGGACGAGAACCGCGAGGCGCTGGTCGACTACTTCCGGCAGGTCAAGCGATTCGACCCCGCGGCCGACGGCAACTGGCGCATCCTGCCGGTACCGGGCGTCAAGCTGCGCTTCCTCTCCGGGATCGGCGGCGCGACGCATCTCGAACGTTATCCCACCATCCGCCTCGTCAAGGACCACGGCGACGGTTCCGGCCTCTACGAGCTGACACCATGACCACCCGATCGAATGTGGATGACGTGGTGGCGCACGTCGAGGGCACCGGCCGCGACGCCGTCGTGATGGTGCACGGCTGGCCCGACACACACCGGCTGTGGGACCAGCAGGTCGCCGTGCTGAAGGACCGCTACCGCTGCGTGCGCTTCACGCTGCCGGGCTTCGACCTGGCCAAGCCGGGCCGGGCGTACGGCCTGGACGAGGTGGTCGAGACCATCCGGCACGTCGTCGAGCAAACGTGTCCGGGCGAACGCGTGACGCTGCTGCTGCACGACTGGGGCTGCTTCTACGGCTACCAGTTCGCGATGCGCCACCCGGCACTCGTCCAGCGCGTGATCGGCGTGGACATCGGCGATGCCGGCTCGCGCCGCAACGTGGCCGCCATGACCGCAAAGCAGAAACTCATGGTCGTGGGCTACCAGTGCTGGCTCGCACTGGCATGGCGCATCGGCGGCAGCGTGGGGACCGGCATGGCGCGCTGGATCGCCCGCTGGATGCGCTGCCCCACCGACCCGGATGCGATCGGCGCGCAGATGGGCTACCCGTATGCCGTGCAGTGGTTCAAGGTCAAGGGCGGTTTCGGTGCGCTTCGCGCGTTCGACCCCGCCGTGCCGATGCTGTTCTTCTACGGCGCGCGCAAGCCGTTCATGTTCCATTCTCAGCACTGGCTGGACAAGATCGCTGCGCGGCCCGGCAGCCGTGTCATCGGGCTGCCGACCGGGCATTGGGTCATGCTGCAGCGGCCCGCCGAATTCAACGATGCGTTGCAGGCCTGGCTGGATGCCACCGATGGAGCCCTCACATGAATGAAACAACCGGGAGCGTCAAGGCGCTGCTGTTCGACGTCTTCGGCACCCTCGTCGATTGGCACTCGTCCATCGCGCGCGAAGCCGAGTCGGTGCTTGCGCCCCTTGGCGTTCGGACCGACTGGGACGCCTTCGCCGACGCCTGGCGCGGGCAGTACCAGGGCGCGATGGAGGCCGTGCGCAGCGGCAAGATCCCATTCAGCAAGCTCGATGCGTTGCACCGGCGCAACCTGGACGTGGTCTTGCTCGAACTCGGGTTGGAGCACGTGAGCGATGCCGCGCGTGTGCATCTCAATCTGGCCTGGCACCGTCTCGATGCCTGGCCCGACGTGCGTGAAGGCCTCGCCCGCCTGCGCACGAAGTTCTACCTGGCGCCCTGCTCGAACGGAAATATCTCGCTGATGGCCGATCTGGCGCGTCGCAACGCCTTTCACTGGGACGCGATCCTCGGTGCCGAGGTCGCCCGCGACTACAAGCCGAAGGCGGTTGTGTACCTGGCCTCCGCCGCGGCGTTCGACTGCGCCCCGCACGAGACGATGATGGTGGCGGCGCATTCGTCGGACCTGGCCGCCGCGGCCGCCTGCGGCCTGCGCACCGCGTTCATTGCGCGCCCCGACGAACACGGGCCGGGGCGCGGCGAAACCGCTGCCAGCTTGCCCGTCGACCTGTCGGCGGCATCGCTCGGCGAACTTGCGGCATCGCTCGGCTGCTAACGCACCGCGCCGGGTCGGGCCGGGCCTCCATGCGGGAGCTTCAGGCGGTACTCGAGGCGCATCATCGTCTTGGTGTACGGCGCCGGGCGGCCGGACAGGTGCAATGCCAGGCGCGTGACCGCATCGTGCGTGCGTGACGGCGGCGCCACGGCCGCCATGAGCAACAGCCAGGCGGCCAGCGCAGCCGGCATCCACGCCGGCATGCGCACCGGCGGCCAACGGGCGCGCCACAGCACCAGCGCGCTGGCCGCGCCGCCGAGTGCCGCGCCGAGCAGCACCTCGACCAGCGAGTGGGCGCCGATCTTCACGCGCGACACCGCGATCAGCAGCGCCAGCCCATAACCCGCCACCACCGCCACGCGCCTGGACCTCGGACCGGCCACGAGACCACCGAGCAGCGGCAGGATCGCCGCGGCGAACATCGCGTGGCCCGACACGGCCGAGTAGTCGAAAGGTGCATAGCCCTTTTCCCACCCGATGAAGGCGACCTTGCTGGCGGTGGTGGCGACGGCCACCGCGGCCGTCGCCAGCAGCCAGGCGCGGGCCAGCGGACGCGTGCCCGCGCTGGCCCCCAGCCAGGCCGCCGTCAGCGCCAGTGCCGGCAGCAGGATCTGCGCCTCGCCCAGCCGCGTGAACGCGTTCCACCACGCGTAAGGCAACGGGATCAGCGGCGCCAGGTGCAGCGTGAAGAGGCGTTCGAGCAGTTCAATGCCCATGTCGGTGGTGGAGGTCCGGGTAGTGTGGGTGCGCGTGCTTCAGGGCCGCATGCAGGTGCACGTGCCGGTGCGGCTCCTTGCCGTCCCAATCGAAGTCGTGCGTGTGACGGTGGTGCTCGTCGTGTCGGTGCGGATGGTCGTGCAGCATCGGTTCGTGCATGTGCGGGTGCTCGTGGCGCTCGCGCAGGTGTGCAGCCGTGCC
>JAHECD010000128.1 GCA_024641945.1 Rubrivivax sp. | reverse complement strand
GGCGCAGCTCTATACCCACCAGCGCGTGGCCGCACTCGTGCGGCCGGTGCGCGAACTCAAGGGTTTCGAGGGCGTGGATCTGCAACCCGGCGAAACCGCCACGGTGACCTTCACGCTCACTCGCGCCGACCTGGCCTACGCCGGCGCCGACGGCCAGCCGCTGGCGGAACCGGGCAGCTTCGACGTGGCCATCGCGCCGTCGGCGGTGGCGGGCACCGGGGTGCTGCTCGAACTGCGCGCTGCCTGACCGCGCTGGCCGACCCTGCCGGCCGACGTCGCTGTCTGGCCGCACCGGCCCACTGCATCGGCCAAGCACGCCGGCTCGGGCGGGGCCGTGTTTGCCCTCGCTGCGGGCGGCACGGGCGCAGGCTAGATTTCGCGTCCCGCCATCCGTGGATCTTCCATGACACCCCTGCCCCATCTTTCGAGAATTGCTGCGTTGCTGGTAAGCGCCGCAGCCGCGTGGGCGCCCACGGCCGGCCATGCACGCGTGACGCGCATCGTGATCGACGAGACGCTGCCGTACACGCCGCCCGCCGGCATGCCGGCGCCGCCTTTCGCCTACGAGCAGGTGGCGGGGCGTGCGTTCGGTGAGCTCGATCCCAAGCTTCCGGGCAACGCGCTGATCCAGGACATCGAGCTCGCGAAGGATGCTGACGGCAAGGTGCGCTACGTGGCGTCGTTCGTGCTCTTCAAGCCGGTCGACAAGCCGAAGGCCAGCGGCCTGATGTGGCACGACGTGCCGAACCGCGGGCGTGTCTTTGCGATGGCGCCGCAGGAGCGCGCCGCGGGCGACGTGTTGCTGGCCAGCGCCTGGCAGGGCGACAACGCTGGCGCCACCGCCGTGCGGCCCACCGCCAGCGTGGCGGGCATGCAGTTCCTGCAGGTGCCGGTGGCGCGCGGGCCCGGTGGCATGCCCGTCACGGGCGACGTCTTCGGTCGCATCGTCAACCGCTCGGGTCCGGGCTCGCAGCCGCTGCTGGTGCAGACCAACCCGGTGCCGTACAAACCGATGACGCTGGACACCAAGGAAGCACGGCTGGTCTCGCGTGGCGGCGAGAACCAGCGTGGAGAAGTGAGCGACGAAGTGGAGATCGCGCCCGCCGACTGGGCCTGGGCGCGCTGCGATGCGGCCCACCCCTTCCCCGGCGTACCGGACGCGACGCAGATCTGCCTGAAGAACGGATTCGACGCCAGGCGCCTTTATCAGGTCGTCTTCAAGGCCGCCGACCCGTATGTGCTGGGCATCGGCTTCGCCGCGTGGCGCGACCTGGGTGCGTTCTTCAAGCACGCCGCGGCGGACGACAGCGGCACGGCCAACCCGGTGGCCGGGTTCTCGAAGCACAGCATCGCACGCGGCGTCTCGCAGTCAGGCAACTTCCTGCGCGGCTGGCTGCACCTGGGCTTCAACCAGGACGAGGCCGGCGCACCCGTGCACGACGGCCTGTGGCCGATCATCGCGGGCCGGCGCATCGCGCTCAACTTCCGCTGGGCGCAGCCCGACGGCGTGCTCGAGCTGTACCAGGCGGGCAGCGAGGGCCCGCAGTGGTGGCTGACGCACGCCGACCCGGTGCGCGGCGGCCCCGAGGCCGGCATCCTGGGCCGCTGCACCGCGAGCAACACCTGCCCGAAGGTGATCGAGCATTTCGGCTCCGCCGAGGTCTGGGCCCTGAAGCTCACGCCCGAGTGGGTGGGCACCGACGGCAAGGCCGACCTGCCACTGCCCGACCGCGTGCGGCGCTACTACATCGCCAGTTCCAACCACGGCGGCGGTGCGGGCGGCTTCGACTCGAGCCTGCCCGGCGCGGGCATGCCGAAGACCGGCCCCAACTGCCCCGGCAACAATTTCGGCGTCGGCCTGCTGCCGGCCAACCCGGTGCCGCACACCGAGACCGTGAATGCGTTGCGGGAACATTTCCGCGCCTGGGTCACCAAGGGCACGCCGCCGCCACCGAGCCGCTACCCGCGCCTGGCCGACGGCACGCTGGCTGCCGCCGACAAGGCCGCACTGGGCTTTCCCACGCTGCCGGGCCTGCGCGCGACGATCCCGGAGCCCGACTTCATCATGCCGGTGTTCGACTACGACTGGGGGCCGGACTTCAACGCCGTGGACGGTTCCGGCATCGCGTCGATCGCACCGCCGAAGATCCGCAAGGTGCTGCCGATGATGGCGCCGAAGGTCGATGCCGACGGCAACGAGCGCGGCGGCGTGCCGGTGGTGCTGCTGGATGCGCCGCTGGGCACCTACCTCGGATGGAACGTCACCGCCGGCGGCGACAAACCCTTCCACGCCGGGCAGATCTGCAACTACGTGGGTGGCATGGTGCCGTTTGCGCACAACGCGGCCGAGCGCAAGGAACGCGGCGACCCGCGGCCGTCGCTCGAAGAACGCTACGGCTCGCACGACGGCTACGTGGCGCAGGTGGAAAAGGCGTCGGCGCGCGCGGTGGCCGAAGGGTTCTTGCTGCCGGTGGATGCAGCGCGGCTGATCGAGGGTGCGAAGGCGAGCGCGGTGTTGCGGTGAGGCGGGTGAGGCGGGGGAGCGGCAGGCGTGCGGCTCATGGCCATGCCGGTGATGCCCTTGGGCCTCGTCGCTTGCCGCGACTGCTCGACCATTGCGATCGGGCACTCGGCCTGGTTCGACACAAGCCTGGTGATGAACAAACGGCAGGGGCCGACGCGGCCACGCGCTCCGACCCGCCAACGGCATTCGCCTCCCTGCGTGGATCGCCAGGAAGCCGTCGCGCAAGTTGATATCGGATATTCGGCCACGTGCGCCGAGCCGCGTCGAGGGCTGCGTGTCCGAGCCGATGCTCCGTCCATGGTCATGTGACGACAGAAGCCCGCCGAAGGGCCGCGTGCGGCGGAGCTTCTGCGGTAGCTACTTGGTAAATAATGGCGGGCATACAAGCCCTCGCCATGCGCATGAAACTCACGCCGTTCCTGACCGTCTGTCTGTTGGCCGCGCCAACCCTCGTGTGTGCTGCCGACGTCCAGGTGGGTCCATGTGTCGTGCAGGGCGCCACCCGCTTGTCCGAAGCCGAGATCCGGGCGCTGGCGGAGCCCTACATCGCGAGCGGCACAGAACCCGCGACCTGCAAGCACCTGGGCGAGACGCTGCAGGACGCGATGCGTCGTGCGGGTGCTCTTCTGGCCCGCGTCTACTACGAGCCCGACCCGCAAAGTGGCGACCTTCGGCTGCGTGTCATCGAAGGCCGACTGGCCGCGGGCGGCATCAGCCTCGGGCGATCGGCAGCCAGGGTGGAGGACGCGGTCATCCTTGCGCAGTTGGCCCGCGCGATGGCGCCCGGCGAGACCATCATGTCCGACCAGGTCGAGCGCGCCATCCTGCTGACGAACGACCTGCCGGGCATCGGCGGCTCGACGAGCAAGATCTACCCGGGAGAGAACGTCGGCGAGGCCAGATTCGAGCTGTTTCCTGCCGATGGCAAGGCCTTCGAAGGCCAGGTGTTTGCCGACAACTTCGGCCATCGCGACACGGGCCGCGAGCGCCTGGGCGCGGCCGTCCATCTCAACAGCCCGTTCCGGCGCGGCGACCGCTTGACCCTGGGCGCCAACGCCACGAGCGAAGGCACGCTGTTCGCCTACGCCGACGCCAGCCTGCCGCTGGGCAGCCAAGGGTTGCGTGCAGGGCTCACCGTCGATGGCCTGAGCTACAGGACCGCGGCCAGCGCGAGCACGCCGCTGACCGGCACCTACCGACACTACTCGGCCTACCTGGCCTATCCGCTGCTCCGCAGCCGGCAGGCCAACCTGCGGACCGAACTGCGCTTCGGCCGCGACACCATGAACGACAGGACCGACGCGGCGCCCGTGGCAGATCGCGTCGTCGACGCGCTGACGCTGGATCTGCAAGGCGACCGCACCGACGGGCTCTGGGGTGGGGGTAGCAGCCAATTCGGCCTGCGGGCGGTGTTCGGCCGTGTGAACCTGGCCGGCTACCAGCCTTACGCGGATCTGGACGCCAGTACGGCGCAGACGGCTGGTCATTTTTCGCGCCTCGCCTGGCGGCTGTCGCGCCTGCAGCAGGTGCATGGGCCGTGGCAGGCCTACCTGGAACTGGCCGGCCAGCTGGCCTCCAAACGGCTCGACGCCAGCCAGGCGCTGGTGTTCGGCGGGCCGGACGACCTTGCGGGTTACCGTTCAGGCGAAGTGCTGGGCAACCAGGGTTACCGCATGCGGGCCGACATTCGCTACAACATGCGCGTCGCAAGCCTCGGTGGCAAACAACAGGTGCAGCTGTTCTACGACCAGGGGCGTCTGCGCAGCCACGCTCGACAGATCGTCGGCGGCTTCGTCGTGCCCGGCATCGAGGAACGGCGATTCACGATGCGCTCGGCGGGGCTCGGCTTCAACCAGAGCTGGGCCGATGTGGACTTGCAGGCGGTGGTCGGCTGGAGAATTCGCAACGAGGTGCCCGCCGACTTGCTGGAAGGCGGCGAGGCCGGCGACGGGCTCCATGGCTGGGTTCGGGTGAGCTACAAGTTTTGAGGGGCGGAAAGATGATGGAACTCAAACGTTGGGGCATGGCCGGTTGCCTGCTTGCCGGGGGGCTGGTCACATCGGGCTCTGCGCTGGCCTGTGTCACCAAGTCTGGCAAGGACTGCTCGGCCTCGGCCACCTTCAAGACCAACCCGAAGGTCAAGGAAGGAAAGTTGGCGCCTGTCGGCGGCTTGGGGGTGGTCCATGAAGCGGGCGACCTGATTCCGCTGGGTCAGGCGCCTGCGCCCGACGCGGCAGACGACCGCGCTGGTTCCTACTACCTCATACCCAACAGGAGCCAGAGCTCGGGCCATGCCGCCAAACCCATCCCGTTGTCGGTGATGCGGACCATCAGCACAGGGGCCAACCCGTTGGTCAACGCGGACGGCAGCCTGACCGCCTATGCGCTGCATTCGGGCTGGGTTCAGCTGCAGCCCATGGCCACGCCTTCGCTGGCGCCGGTTCCGGTGCCGCTACAAGCGTCGGCGCCGCGTTATGTGGGCACGCCGGACAGCTGGTACTACGTCATGCCTCCGAGCTCGGCAAATCCCCACAAATGGACGCGGCCTGAAAACTACCAGGTGCTGGTCAACACGCAGATCGCGTTCTCCAGGCAGACGCAACGCACCGTGGTGCTCGTGAATCCGGATGGCAGCTTGTCGCCCTACGCATTGCGCCAGGGGTGGCTGCGCCTGGATCCCATTCGTCCCAATCTCGCACCGGGTTTGGCGGCGACAGGCGCGGTCCCGGCCGAGGCCGTGCCGACGGCGGCGCAGATCGTGGCACCCAATCTGGCGCCGCAGATCATGGCCACGCCAGGCCCGGTGGCGCCGGGACAGGTGCCGCAACCAGGGCAGATCGTGGCGCCCAACCTCGCGCCGCAGACCGTGGCCACGCCAGGCCCGGTGGCGCCGGGACAGGTGCCGCAACCAGGGCAGATCGTGGCACCCAACCTCGCGCCGCAGACCGTGGCCACGCCAGGCCCGTTGGCGCCGGGACAGGTGCCGCAACCAGGGCAGATCGTGGCACCCAACCTCGCGCCGCAGACCGTGGCCACGTCGGGAATGCAAGGGCCTGGAGGCGTACCCACGACGGCTGGCACGCAGGCGACAACGCCGGTCGCCTTGTCCGGGACGGGCGTCGCCTCCGGTGCTGTGCAGGTGCCCTCGGCCAACGGCGCCCACCGCGCCGCACCTCACCTGCCCGTCGACGTGTACAACGGCAGCAAGGCCGGCACTTACCGCTATATCGACGCCCGCCAGACCTGGGACCCTTCGTTCCACCTCGTCGTGATCGGATTCAAGGAGCCCCAGTGACGCCAGTGACACGGGTCCGATGAATGCTTGTCAAATGGCAATCGATGTCGGGCCTGTAGTCAAGGCGGCATTGGGGCAGCTTCGATTCCCGCGGTGGCAGACGATGGGTTCGTGGCCGCAACGGCCCGTCGGCAAGTCCTTGCCAAATTGAATGGCGGCTGTCGGGCGCTGCGGCGGACTCGCAGTGCCAGCCAGAAGCGGGCCCAGGTGACCGACCGTGGTGCGGCACACCCAGTTGCCGGCGGCGGCTGCAGCGTCTGCGGCAACGGCAAGTCCGGCGCGGTGAACGGGCGCTGGCCGGCACGATGTGGCGCCAGCCATCACCAGGCGTTGCGCGTCGCCACCCAGCACCAGTGACTGCCGGATGTTGACCTTCACACCTGCGCAGTTGTCGGTCAGGCTCTTGGCATAACCGCAATGGATGGTCGCCCCGAAGTCGCCGAGCAGCCCGGCCTCGCCCAGCAGCACCGCGCCCGAACAGGCGCTGGCCAGGATGGCGCCACCGCCCGGCGCCTTGCGGATCCACGCGGCCTCCGCGGGCAATGGCCCGCAAGGGCCAGTACACGCAGCCACCGGCACGGGCGGCGGTTGGACGTCGGTGGACGATGATTCCCAGGCACGGCTGCAGCGTGCCGGTATGCGATGGCGACGTGGGCGCGCGCACCGGCCCCCATTTCGAGGTTGAACTGGATTTCAGTCGCCGCGGGGCACGACGCGCGGGCGGCCCATTGGCGCCAGGCCCGGTGCGCTGATCCCACCCGGCCCGCCCGTGGCTGCAAGAAGTGGCCGGGTTCGGCAAGCCATTTCGCCGGACTCCGGCGTGGCGGCGCCACGTAGCGTCCGACCCTGGAGCGCCGACCGGTATTGCACCGTCGCGGCAGCGCACCCCCCACCAGCGAGAGCACCCCCTCCATGTCGAAGCGACCCCATGGCCACCTGGCCGCCCAGTTGGCCTTTGCAGGCCTTGCCGCCATTCACGGGCCGCAGGCCACGGCCCAGTCGGCGCCCGATGCCGGACGCATCCTGCAAGAGCAGCCGAAGCCTTCCCTGGTGCCGCAGGCACAACCCAAGCCCGCGCCGGCGGCACCACCCGTTGCCGTGCCGGACGACACCGGCCCGCGCATCAAGGTCAATGCCATCCGCATCCAGGGTGCGGTGCTGATCCCCGAATCGGAACTCGCGGCGCAGGTCCAGCCGCTCGTCGGGCGTGAACTGAGCCTGGGGCAATTGCAGGCCGGCGCGCTGGCCCTCGTGGGCCACTACGCGGCCAAGGGCTATCTGGCCCGCGTCTACCTGCCGGAGCAGGACATCAAGGACGGCACGGTCGTCTACCGGGTCGTCGAGGGCACACGCGGTGCGCTCTCGGTGGCCGGCGGCGGCCCACGGCTCGATTCGAACCGCGTTCGTGCCTTCGTCGATGCCCGCGTGGCACCGGGTGCGCCGATGAACCTCACCGCCTTCGGCGAGGCGATGTCCATCCTCAACGAACAGCCGGGGGTCGACGTCAAGGCCGACCTGTCGCCGGGGCAGCGCGAAAGCGCGGTCGACCTGGCGGTCATCGCGCGCGAAAGCCCGCCGGTGCGTTACAGCCTGGCGGCCGACAACCATGGTTCGCGCGGCACCGGCGAGGCCCAAGTCAACGGCGGCGTCACGTTGAACAACCCGACCGGGCGCTTCGACGCCGCGGGGCTGTTGTTGAACGTCGCCGAAGGCAGCGCCTTCGTGCGCGGCGACTACAGCCTGGCCGTCGGCGACCGCGGTGCGCGCATGGGCGTCAATGCCTCGCACCTGCAATACCGGATCGTGCAGCCGGCCTTCCGTGCGCTGGGCGCCAAGGGCCATGCCCAGACGCTGGGGCTGGCCGCGTCCTACCCGTTGGCACGCCGTTTCGACTTCAACCTGAGCCTCGTCGGCACGCTGGACCACAAGCGCCTGGTCGACGAGACCGCCGCCGGCGAAACGGGCCGCAGGATCGTCAACGTGGCCAACATCGGGTTCAGCGGCTTCACGGCTCTGGTGGGCGATGCCTTGAGCGGGATCCTGAGCTTCGGGGTCAAGGCCACGGTGGGCGACGTCGATCAACGCAATGCCGCGGCACTGGCGGATGACCGTCTCGGGCGGCGCGTGCAGGGCTCGTTCTGGAAAGCCACCTACTACCTCACCCTGTTCAAGCCGCTTGCGGACGACTGGGCCTTGTCGGGCACCGTTCGCGGGCAAACCGCGCAGAAGAACCTCGACTCGTCGGAGCGCTTCAGCCTCGGGGGAGTGGGCGGCATCCGGGCCTACCCCACCGCCGAAGGCCTGGGCGACGAGGGGTGGATGGTGAACGTCGATCTGGTGCGTCGCATCGCCGAGACCTTGTCGGTGTCCGCCTTCGTGGATGCCGGCCAGACGACCGTGCATCACACGGTGCCGGCGGCCGGCCTGGTCGGCCCCAACCGCTACCGGCTCCACGGTGCGGGCTTCTCGGTCGACTGGCAGCCGCAGCGCGGCACGTCGATCAGCGTCACGCTGGCTGCGCCCATCGGCAACAACCCTGGCCAGGACGCCATGGGCCACAACAGCGACGGACGCAAGAACAACCCCCGGGTGTGGCTGAGCGCGACGACGCAGTTCTGAACACACACCGACACCACGCATTGATCACGGAGCACGCATGAACCGCATTCACAAACTCGTCTGGAGCGACGTTCACCTGACCTGGGTGCCGGCACCTGAGCTCGGCAAGACGCGCGGCAAGCGCGCATCGGTCGTGAGGCGCGGCAAGTCGGCGCTGACCAGGGCCATGGTGCCCGCGCTGTCGGTCATCACGGGCGCGATGGCCGTGCTCTGGTCGGCCGGGGTGGCGGCCCAGCCCGTGCCGGCATCCGCCTTGCCAAAGGGCGCGCAGGTGGTGGCCGGCAAGGCCACGGTCTCGCAGGCGGGCAGCACGATGAACGTCGTGCAGTCGTCGGACAAGGCGATCCTGAATTGGCAGAGTTTCGACATCGGTTCCCAGGCCACCGTGAATTTCATGCAGCCGGACGCGGGGGCCGTGGCCCTGAACCGCGTGCTCGGCAGCAACCCGTCGGCGGTCTTCGGCCGCCTCGGCGCCAATGGCCAGGTATTCCTGATCAACCCCAACGGCGTGCTGTTCGCACCGACCGCACGCGTGGATGTCGCGGGCCTGGTGGCGTCCACGCTGGACATCCGCAACGACGACTTTCTGGGTGGGGCGTACCACTTCGACCGGCTGGGCACCACGGCATCGGTCGTCAACCAGGGCCGGATCGACGCCGGCTTCGCGGCGTTGCTCGCACCCGAAGTGCGCAACGAAGGCGTCGTCACGGCGCGCATGGGCACCGTCGCGCTGGCAGCCGGCGAGTCGGTGACGCTGGGCATCTCCGGCCAACAATTGGTGGACGTGCGGGTCGCCAAGTCCACGATCGATTCGCTGGTGGAAAACCGCAAGTTGATCCAGGTGAACGGCGGCACGGTGGTGATGTCGGCGCAGTCGGTCAACGGCCTGCTCGGGCGCATTGTGAACACCGGCGCGATCGAAGCCAACGGCATCGTGTCGAACGGCGGCAGCATCAGGCTGACGGCCAGCCATGCCATCGACGTGGCCGGCACGGTGGACGCCGATGCCGGCGCCAACGGCGACGGCGGCCAGGTGACGATCGTGGCCGACCTGGCCAACGCGGCCAGCCGCACGGCGGTCTCCGCACGCATCAGCGCCCAGGGCGGCGCGCAGTCCGGCCACGGCGGCTTCGTGGAAACCAGCGCCAGCACGCTCAAGGTGGCGGCCGGCGCCCGCGTCGATACCAAGGCCGCCCGCGGGGCCACCGGCCAGTGGCTGCTGGACCCGCACGACTTCACCATCGCCGCAGCCAACGGCGACATCACCGGCGCCACGCTGTCGGCCGCGCTCGACAGCAACAACGTCACCATCCGCACCACCGACACCGGCGTGTCGTGCGCCGGCACGACCTGCGCCGCAGGCACCCCCAGCGGCAACGGCGATATCTTCGTCAACGACGCGGTGAGCTGGAACAGCGACAAGCAGCTGACACTCTCGGCCTGGCGCAACATCGAGATCAACGCGCCGATCAGCGTGAACCCCGTGTCGGGCCTCGGCGGCAAGCTGGCGCTGGAGTTTGCGCAGTCGGGTGCCGAATTCGACTTTCCGGCCGGTGGCGTCCGCGTCAATGCGCCGGTGAACCTGGCCGCCGGGTCCCTGTTCAGCACCAAGGCGGCGACCGACGGCGTGGCCATCGACTACACGGTGGTCACCAACGACACCGCGCTGGCCGCGACGGCGAGCCAACTCGCCGGCAACTACGTGCTCGGCGCCGACATCACGGCGCCCGGCACGTCCTGGGCCCCGATCGGCACTACGGCCACGCCTTTCACGGGTGTCTTCGACGGCCTGGGCCACAAGATCATGGGCCTGGTGCACACCAACGCCGCCAGCGATGTCGACGTGGGCCTGTTCGGCGCCAACACGGGCCTGATCCAGAACATCGGCGTCACCGGTGTCGACATCGCGGGCTCGCAGAATGTCGGCGCACTGGTGGGCTACAACAACGGTTTTGTCGTCAACAGCTATGCCACCGGCACCGTGCGGGGCACCGCCCTCGGCGCCCCCACGGCCACCGTCGCCACGGGGCGCATCGGCGGCCTGGTGGGCTTCAGTGCCGGCCCGATCCAATCGAGCTACGCCAACGTCCAGGTCATCGCGACCGGTGGCGACCAGACCAGCATGGACCCGTTCGCCGGCGGCACGGGCGGCATCGGCGGGCTCGCGGGCGTGGTGGGTTCGTCGGTGTCCGACAGCTACGCCGTGGGCAGCGTGGCCGGCAACAACGCCGTCGGCGGATTGGTCGGCTATTCGGCGGCCGCCATCTCGAACAGCTACGCCTCGGGCGCGGTATCGGGCGCGAGCAACGTCAACGGCCTGATCGGGCAGGTGCCCGATCCCGGCGCGTTCACCCCATTCGTCTTCGGCAGTTTCTGGAATACGACGACCAGCGGCCAGGGCTCGGGCGGCGGCGGATCGGCCGACACCATCACCGGGCTCACCACGGCCCAGATGCAGACGGCCCCCAACTTCACCGGTGCCGGCTGGGACACGGCCTTCGCCTGGGAACTGCGTGACGGGCAATCGCCGTTGCTCAAGCAGATGCTGCAGCCGATCTTCGTGATCGCGGACCACAAGACCAGCGCCTACACCGGCAGTGCGTTCACCGCGTTCACCAACACCACCGCCGCCGGCGCGGCGCCCGGCAGCGCGTATGCCGGCACGGTGACGTACACGTCGTCGCCGGCGAACCCCACCAACGCCGGCACCTACGCCGTCACGCCGGGCGGCGTGGCGGTCACGGCGCCGGGCGACCAGCACGGCTACCGCGTGCAGTTCGTCGATGGCACGTTGACCATCGACCCCGCAGCGCTCACCGCCATCACCGGCAGCCTCGTCGGGAGCGTCTCCAAGGTGTATGACGGCAGCGCCGGCGCCACCGGGCTGACCAACGCGAACTTCAGCCTGCTGGGCTGGCAGGGCGGCGATGGCGCGGACGTGTCCGTCAGCAAGACGACCGGCGTGTTCGACAACGCCAACGCCGGCACCCTGAAGACGGTGACGGTGACGCTCGGCGCAGGCGACTTTCATGCCACGAGCACCAACCTGCTGAACTACACGCTGCCCGTGGAAGCCAAGGGCGACATCGGCACGATCAACAAGCGCCCGATCTACGCGTCACTGACCGGTGCCGTGGGCAAGTCCTACGACGGCAGCACCAGCGCCACGGTGGGCTTCGGCAACTACGTCTACCAGACCGCGCAGGACAACGTGGCCGGCACCGGCTTCGTCACCGGCGACGGCGCCTTCCTGGGCGGCGCCAATTCATGGCAGACGGGTGCGTTCGACAGCAAGCACGCCGGAAGCGGCAAGCAGGTGACGGTCGACATCAATCCGTCGGACTATGTCGCGGTCGGCGCCACCAACCTGGCGAACTACGAGTTCCGTGACCAGGCGAGCGGTGCGGTCAACCGTGTGTCGGGCCTGGTCGGCTCGATCACGCCCAAGGCCGTGACCTTGACCGCGCCCACGGTCACCAAGACCTACGACGGCACCACTGCGTACACCACCGCCGCGGCGGACCTGACAACGCTCTCGGCCCAACTCGGCGTGACGGGCGACACCGTGACTGCGGCCAGCATCGCCTACGCCGGCAAGGACGCCGCGGCGGGCCAGACCGTCGCCCTGCAGACGGCCACCATCGGCGACGGCAACGGCGGTGGCAACTACGCCGTGACCCTGGCAGGCAACTCCAGCAGCGTGATCAGCCGCCGTGACGTCCAGTTGACGGTGAATGCAACCGTGGCAAAGGTCTACGACGGCACCGATGCGGTACGGGTCTCCAGCGCCGACATGAGCCTGACAGGTTTCGTGGACGGCGAAGGGCTCTTGCTGCCGGCCAACTTCGATCTGGCGACCGCCACCTTCGGCGGAACGTTCGCCAGCAAGAACGTCGGCGCGCACAACGTGCTGATTCCGTTCACCGGCTGGGCGCCCCTTCTTGGTTCCACGGCAGACTCCAACAACTACAACCTGCCGCTGTCCAACACGGCGAGTGGCGTCATCACGCCGGCGCCGCTGACCGTGAGCGGCAGCACGGTGGTGACCAAGGTCTACGACGGCTCCACCGCCGCAGCGATCAATCTGGGCGCCCTGTCCGGGTTCGCGGGGTCGGAGACGCTGGTCGTCACCGCGGCCGGCACGCTGGCGAGCAAGAACGCCGGCAATACCACCGCCACGGCC
>JAHECD010000127.1 GCA_024641945.1 Rubrivivax sp. | reverse complement strand
CTGGCGCCCCCTCGCGGAGGGGGGCGGGGGGAGCAACATGTACGGGCCCTGGCCCGGAGCGGCCTCACGATCAACGGCAACGCGCCGCCGGCGAGCCATGACTTCGGAGGGTCGAACTTGACTCAACACAACCCCCTCGACGGCTTCACGGTCGACCGCGATTCGATCCGCACGATCGGCAAGGACCTGCAGCGCCCGGAATGCCTCCTGGCCGAGCGCGATGGCACGCTCTGGGCGGCCGACGCGCGCGGCGGCGTCACGCGCATCGACGCCGATGGCTCGCAACGGTTCATCGGCCAGCAGGCCGACGACCGCTTCGCGACGCACGCGACCGACAGCGCGGATGCGTTCGAAGCCAAGTTCACGCAGGGCACGCTGCCCAACGGCATGGCGTTCGGTGCCGATGGCAATCTGCTCATCGCCAATTTCGGCACCGACTGCCTCGAAGTCATGTCGCGTGAAGGCCGCACCCGAACCCTGCACGACCACATCGACGGGCAGCCCATCGGCAAGGTGAATTTCGTCTTGCGCGACTCGAAGAACCGCGTCTGGCTCACCGTCTCGACCCGGGTGAACCCCTGGACCAAGGCGGCCGCCAGCCGCGTGTGTGACGGCTATGTTGCGGTGGTCGACGAGCAGGGCCTGCGCATCGTCGCCGACGGCTTTTATTTCACCAACGAGATCCGGCTCGATGCGAACGAAGAGTGGCTCTACATCGTCGAGACCACCGGCCCGCACATCAGCCGCATGCGGCTCGCCGAATCCGCCGGCGGCGTCCAACTGACGGACCGCGAGATCTTCGGCCCGGCCGACCTCGGCGGCTACCCTGACGGCATCGCCTTCGATTCGCACGGCAACCTCTGGTGCACGCTGGTGATGGTCGACCGCCTGGTCGCCCTGACGCCGCAAGGCGACGTGCGCCTGCTGCTCGACGATGGCGATGCACAGGCGAGCCGCGATCTGGTCGAGAAGATGCGCGAAGGCACCGTCACCGCGAAGGACATGTCGCGCGCACGCGGCACGCTCGCGCCGTGGATGGCCAGCGTCACCTTCGGCGGCCCGGACCTGCGCACCGTATACCTCGGCAGCCTGCTCGGCACCACGATCCCTTTCTTCCGCTCGCCCGTGCCCGGCCTGCCGATGGTGCACTGGCACGACCGCCCCGCCCGCTGACCCGAACAAGGAGAACTGCCATGCCCCGCCGCTTCGTCGACCTGTCGATCTTTCTCGAGAACGACGTGCTGAGCGACCCGCCCGCGTTCGCGCCGAAGATCCAGTACTTCACGCACGAGAACACGGTCGAGCAGATCGCATCGTTCTTCCCCGGCCTGAAGCGGGAAGACCTGCCCGATGGCGAAGGCTGGGCGGTCGAGATGGTGCAGCTGTCCACGCACAACGGCACGCACCTCGACGCGCCCTACCACTTCCACTCGACGATGGACAAGGCGCTGGGCGAAAAGAAGCCGGCAATCGCGATCCACGACGTGCCGCTCGAATGGTGTTTCCAGCCCGCCGTGAAGCTGGACTTCAGGCACTTCGCCGATGGCTACGTGGTCACGGCGGCGGATGTCGAGGCCGAGCTCAAGCGCATCGGCCACACGCTCCAGCCGCTCGAGATCGTGGTCGTCAACACCCGCGCGGGCTCGCGCTACGGCCATCCGGACTATGTGTCGTCGGGCTGTGGCATGGGCTACGAGGCGACGATGTACCTGCTCGAACGCGGCGTGCGCCTCACCGGCACCGACGCGTGGAGCTGGGACGCGCCGTTCGTGCATACCGCCGTCAAGTACGGCGAAAGCCACGACGCCGGCCTCATCTGGGAGGGCCACAAGGCCGGCCGCGACATCGGCTACTGCCACATCGAAAAGCTGCACAACCTGGAGTCGGTGCCCGCGGACGGTTTCTTCATCAGTTGTTTCCCGCACAAGATCCGGGGCGCGTCCGCAGGCTGGACGCGGGCGGTGGCGATCTTCGACGATGCGCTGATGGCCGCGGCTTGACTCCAGCGGTGCTGGCGGTCATCGGCCGCCGCCCTGGTTCAGCGAGCTGGCGCCTGCAATGTCGAACCAGGCGCAACGGCTCAGTTCTTGCGAGGCTTACACTTGGCGCCACCATTTCCCATCCTTCGCAAGGCCACGACATGACCTCCCTCACCACCCGCCGATTCCTCCAGTTGGCCGCGCTGTCCGCGGCCGGACTGTTGCTTGCCGCCTGCGGCAAGAAGGAAGAACCGACACCAGCGCCCGCGGCGGCACCCGTGGCGTCCGCCGCGGCCCCGGCCCCGGCACCTGCCAAGGTCTACAACGTCGGTACCGACGCGGCCTACGCCCCGTTCGAGAGCCAGAACGAAAAGGGCGAGATCGTCGGCTTCGATATCGACGTGGTGAAGGCCGCCGCCGCCAAGGCCGGCATCGAGGTCAAGTTCACCAACACCCCGTGGGAAGGCATCTTCAATGCCCTGGGACAAGGCGATCGCGACCTGCTGGTTTCGGCCATCACGATCACCGACGAGCGCAAGCAGACGATGGACTTCAGCACGCCGTACTTCGACGCGGTGCAGCTCATCGCTGTGAAGGACGGCAGCAAGATCGCCAAGTTCGCCGACCTGAAGAAGCTCAAGGTGGGCGTGCAGACCGGCACCACCGGCGACGAGGCCGTGAGCAAGCTGCTGGGCAAGACGAATACCAACATCAAGCGCTTCGAGTCCACGCCGCTCGCGTTGAAGGAACTCGAGGCCGGCGGCGTCGACGCCGTGGTGGCCGACAACGGCGTGGTCATCCATTACGTGGCCAACAACCCCGGCGGCAAGTTCAAGACCGTCAGCGACGCGGAGTTCGTGCCCGAGCAGTACGGCATCGCCGTCAAGAAGGGCAACACCGAACTGCTGGAGAAGCTGAACAAGGGCCTGGCCGACCTCAAGGCCGATGGCAGCTACGACAAGATCTATGCGCAGTATTTCGGTGCGGCCCCGGCCAAGGCGGCCGAGGCGCCGGCCCCGGCCGCGTCGAAGTGACATGACGGCGGGCCGGATGGCACGCGTCGCTGCCCCGCGCGCGGGCGGCTGAGGCAGCGTCATGGACCTGCGCTGGGAAATCCTCGCCGGCTACGGGCCGCTCTTCGTGAGCGGCCTGTGGATGACGATCCAGCTCACGCTCATCGCCATCTTCTTCGGCCTGCTGCTGGGCATCGGGCTCGGGCTCGTCAGCAGTTCGGCCGATGCACCGCCGCCCAAGTCGCCGGTCGCGCGCACGCTGGCGTCCGTCGCACGCGCCGTCACGCTCGCCTATGTGACGTTCTTTCGCGGCACGCCGCTGTTCGTGCAGATCCTGCTCGTCCACTTTGCGCTGATGCCCACCTTGATCCACCCGGATCACGGCCTGCTGCTGTCGGGCGAGGCGGCACGCACGTTCCGCCAGGAACACGGGGCCTTCTTTTCCGGCTCGCTCGCGCTCACGCTGAACGCCGGCGCCTACATCAGCGAGATCTTCCGCGCCGGCATCCAGAGCATCCACCGCGGGCAGACACAAGCCGCCTACAGCGTGGGCCTGACCCATGCGCAGGCGATGCGCTACGTCGTGCTGCCGCAGGCGTTCCGGCGCATGGTGCCGGCCCTCGTCAACGAAGGTGTCACGTTGATCAAGGATTCGTCGCTCGTCTCGGCCATCGGCCTGGCCGAGCTCGCGCTGGCAGCGCGCACGGTGGCCGGCGCGTATTCGCGCTACTGGGAGCCGTACCTGGCCATCTCGGCGCTGTACCTCGTGTTGACGCTGACGCTGTCGATGCTGGCCAAGCGCCTGGAGGCACCGGCCCACCTGCGCGGCCGCTGAGCCCGCGCGGCTACGCCGGATAGAGCCCGCGCGCGCGGGCGAACAGCCGCGTCAATCCCAGCAGCGCCGCAATCGACGGGGTCGGCACGCCGACACGCTGACCGAGTTCGTGCACGGCGCCGACGATCGCATCGAGCTCGATGGTGCGGCCGGCCTCGACGTCCTGCAGCATCGAGGTCTTGAACGCGCCCAGCTTGCGCGTCACCTGATGCCGGTCTTCGGGCGTCTGCGCAATCTCGCAGCCGATGCGCTCGCCGATGTGCGCAGCCTCGCGCATGGCCTCGGAGCAGAACGCCAGCACCAACGGGTCGGCCATCACCCGGTCGATCGTGGCCCCGGTGAGGGCCGACACCGGGTTCATGGTCAGGTTGCCCCACAACTTGTACCAGATGTCGTACCGGACGTTGACGGATTCGGTCGTGTCGAAACCGGCCTCGCGCAACCGCGCGCCCAGGGCCTGCACACGCTCGCTAAGGCCCCCCGCGGGCTCACCGATGATCAGCCCCTGCCCCATCTTGTGCTGCACGAGGCCCGGTTCGGCGACGAAGGTGCTGGCATGCACAACACAGCCCACCACGTGGTGCAGCGGGATCGCCTCGGCGATGCGGCCACCGGGGTCGACGCTGTCCAGCGGGGCTTCTCCGACCGCCGGCACACCCGCGCCGAACCACCACGGCACGCCGTTCATCGCCGGCAATACCGTCGTCTGCGGCCCCAGCAGCGGCGCAATGCCCGGAGCGACCTCGCCGAGGGACTGGCCCTTGACGGCGATGACGACGACATCCTGCACGCCGAGATCGGCCGCGCGGTCCGACGCGCGGGCCGGCCCGCCGACGAGCGCGTCGCCCATGCGCAGGCGCCACCCCTGGGCGCGCAGCGCGTCGAGCGTGGACCCGCGCGCAAGCGCAGACACGTCGTTCCGATTCGACGCCGCGAGCCGCGCCCCAATGAACCCGCCAATGGCGCCCGCGCCCACGATACAGATCTTCATCGCTCGATCATACTGAGCGCGCGGTGGCCCGCGCAGGCGTCATACCGGGCGCGACAGCGTCTGGACGTACTCGTGCTGCGCCGTGCGCACGGTCGAGACCCGGTATTCCACCGGCTTGTCACCGAAGGTCAGCGCGGTGCGGCGCACCTGCAGCATCGGCGTGCCGACCTGGACCCCGAGCACACGCGCGGTGGCCCGGTCGGCGGCCACTGCACGCGAGCGCTCGAGCGCCCGCACGACCGTGATCGCGAACTCGTCCTGGTAGAGGCGGTAGATCGTGCCGGGCCGTTCGCGCAGGCGCTTTTCCGTCATCCCCTTGAACAGCGAGGCCGGAATCGCGATCCGGTCGTGCACGACGGGCCGGCCCTGGAGCAGCAGACGGTTCTCGACCAGAAACGCCGGGTCACCGGGCCGGCTGCCCAGCGCTTCGGCAGCTTCGTCGTCGAGGCGCCCGCGCTCGTAGCCGAGCATCTCGACGGCGGGCGCCTCGCGCAGGCCGTCGCTGCGTTCGACGTGGAAGAACTGGAACAGGAAACGCTCCGCGCTGTGTGTCGCGACGAACGTGCCCCGCCCCTGGCGGCGCACGAGGATGTGCTCCGCCACCAGTTCACCCACGGCCTGCCGCAGCGTGCCGACGGCAACCTCGAACGCACGCGCGAGCGCCGTCTCGTTGGGCAGCGCTGCACCGGGCGCCAACGTACCCGCCTCGATGGATTGCAGCAACGCGCGCTTCACTGCGCGGTAGAGCGGCATGCCGGCGGCCTCGGGTGCGATGGGTTGGAAGGCGGGCGGCGGCATGCGCGCGATTGTGTCGCCGAAACCGGGAGAGATCCAGGTCATCTGTATGACCTGTTTGACATCGGTTCAGGCCTGTCTAGGATCGACGGCTTGCGCGGCCACGGTCGGCGGCGCTGCAGGAGACCAGGCAATGATTCATTTCGTATTGCACGACGCAAAGGACACCGTGGCGGTGGTCGTCGTCGAAGGCGTGAAGGCAGGAACGGCACTCGAGGGCTGGATCATGGACGAGGACAAGTCCACCAGCGTCAAGGCACTGCAGGACATCCCCATCGGCCACAAGGTGGCGCTGAAGGACATGGCCGTGGGCGATACCGTCATCAAGTACGGCATCGACATGGGCAAGGTCGTCGCGCCCGTCAAGGCCGGCGAGCACGCCCACGTGCACAACATCAAGACGAAGCGCTGGTAGAGGGGCATCGTCCCCGGCGGCCGAAGCCGCCCCCCTCGAAATGGCGCCATCAACGGCCGCCAGACACAGACCCCCATTGCAAGGAACCGACATGTCCGTCATCAACAAAGACACCACCTTTCTCGGCTACCGGCGAGAGAACGGCCGCGTAGGCGTGCGCAACCACGTCATCATCCTGCCGCTGGACGACCTGTCCAACGCCTCGGCAGAAGCCGTCGCCCACAACATCAAGGGCGCGATGGCCATCCCGCACCCGTACGGCCGGCTGCAGTTCGGCGCCGACCTCGACCTGCACTTCCGCACGCTCATCGGTGCGGGGTGCAATCCCAACGTCGCGGCCGTCGTCGTGATCGGCATCGAGGACGGCTGGACGCAGAAGGTCGTCGAAGGCATCAAGGCCACCGGCAAGCCCGTGGTGGGGTTCGGCATCGAACTGCACGGGGACCACGACACCATCATGCGGGCCAGCAAGGCCGCGCGCGAGTTCGTGCAGTGGGCCAGCGAGAAGCAGCGCGAGGTGTGCCCGATCCACGAGTTGTGGGTCAGCACCAAGTGCGGCGAGAGCGATACCACCAGCGGCTGCGGCGCCAACCCGAGCGTGGGCGACGCCTTCGACAAGCTGCATGCGCTGGGCAGCTACCTGTGCTTCGGCGAGACCACCGAACTGACCGGCGGCGAGCACATCGTCGCCGCGCGCTGCGCCAACGATGCGGTGCGCCAGAAGTTCCAGTTCATGTTCGACCGCTACCAGGATGTGATCAACCGCCACAAGACGAGCGACCTGTCGGACAGCCAGCCCACCAAGGGCAACATCGCCGGCGGCCTGACCACGATCGAGGAAAAAGCACTGGGCAACATCCAGAAGATCGGCAAGAAGTGCACGGTCGACGGTGTCATCGACAAGGCCGAGATGCCCACGCACCCGGGCCTCTGGTTCATGGATTCGTCCAGCGCCGCGGCCGAGATGGTGACCTTGTGCGCCGCCTCGGGCTACGCCGTGCATTTCTTCCCCACAGGCCAGGGCAACGTGATCGGCAATCCGATCGTGCCGGTGATCAAGATCTGCGCCAACCCGCGCACGGTGCGCACGATGAGCGAGCACATCGACGTCGACGTGACGGGCCTGCTGCAACGCGAGATCACGCTGGATCAGGCGGGCGACAAGCTGCTCGAGAACATGCTGCGCACCGCCAACGGCCGGCTCACGGCAGCGGAGGCCCTGGGCCACCGCGAATTCGTGATGACGCGCCTGTACGAAAGCGCCTGATCGCGGGTGACCTCGGGTTGCGGCCTATTGGCTGCAACCCGCCGCAGGCGGTACACCGTGCCACCTTGGGCACGGATGCCCGACCGGCCCGCGGTGGGCCGTGCAGCCCGTGCACGCCAATTTCATCAGGAGAGCCCTCATGAGCTACCGCCAACATCTGATCGCGGCCACCCTGGCCATTGCCACGCCGTTTGCATTCGCAGCCGGCTATCCGGACAAGACGGTCAACTACATCATCCCGTTCGGCCCCGGCGGCGAATCGGACGTGTCCGCGCGCCTGCAGGAGCCGGTCTTCAAGAAGCTGACGGGGCAGACCGTTGCCATCCAGTACAAGCCCGGTGCCGGCGGCGCGGCGGGCTGGTCGCAGCTCAACAGCATGGCGGCGGACGGCTACACCGTGATGGGCACGAACCTGCCGCACATCGTGCTGCAACCGCTGCAGAAGGATGTCGGCTTCAAGACCGACGACATCACCACGGTCTACTGGTTCCACTACACACCCGATGCGTTGCTCGTCCCGGCGGACAGCCCGATCAAGACGCTGAAAGACTTCGTCGAGGCCGCGAAGAAGGCGCCCGGCGCCACCACCCTGTCGGGTTCCGGCACCAACTCGGCCAACCACCTGGCACAGCAGCAGTTCGACAAGCTCGCCGGCATCAAGACGACCTACGTGCCGTTCGGCGGCACGGGGCCGTCGAACACCGCCCTGCTCGGCAAGCAGGTCAGCGGGAGTTGGGGCTACACCAGCGTGAAGATGCAGCTCGGCGACCAGGTGCGCTGCATCGCTGTGGCGATGGACGCGCGCCATTCGGCGATCCCCGATTGCCCGACCTTCAAGGAGCAGGGCTTCAATCTCGTCGGCGGCGCCTACCGCGGCGTGGCAGTGCCCAAGTCGACCCCGGCCGACGTGCAGGCCAAGCTGGCCGACATCCTGGCCAAGATCAATGCGGACCCGGAGTTCATCCGCAAGATGGAAGCCGGCGGCTTTGCCATGTTGAATGTCGGGCCCGACAAGATGCCGGCCTTCATGGCCGAGATCAAGGCGCGTTACGAAGGGCTGGCCAAGGACATGGGCATCGTCAAGAAGTAGGCGCTTGAGCAGTCTCGACTTCCTGCTCGCGGCGCTGACGCCGACGAACCTGCTGCTCGCCCTGGCCGGCGTGGTGGCAGGCACCGTCATCGGCGCCCTGCCCGGCCTCACCGCCACGATGGCGGTGGCGGTGCTGGTGCCGTTCACGTTCTCGATGCCCCCCGCGTCGGCGCTGATCGCGCTGGGCGCGATCTATACCGGCGCCATCTACGGCGGCGCCTATGCCGCCATCCTTCTCAACACCCCCGGCACGCCGTCGTCGATCGCCACGACGTTCGACGGCTATCCGATGGCGCGCACGGGCCGCGGCGACCTGGCGCTCACGCTGGCCTGCCTGTCGTCGGTGGTCGGCGGGCTCGTCGGCGCAGGGTTCCTGCTGCTGCTGGCGCCGCCGATGGCCACGGTGGCGCTGAAGTTCGGGCCGGTCGAATATTTCTGGCTCGCGGTC
The DNA here is from genome assembly GCA_024641945.1 of Rubrivivax sp. GTDB lineage: Bacteria > Pseudomonadota > Gammaproteobacteria > Burkholderiales > Burkholderiaceae_C > Rubrivivax. Next base: position 3,819 of record JAHECD010000127.1, on the reverse strand, counting down.
TTCGGCCTGACGCTCATCGCGTCGCTCGGCGAGGGCAGCACGGTCAAGGGCCTGATCGGCGGCGCCGCCGGGCTGCTGCTGTCGATGGTGGGCGTGGCGGAAGTCGGCGGCGACGTGCGCTTCGTCGGTGACTCGAAATCGCTGCTCGGCGGCGTCGACGTCGTCTCCGCGCTCATCGGCCTGTATTGCATTCCGGTCCTGATCGAACTCGTCGCCACGCCCGTGGCCCACCTTGAAGGCACCAGCCGCGTGGCCGGATTCCGGTTGCGCGAAGCCGTGGCGCTGATGGGGCGGGCCAAGTTCAACCTGGCGCGCAGCTCGATCATCGGCACCGTGGTGGGCATCCTCCCCGGCGCCGGCGGGTCGATCGCGTCGCTGGTGGCGTATTCGGAAGCACGGCGCTCGTCGCCGCGCAGCGCCAACTTCGGCAAGGGCGAGCCGGACGGCGTGGTCGCCACCGAGTCGGCGAACAACGCGACCGTGGGCGGCGGATTCATCCCGACGCTGGTGCTCGGCATTCCCGGCACACCGCCGGACGCGATCATCCTCGGTGCGCTGCTGGTGCAAGGCATCCGCACCGGGCCCACGTTGTTCACGCAGCAGGCGCCGATCGTCTATACGTTCATCTGGGGCCTCATCCTTTCCACGCTGATCATGCTGCCGGCGGGGTTGCTGATCGGGCGGTTCGCCTTCCGCTCCATCGTCGCGATCCCCAAGGCGGTGCTCGTACCGTCGGTGGCGCTGCTCACGATCCTGGGCAGCTTCGCGGTGCATAACAACGCAGGTGAGGTGCAGCAGATGGTGGTGCTCGGTGTCGCGGCCTGGGTGCTCGGGCGCTTCGGCTTCAGCGCCTCGCCCATCGTGCTCGGCCTGATCCTGGGTTCGATCGCCGAGCGCGGGTATGTGCAGGGCCACCTGATCGGCGGCGCCAGGGGCAACGTGCTTGCCGAATTCTTCGGCCGCCCGATCTCGATGGCCATCATCGCGTTCATCGCGCTGGGGCTGGCCTGGCCCTGGTGGTCCGCGCGCCGCGCCGCGGTGTCGAAAGCCCGCGATGACTGAGCAACCACGCCCGCCTCCCGACCGGGCCGGTGCCGCCGGCAGCGCGCTTGCCGTGATCGTCGGTGCGCTGGCCGTCTGGGCCTCGCGCGACTTCTCCGACCTCGGCGCCGTATTCCCGCGCACCGTGGGGGCGTTGATGGTGGCGCTCGGGCTCGTCTACATCGCCCTCACGCTGGCCGGCCGCACCCACGCCACGCCATCGCTGGACGGCTCCATGCCGCGCCGCGCCGGCGTGGCGATCGTCATGCTCGGCTGGGGTTTTGCGCTCGAGCCGCTGGGCTTTCTGCCCAGCAGCGCGGCCGCCATGGCCGTGCTGCTCGTCGTCGCCAACCACGACCGATGGACGCCACGCACGGCGCTGGTCCGCGCCGTGTCGGTCGTCGCCGTGCTGACGGGCCTCTACACCTTGTTCAAGCACGTCCTGCTCGTGCCCCTGCCATGACCCAGAAGAAGATCCTGATCACCGAGTTCATGGACGAAGGTGCCGTCGACCGCCTGCGGGCCCGGCATAGCGTGACGTATGAACCCACGCTCGTCGACGACGCGGCGCGGCTGCTGCTGGCCGCGCCCGATGCCGACGCCGTGATCGTGCGCAACCGGACCCAGGTGCGCGGCGACCTGCTGGCCGCGCTCACGCGGTGCAGCGTGGTCGGCCGTCTGGGTGTCGGGCTGGACAACATCGACGTGGCCGGCTGTGAGGCGCGTGGCCTGCGGGTGATCCCGGCCACTGGCGCCAACGCACTGAGCGTGGCCGAGTACGTGGTGACCAGCGCGATGGTGCTGCTGCGTGGGGCCTATGCCGCCACCGCAGCCGTGGCCGCCGGGCAGTGGCCGCGCAACGCGCTTTCGGGTGGACGCGAGGCGGGTGGCAAGACGCTCGGCCTGGTCGGCTACGGGTCGATCGGCCAGCTCACGGGCCGGCTCGCACGCGGACTGGGCATGAACGTGCTGGCGTTCGACGCCATGATGGACCGCGACCACCCGGCCTTTGCCGACGGCGCGGCGGTTTGCGCCGGCCTCGACGAGGTGGTCCGCACCGCCGACGTGGTGAGCCTGCACGTCCCGCTCGTCGACTCGACACGCGGGCTGTTCGACGCCGCGCGCATCGCATCGATGAAACCCGGTGCGGTGCTGATCAACACGGCGCGCGGCGGCATCGTCGACGAGCCGGCGCTGGCCGCCGCGCTGCGCAGCGGCCACCTGGGCGGCGCCGCCATCGACGTGTTCACGAGCGAGCCGCTCGCCGCCACGCCGCACTTCCAAGGCTGCGCCAACCTGCTGCTCACGCCGCACGTGGCCGGCGTCACCGCCGAATCGAACGAGCGTGTCAGCCAGCTGATCGCCGAGCGCGTGCTCGAGGCGCTGGCATGAGGCTCACCACCGACGCGCTGACGGCACGCGTGGCCGGCGTGCTGCGCGCCGCCGGTGCGAACGACACGATGGCGCTGAGCACGGCCCGCGGCCTGGTGCTGGCCGAGGCGCAGGGCCTGGGGTCGCATGGCCTGTCGCGCGTGGCGCAGTACGCCACCCACCTGCGCAACGGCCGCGTGGTCGGTTCGGCGCAGGCGCGGGTGGTGCGCCAGCGGGGCGGTGCGCTGGTGGTCGATGCACAAGAGGGCCTGGCGTTCCCGGCCTGCGACCTGGCGGTGGCGCAGGCCGTGGGCGCGGCCGCGACAAACGGGGTCGCACTGGCGGGGGTGATCAACAGCCACCACTGCGGTGTGGTGGTCGATCATCTGCGTGCCGTGGCCGACGCGGGCATGGTCGGGCTCGGCTTTTCCAACTCGCCGGCGGCGATGCCGGCGGCCGGCGGCCGCCACCCCATCTTCGGCACGAACCCGATCGCCGCCATCTTTCCTCGCCGGCCCGATGCAAACGCCACGCCGGGCGCCCGCGACGCGCTGATGGTCGACCTGAGCCTGAGCGAGGTGGCGCGCGGCAAGGTGATGGTCGCAGCGCGCGACGGCAAACCGATCCCCGCCGGATGGGCACTCGACGCCAACGGCCAGCCCACCACCGATGCCAAGGCCGCGCTCGCGGGGTCGATGCTGCCACTGGGCGCGGTGTCGTCGACCAAGGGCGCCATGCTCGCGCTCGTGGTCGAACTGCTGGTCAGCGCGGTGATCGGCGCGAGCTTCGGGTTCGAGGCCAGCAGCTTCTTCGTCGACGAGGGCAACCGGCCGCACCTCGGGCAACTCTTCATAGTGATCGACCCCGGCGCCCTGGCCGGCACGGACAGCTACCTCGACCGTGTGGAAGTGCTGATCGATGAAATGCTGAGAGACGATGAAGTGCGCCTGCCCGGCGCGCGGCGCGAAGCGCTGCGCCGCACGGCACTGTCCGAGGGCATCGACGTGCCGGACGCATTGATGGCGGCGTGGTCGACGGGCTGAAGTCGGGCAGCTTTTGGCTACTCTCGGCAGCTCTTTGCGGATCGTGGCGAATCTCGGCGGCTCCACGTGTTGCGCTGCGATCGACCGGCACCGCGTTGTCCGCACACGGTCGCCAAACGCCGCGTGCAAACTCCAGAGCGTCGGGCTGCAGGCCACCGGCGGCAGTGCATGCAGACCGCGGGGGTTGTGCCGACCGCCTGCGACCCGACCTGATGCCCACTCGGGTGCTCAGCGTTACGCGCGACGCGGCGGCGGCATCGTGGATGCACGCACCACGAGTTCGATCTCGATCTCCTGCTGCATCGGCGTGCGCACGCCGGCACCGAGCTGGCCCAGCAGGTATTCCGCAGCCAGGGTCCACATG
>JAHECD010000212.1 GCA_024641945.1 Rubrivivax sp. | reverse complement strand
CGGCGCCAGGCCGGATGCGCCGCGAGCGCACCGGCGCGGCCCGGCCGCGTGCGGCCGGCGCCCCCTGCGCCAGTGGGGAAAGCGCTCAAAGGCGAGGCGGCGGTATTCATCGCACGAAGTGCCTCAGGAAGGCCTGTCGCCCGGCACGCGCGAGCCAATCGGCGGCGCTGGCGTGGCCATGCACAAAGGTGACCATTGCGCGTGCACCGACACGCGCCGGGGTGCCGACAGGCAGTGCCAGGTCGAATACGAACCGCGGCTCCAGCGCGATACGCCCGCTGGGGTCGCTGCGGTCGATGGCGACCGGGCCGCCGGCGGCGTCGCCCAAGGCGGCGGTGGGCATTTCGAACGTGGCACGTGGCACGGCGTGGCGCAACGTCGCTGCCAGTGTCTCGCCCTGGCCGTGTGCCAGCGTCACCTGGATGTCGCCCGGCCGGTCGCGAACCAGCGCAATGTCGTCGTTGCCGACGAGCGCACGCACGATCGGTGCGCCGGGTGGCAGCACTTGCGCCAGGATCTCTCCCTGCGGCACCCAGCGCCCGACGCTGCGTTGAGGCTCGGTGATGACCGCGCGGCCGGCACTCGCGGCACGCACGAGCAGATGATCGGCCTGGTCCTGCAGGCGTGCCACTTCGGCGCTCAGGCGGCGCACGTCGTCGTCGGCCACGGCCGAGCGTGCGGCGTCGGTCTCGAAACGCTGCAGGCGCTCGATCTCGGCACTTCGAAACTCGGCACGCACACGCGCCAGATCGGCCAGCAGCTCCTCGTTCGACAGCCGCACCACCGGCATGCCGGGCTCGACCTGCGTGCCGTCGGCGACGAGAAATTCCTCCACCCGCGCATCGCTGTGTGCGCGCAGCACCGCGTCGTCGGGAAGCCAGACCACGGCAGGCGCCTGCGTGCGCTCGGGCAGCGGCACGGCAAACAGCAGCACCGCGCCAAGCGTGCCCGCGGCCGCCAGTGCCAGGCCGGCACGCAGACGCTGCCCGCCGGCCTGCGGTGATGCCCAGACCCAGCGCCCGCCGGCCAGCAGCGGCTGGCCGACGGCGGCCCACGCCGCGAAGATGATCAGGCCGATGCCGAGCGCGGTGCTCGTGTGTGCCAACGCCACCGCAATCGTGGCCAGCAGCACCACGCGCCACACCCACGCCAGGGGTGCGTAGGCCATCAGCCAGGGAGTCTCGCCGCGCGCCAGTGCCTCGAGCTGCGCTTGAGGCATGCGCAAGACGGTGCGCTGCAGCGCCAGCGTCCACCAGCGTGCACTGCGCACCGCGAGGTTGGGCAGCTCGAGCGCGTCGCACAGCACGTGATAGCCGTCGTAGCGCATGAGGGGATTGCCATTGACGAGCAGCGTCGACACGCCGCCGACGACGGCCACCGCCAGGCAGGCCTGCCGGGCCAGGCCCGGTTCGAGCAGCGACCAGCCGGCGAGCGCGACGCTGGCCGCGATGGCCTCCACCAGGATGCCGGCGGCCGACACCGCGATGCGCTCACGCTTGCCGGCAAACGCCGTGGCCGCCGACGCGTCGACGTAGGGCACGGGCGTCAGCATCATCAACGTGACGCCGATCTCGTGCACGTGGCCGCCGTGGACCTTGACCATGAAGGCATGGGCCAATTCGTGCAGCGCCTTGAGCAGCGGGTAGGCCAGCCACATCAGCAGCAGCAGGCGCGGGGATTCCAGTTGCACACGGGTGTCGCGGCCGAGCTCGCTGGCATTCAGCACCATCCACAGCAGCCCGGCAGCGGCGACCGCCCAGCCCGTGGTGCGTGCGGCCGGGCCGAGCAGCGCACGCACGGCCGACAGGTGGCGCGCGAGGAAACGGTCGGGGTCCCACAGCGGCACGCGGAAAGCCAGCGGGTTGGCGGCCGAGCGCTTGCGGCGGGCGTCCGCACGGGCCTGCTTCTTTACCAGCGCCGCCGCATCGGGTGCCACGTTGCCGATCAGGATCTGCGCCGCGTAGGCCTGCGCGACGATGTGGATGGCTTCGGCCTGCGTCGGCGCGGCGTCGCCGTCGGCCGCGAGCTGCATCGACCAGACCTCGTCGAGCGTGCGCTGGCCGTCGCAACCGGAAATGAATCGGTACGCGCTGTCGTTGAAGCGGTGGTGCCGGCCGGACACCGGGTCGGTCAGCACGTGCCAGACCTGCCCGCGCACCGGCTGGCGCGAGACCGTGACGCCGGCGCGCAGACGCAGGCGCAGCGGCGCGACGCGGTACCACTCGGGCGAGTGCAGCGGTGCGGACAGCGTGCTCACCGGACCACCCTCGGCGCTGCGCGCGCCGCGATGAGCTCTATGAAGAGGTGCGAAACGGTCATGCCATCACCGTCCACATCAGGCGGCGCAGCGCGTTCATGGCGCGCTCCCACCACACGGCGATTGGCGCGCGTTCACCGGCCTCGATGCGCGCCACCCCGCGCAGTCCGGGGCGCAGGCCCTCGGCGGGGCCGGCAGGCTGGCCCTCGGCCTCGAAGACATTGCGGCCTTCGAGTACCTGACCGACCGGCGAGACGCGCGCGAGTGTGAAATCTTCAGAGCGGCCGGACAGGGCCGCGAAGAGCACCCTCGCCTTCTGCCCGGGTTGCACCGCGAGCACGTCCTGTTCATCGACTTCGGCCACGATGCGCCAGCTTTGCGCCGGCGCCACGATCATCAGTTCCTGCCCGCGCTTGACCGGCATGCCGAGCGACGGCGCGAGGTCCCCGCTGAGCAGGACGCCGTCGAATGGCGCCAGCAACTGCGTGCGCTCGAGGCGGCGCAACGCCAGTGCATGGCGCGCCGCAGCCTGCTCGAGCTTGGCACCGGCAATCACCGCCGCCGCGGCATCGTCGCGCGTCAGGGCGTCCCGGTACTGGCGGTCGAACTGCGCACGCTCGGCGTCCGCGCGTTCGACCTCGAGCGCAGGCTCGCGGTCGTCGAGCGTGGCCAGCACCTGGCCGGCCTTCACGGCTTCGCCGGGGCGCACCTTGACGGTCTGCAGGAAGCCATCGGCAGGCGCCGGCACGACGCGCTGGCCCAGTCCCTCGACACGCGCGGGCGCCACCACGTGCCAGGTGGTCGGCCAGCACACCCCCACGCCGATGGCAACGGCCACGGCCGCGACGACGATCAGGCTGCTCTGGCGCGAGGATGCGCTGGCCCCCGCGGAGTAGCCCGGCAGGAACGCCCGCAGGCGGGTGATGAACGGCGCGTCGGCACGCGCCTTGAGCAGCAGCACCGGGCCGACGAACAGCGCCGCATCGCAGGCGAGCGCACGCTGGGAATCGTCCATCGCCTCGGCACGCTCGAAGATGATCGCGCCAGCGTTGCCCTCGCCCTCGAACGGCACGCCGAGCACCGCGGCGGCGTCGACACCATGGGCCAGCGCCGC
>JAHECD010000021.1 GCA_024641945.1 Rubrivivax sp. | reverse complement strand
GGGGTCGACCTTTCGGCCGAGGACTACACGTCGTCGCGCTGGCTGCGGGTCGACAAGCTGCGCGTGTCGACCGAGATCGAGGGCCATCGCTGGGCGGTCGTGGCGCCGGACGGCAAGTCCTACGTGCTCGAACTCGACGCGGCGACGGGCCGCGTCGGCGTCGCGCGCAGCACCATCAATTCGGTCTCCGTGGCCGCGTCGATCGCGGTCGGCGTCGGCGAAGGCGCCGGCATCGCCGTGGCCGGCGCCGGTGCGGTGTCGCAGAACGTGATCCTCACCAACGTCCAGGCGTTCGGCCAGAACAGCGTGATCCACAGCGCGGGCGACGTCGACCTGCACGCGATGAGCGCCTCGACGATCTCGTCCGTCGTGGTGGCGGCGGCCGTGGCCGTCGGCGTCGGCGAGGGTGTGGGCGTGGGGGCCTCGATCGGCGTCGCGGTGGCGCGCAATTTCATCGGCTGGACGCCCGACGGCACGGCCGTGCCGACCACGGTCGAATCCGCGCTGAAGAATACGAGCGTCGATGCCGTGGGCGACGTCACGCTGACCGCGACAGCCGCGCAGAAGATCGACTCCATCGTCTTCGCCGGGTCGATCGCCGTTGGCGTCGGCCTCGCCGTCGGCGTGGGTGCGGCCGGCGCCGGCGTCTATGCCGAGAACCGGATCGGCGTCGACGTGACGAGCACCATCGACGGCGGCGGTGCAACCGGCATCCACGCCGGCAGCGTGACGCTCAAGGCGAGCGACGACTCGACGATCAATACGCTGGCCGGGTCCGCGGCCATCGCGGTGGCCTTCGGCGATGCCGCAGGGGTGGCCGTGGCGATCGGCGTGGCCGTGGCGAGCAACACCATCACCGGTTCGGTCGAGGCTTCGATCGAACATGCGGGCGGCGCGGGTACGGGGGGCGCCAACGGGGTGCATGCCAGCGGCGCGGGCGGCATCACGGTCGCGGCCGACGAGGACGCCACCATCAATGCGATCGCCTTCGCGGCGTCGGTCGGCGTCGGCGTCGGCCTGGGCGTGGGTGTCGGCGTGGCCGGCGCGGGCGCGGCGGCGACCAACGTGATCCTGACGCGCACCAACGCCTTCGTCGACGACAGCGACCTGCACAGCGCCGGCGACACGAGCATCCGCTCGGCGATGGACGGCGCGATCGATGCCAAGGTCATCGGCGCGTCGGTGGCCGTGGGGGTCGGTGTCGGCGTCGGGGTCGGCGTGTCGATCGGCGTGGCGGTCGCGCGCAACTTCATCGGCTGGGATCCGGGCGCGAGCAGCGTCGTGCCGGACCTCGTCTCGTCGGCCATGCCGCGCTTGCTTGCGCGGGGCCAGACGGTCCAGGTCGTCGGCGGCGTGCGCAACGGCGACGTCTACCGTTTCCTCGGCGACCAGCCGGTGTCGAAGTACACCGATTCCAATCTCGATGCGCCGGACCTGAATACGAACGACGTGGTGCTGGTCGAAGGGGTGGGGGCCTACCGCTACCTCGGCGCCGACAAGGCGGCCGCGGTATCGCTCGCTGACAACGTGCAGCACTACGCAAGCAACGGCGACTGGCTCTTCATCCCTGGCATCGACCGCACGCGTTGGGACTATTCGAGCACCGACGCGGCGCCGCATGCGCTGGCCAAGAACGATCTGGTCCAGGTCGACGGGCGCGTGGCGTCCGCAGCGCTGGATGCGCTGACCGAGGTCGCCGGCAATACGCTCAAATTCGGCAGGGACCACAATTTCAGGAACGGTGAACTGGTCACCTTCCAGAGCACCAACGGCGATGCCGGCGGGCTGCTGCGCGACCGGACCTACCGCGTGGTGGTGGTCGACGACCGCACCATCGGCCTGCAGACGCTCGCCGGCGCTGCGGTGGCGCTGGCGGCGTTCGACTGGTCCGAGGGCGCCAGCGCCCTGGTGACGACGTCGCCCGGCGTCTACCGCTATATCGGCGACGGCACCGGCCCGGTGTCGCTGGCCGACGGCACGCAGCTGTATGCCACGGACACCGAACACTGGGTGCTGGTCGACGCGAGCAACCTGTCGACGCAGGACTACGGCGACACGCGGCTGTGGACGCAGATCGTCGACACCCATCCGTCGCAGGTGCAGGCCTTCGTGCACGACGCATCCGTGCACGCGGTGGGCGACCTCACCGTGGCCGCCAGCACCCATGCGCAGATCGACGCCATCGTGATCGCCGCGGCTGCCGCCATCGGCGGCGGCGGTGTCGCCGGCGTGGCCGCCGCGGGCGGCGGGTCGTATACCGCCAACCGGATCCAGACCTACGTGCACGCCTATGTCGATGGCGACGGCGCCACCGGCATCGACGCGCACGCGGTCGACATCACGGCCTTCGACGCCTCGGGCATCCATGCCGTGGCCGGCGGCATCGCACTGGCCGGCGCCATTGGCATCGCGGGCGGTGCCGGCGCGTTGTCGATCGGCCTGTCCCTCGCATTCAACGAGGTGCACAACGACGTCGAGGCCTACGTCCTCCATGCCGATACGCACGTGCGCAGCACCGGCGGCGACGTGACGATCTCCGCCCAGACGCAGGACCGCGGCGCCTTCACGCTCGCCTCGAACCCGCAGCTGACGGCCGACAGGCTCGACGATGCCGCGATCGTCGACTCGACGGACGACCACGCCCAGGATACGCAGGACGCGCGCGACGACATGCTCGTGCTGCAGGCGCTGCGCGACGAGATCTTCGCCGCCACGGGCGAGCAGCTGGCGGTCTTCGACAGCGTCTCGACGGCCGCCAAGTTCAAGACCAATGTCGCGACGCGGACCAGCGGCAACCCCGCCGATGCCCATCTGCAGGCGCTGCACTACGGCGACACCGTCGAGGTCGCGCCGGGTTATGAAGACGGCCGTGGCGAAGCCGGCCGCGTCTACCGCTATATCGGCGGCGATGCCACGCTGCATCTCGACCAGATCGACTACGCGCACGATGCCAACTGGCTGCGGCTGGACAAGCTGAAGGTGTCCACGCTCGTCAAGGGCGAGCGCTGGTCGGTGCTGGCGCCGGACGGCAAGTCCTACGTGCTCGAGAGGGATGCGCTGGGCCGCCTCAGCGCGACCGGCACCACCATCGATTCGGTCGCGGTGGCCGCGTCGATCGCCGTCGGCATCGGCGGGCGTGGGGTCGGCATCGCGGTGGCCGGCGCCGGCGCGGTGTCGCAGAACGTGATCCTCAGCAGCACGCGGGCCTTTGCCGAGGACAGCGTGTTGGTGAGCGCCGGCGATGTCGTCGTGGACGCCACCAGCAAGTCGAAGATCTCGTCCGTCGTCGTGGCAGCGGCGGTGGGTGTCGGGGCCGGCGTGTCCGCGGGCGTCGGTGCGTCCATCGGCCTTGCGCTGGCCGACAACTTCATCGGCTGGACACCCGGCGGTGCGCCGCCCGCCGGCAGCGGCGAGGTCAAGGCCGCCCTCATCGGCACGAGCGTGAATGCCGCGGACGACCTGCGCCTGACGGCGCTGGCCGAGGAGAAGATCGCCGCGGTGGTGATCGCAGGCTCGGTCGCCATCGGCGGCGGGGCGTTCGGCCTGGCGGCCGCCGGCGCCGGCGTGGCCGCGCACAACGTCAGCGCGGTCCATGTCGAAAGCCTCATCGACGGCAGCGGCGCGGCCGGCATCACGGCCGACCGCGTCACGCTGGCGGCGAACGACACCTCCACCATCGAGGCGGCGGCGGGTGCGGTGGCGGTCGGCTTTGCGGTCGGCATCGCGGCGGTCGCGGTCTCGGTCGGCGTGACGATCGCGCACAACGCCATCACGGACCTCGTCATCGCGTCGATCCGCGACGCCGACGTCACCACGCGCCTGGGCGACGTGGTCGTCGACGCGGTGGAAGACGCGCAGATCCACTCGGTGGCCTTCGCCGCGTCGGTGGCCATCGCCGCGGGGTTCGGCGGCGCGGTCAGCGTGGCGGGCGTCAAGTCCGAGAACGCGGTGGCCAACACCGTCGAGGCCTCGATCCTCGACGCGTCCGATGTGCATTCGGCACGGGCGGTCACGGTATCGGCCGACGATACGTCTTCGATCTCGGCCACCATCGTCGGCGTGTCGCTCGCGGGCGGCCTGGCGGCCGTCGCCTTCGGCTTGACGTTGGCCGACAACACGATCACCGACGACGTGACGGCCACGATCGGCCAGTCGTCGGTGACGGCGGGCAACGGCGACATCACGATCATGGCGCACGACCTGCCGACGATCGAGACCACGAGCGTGCTGGTCTCGGTGGCCGCAGGCCTCGGTGCGGCGGCCGGCGTCGCGCTGTCGAACGTGCTGGTCGGCGGCACGACGCAGGCGTTCATCGACGCTTCGGCGCTCACCGCGCTCGGCCACCAGGTGCTCGTCGACAGCCGTTCGACGACCACCGTCGCGCCCGTGACGGTCGCCGTCGCCGGCGGCGCGATCGGCGTGTCCGCGATGGTTTCCAACGCCACCATCGAGGGCGTGACGCAGGCCTACGCCAGCGGGGACTCGACGATCACCGCCGGCGGCCTGGACATCGAGGCCTACGCCAGGAATGTCGCGAAGCCCACGGCCGACGTCATCGCGGTCGGCCTGGCTTCCGGCGCCGGCGTCAGCGCCACCAGCACGATCCGGCGCGACACGCTGGCCTACGTGGGCGACGGTGCCGGCGTCTCGGCCGGCAGCGGCCCGGTGACGGTGCATGCCGAGACCGATTCGGTTGCCGACGGCACGACCACCGGCGTCGCGGCGGGTGCCGCGGTGGCGATCAACGTGGTGCTCGTCTCGTCGACGATCAGCGGCCAGACCATCGCCCGCATCGGTGACCATGCCGACGTGCGCGCCGGCGACGTCACGGTCTCCGCGCTGGCCACGCAACGGGTCGGCGGCAGCACGCTCGGCCTCGCGCTCGGCGGCCTGCTCGGCGTCAGCGTGATCCGTCTCGACGAGCAGATCGGCGGCGAGACCGCCGCCCGCATCGGCGACGGCGCCACGCTGCATGCCGGCGCCGTGACGGTGTCCGCACTCGCCACCAACACGGTCGACGGCAGCACGACGGGGGTCGCACTGAGCGCGGCGGTCGCCGTCGGCGCGATCACGCTCGACGCGAAGATCGGCAGCAAGACGGGTGCGGGCGTGGGCGCCGGCGCGGCGGTCGATGCGTCAAGCCTGGGTGTGCACGCACAAGCCACCAATACGGTCGATGCCGACGTGGTGTCGGTCGCCGCCAGCTTCCTGGGCAGCGGCACCGGCGTCAAGGCGGCGGCGGACATCACCGCGGACACGGTCACGGCGGCGACGGTCGGCACCGATGCCCGGATCACGCTGTCGGGCGCGCTCGACGTGAGCGCCACCGCCAGCAACACGGCCGAGGCCTCGGCCAAGGGCGGCGCGGGCGGCGCGTTTGCCGGCATCTCGGTGATGCTGCCGGAGGCGCATGTGCGCGGCGCGACACGCGCGACGATGGATGGCGACGTGCTCGCCGCGTCCAGCGCTACCGTCAAGGCGCATGGCGTCAACGACGCCGAAGCGGTGAACCTGTCGGTCAGCATCGCGGGCGGTGCGGCGCTCGGGTACACCGGCGCCTTGGCCGAAATCACGAACCAGGCCGTCGTCGTGGCGCAGGTGGGTGCGTCGGGCAGCGTCGCGACGACGGGCGCGCTGCTCGTCGACGCGTCCGCGATCCAGACCGCGCATGCCAGGTCCGACCTCGGCTCGGGTTCGTTCGGCGTGGCCATCGGCGCCTCGCTGTTGCGCGCCACGGTAGCGGGCGGCGTGCGCGCCGGGTTCGACGGGCGCGTGAATTCGGCCGCGTCGGTGACGGTCCATGCGCAGGGCAACAACGACGCCACGGCGCAAGCCCTGGCGGTCACCGTCGGCATCCTCGCGGCAGGCGCCGGCGCCAATGCGGTGGCCGAGATCACGTCGGATGCCGGCGTCGTCGCCACGGTCGGGTCGGCTGCGCAACTGGTGGCGCACGGCGCGTCGGTCGGCGTGCGCGCCGAGGGGGTCAACAATGCCGATGCCTCCGCCGAGGTGGTGTCGGTGAGTGCCGGGATCGGCGTGTCGGTGGCCTTGCCGACGGCGACGGTGGCGGGCGGCGTGGCCGCCGGGTTCGATGGCCATGTGGCGGGCGCGTCGTCGCTGACGCTCGACGCGAAGGGCGACAACACCGCCCACGCGAAGGCCACCTCCGTCGGCGTCGCGGCGCTGGCCGGCGTGGCGGCGAGCGGCGCGAATGCGACCGTGACCGGCCAGGCCAACGTGGGGGCGTCGGTCGGGTCGTCGGCATCGATCGACATCCCCGGCGTCGTCGTCGTCGGAGCCAACGGAAAGAACCATGCCACCGCCGAGTCCTCGATCGGCGCCGGCGGGCTGGCCGGCATCGCCGGCTCGGCGCTGTCGGCGACGGTGGCCGGCTCCACGCGCAGCCGCATGGACGGCACCGTGGACGGTGCCACGCTGATCAAGCTCGACGCGACAGGCGAGAACACGGCGGATGCGAAGGCACTGGCCATCGCGGTTGGCCTCTTCTCCGGCGCGGGCATCTGGCCGAGCGCCAAGGTGGCGCCGACGGCCGTTGTCGAGGCCACGCTCGGCAGCAGCGCCAGAGTGCTCGATGCCGACGCGGCCATCCAGGCCCGCGCCAGCAGCACGCAGAACGCCTCGGCGAGCAGCACCGGCCGCAGCATCTCGGGCCTCAGCCTGCAGCTGATGAACGTCGAGACGGCGGTGCAGGGCAGCACGCTGGCGTCGGTCGGCGACGGCGCGCAGTTGAACGCACGTTCGTTGCTGCTCGACGCAACGTCGGTGTCCACGACCAACTCGGTGCTGTCCAGCATCGGCGTCGGGCTGCTCGCCAGTGCAACGCAGGCCACGATCTCGGCCACCGACCTGCACCAGACGCAGGCACGCATCGGCGCGGGCGCCAAGCTCGACATCGGCGGCAACGTGACCGTGATGGCGACCAGCACCGACGAAGGCAATGCCAAGGCCGTGCTCGGCTCGGGCGGGCTCGGCTCGGGCATCGGCTTCAACGCCAAGGACAACATCGCGCCGAAGGTCACCGCATCGATCGAAAACGCCGCTGTCGTGAACGCCGGCGGCGATGTCAAGGTCGACGCGGAATCGCACCGCGCGAAGGCCAATGCGCAGCTGCGTGCCGTGTCGGTCGGCGCGGTCAGCGTCGGCACGATGCTCAGCGACGGGCTCGTCAGCCCGACCGTCAAGGCCTACGTGGGCGACGACGCCAGCGTCGTCGCCGGCGGCCGTGTCGACGTGCTGGCCGACATCCTCGCCAAGACCGATGCCGGCGGCGTCATCCTCACCGACTACATCACGTCGGTGGACACGGCCGCGGACACGATCCGCTTCGAGCAGCACGGCCTGAGCGACGGCGACCGCGTGACCTACGACGAGGGCAGCAACACGTCGATCAAGACGGACGACACGCTCGGTGCGGCGGGCCCCGCGCTCGGCGGCATCGATCCGGCGACGAACGCCGAGCGGACCTACCGCGTGATCGTGGTCGGCAATGGCAACGACACCATCAAGCTGGGCGCCACGTTCGCGGCCTCCACGGCCGATACCGGCGGGATCCTGGCGCCGCAGGCCGGCGTGGACGCGCTGCGCGACCGCATCCGCTTCGATGCGCCGCACCTGTTCAAGAACGGCGATGCGGTCAAGTACAGCGCCGGCGTCGGCGGCAGCCTGAGCCCGGCGCTCAATACGACCAGCACCTACTACGTGCGCGTGATCGACGACTTCACGATCAAGCTCTTCGCGAACCGGACGGATGCGACGGCCGACCCGGTGACGTTCGACCCTGCGGCGTCGCCGGACGTCGTCACGGCCGACGGCTTCATCCATGTCGGCGGCTTTGCGGACGGCCAGGCGGTGACCTACGTCGCCCCGCCGCCCACCGGCTTCAGCAGCGTCCAGGTCGACACCGCCGGCACGCGCAACAGCGACACCGACATCGCCAATGGTGCGCCGGCGTTCACGACGGTCGACAACAACAGCCTCTACCTCGCCCGCTTCGACACCAACGGCAACTACCTGGGCGGCTCCGGCTACAGCGACTTCACCCGGGTCACCTACCAGACCGGGGGCTCGCCGATCGGCGGCCTCGTCAACGGCAAGAGCTATTTCACGCTCGCGGCCGATGCCAACCGCATCCAGCTGCTGCCGAGCTATGCGTCGCTGGCCAGCGTCACCTTCACGAACGTGACAGGCGCGACCAATCCTCCCGACACGATCGTGCGCAACGACGGGGGCAACTGGGCGAACGACGGCTTCGAGCCAGGGCAGCAGATCGTCGTCAGCGGCAGCAACACGGCGAGCAACAACAAGACGCTGACCATCCTGGGCGTGTCGGGCAATACGCTGACGTTCGCGGGCGACGTGCTGGCCAGCGACGCCAACCACGCCGCGACGCTTCGCGGCGTGGCACTGGCGCTGAACCCGGACAAGTCCGTCGCCGGGCGCAGCGTGCAGCACACGCTCGTGCGCCAGACGCTCGGGGCGCTGCAGGACGGCGCCACTTACTACGTGCGCGATGCCGGCACGCCTGGGCAGTTCAAGCTCGCAGCCGCGCCGGGTGGCGCGGCGATCGACGTCAACGACATCGGCCGCAGCGGCGTGCACGGCTTCGGCCGCGCCGGCATCGAATTGACACCGACGAGCGGCGAGCAGGAACTGCGTCTGGACCTGTCGACGCAGCCGGTCGGGCTGCACCGCCTGCTGGGGCAGGGCGGCGCGTCGCTGCGCTTGACCGCGCCGCCGGCCGGCGACGGGCTGTCGACGGCCAATACCGACATCGTCGGGGTCGGCATCCTGCTCAACGTGTCGCTGCCGATGGCACGCATCAACATCGTCAACGACGCCCAGGCCTGGATCGCGGGCACGCTGGTGAGCGCCGGCAGCGACATCAACGTGGCGACCCACGCAGTGGGCCGTGGCAACGGCTACATCAGCGACGTCGGCGGCGGCGCCATCTCGGCCATCGACGACCAGGCCGAGGTCAATATCTTCAATACGAGCAAGGCCTACCTCACCGGCGACGGCGTCACGTTGCTGGCCAAGGGCCAGGTCGCGCTGAATTCCGACGCGTCGATGGATACCCACGTGTATGCCAACGCCGAAGGCGGCGGCGCCGGCGCGGGCTCCAATGCCAAGGCCTACACGACGATCGTCAGCACCACCGAGACCTCGCTCGCCCGCGGCGCGCACATCGAGGCCGACACGGTGACGCTGAACGCCCAGGTCTCGCACCTGAGCACCTACGACCAGACGCATGCGCTCGCGGGCGGTTTCGTGGCCGTGGCCATCGCGGACTCCAACGTCAATACCGATTCCACGGTGCAGACCGTGATCGCGCCCGACGTGCGCATCAAGTCCGTGCGCGGCATCGATATCGGCGCGTTCCACCGCGACGTGACCGTGCAGCGGCCGACCCAGGCGATCCCGATCGCGTTCATCCCGATCCCGATCAATCGCGGCGGCAACAACACCAACCTGACCGACCTGGTGCAGGCCCAGGACGGCGCGCGCCTGCAGACCGCGCCGCGTGCGAACGGCGATACGCCGCTGCGCCGGATCGACGGCAGCGATACCGACGCGACGAGCGCCAGCGTGCCCGGCACGTATGACCACCTGGCCCTGCTGGTGCAGGCCGACGACAAGAACGTGGCCAAGGACGCCACCAAGACGCAGACCCGCACGATCCGCTGGGATGCCGATGTCGAGGTGTCCGCCGGCCCGAGCCCGGAAGTGCTGATCGCCGCGGACGGCCATGTCGAGAAGGCCATCGGCGCGACCGTGACGCTGGGCGCCGGCCCCAACGGCGACGCCACCGTCGGCGACGTGCCCAACACCGGCACGGGCGGCGGGCAGGCCCTCTTTATCGCCAACAAGATCCTCAACGACACCGCCGACGACGGCAACGACTTCCGCGCGCTGTTCCAGTTCGCCGACACGTTCGCCGGCGTGACGATCACCAACCTGTCCACGCGCCGCCTGATCGTCAACGACATCCATGTGGGTGGCGGGGGCGATCCGTTCGTCGACCTGCAGGCGCAGTACGACGGCCGCGAGGCCAGCCTGACCTTCGACCTGCGTCGCACCGTGAGCCCGACCAACGTCGTCGTCGAGAACCTGAATACGCAACTCGGCTACGCACCCGACATCGTGCTCGGCGGCACGATCGAGAACCCGATCGGCCAGACCCGCATCACCGCGCTGACGGGCGACATCGTCGCCGGCACCACGCGCGACCAGGTCATCGGCGGGCGCACCACGCTGATCCGCACGCGCGACCTGACGCTGCAGGCCCCGCAGGGCACGATCGGCTACGACACGCAGAACCCGGGGGCGAAGAAACACCTCGCGGTCGACATCGTGCAGGGCCCGCTGGTGGTCTTCGACACCGCGCACCTGCTCGAGACCGGCGACGCGGTGGTCTACCACGCGAGCCCGGCCGCGGCGCCGCTCGGCAACCTGTCCGACGGCGGCCTCTACTACGTGATCCGGCTGGACGACCAGCGCATCCGGCTCGCCGCCAACCCGACCGACGCGCAGAACGGCGTCGCGATCGCGATCGACCCGGCCAACCTCGACCTGGGCAGCCACACGATCACGCACGGCGGCACGACGCTGGCCATCACCGACGGCATACGCCTCGTGGCCCAGGCCGGCGCCGACGACTTCGTCGACCTCAAGGGCCGGCTGCGCGATCCGGCGGCGCAACTCGGCGGCGCGGCGCGCCCGAACCCGCACACCTTCGGCATCGACCTGGTCCGTGCCGGCCTGCTGCCGGCGGGCGGAAATGCCGACGTGATCCTGCAATCGGCGGTGCTCGAGTCGTCGACCGGCAATGCCGGCGGCGTGCTCGTGCGCGCGACGGTCGGCGGGCCGCCCGACGCGACCACGCCGACCCCGTTCTTCAACCAGTTCCGCCCCGACTTCCCGGTGGGTGCGACGTCCGGCAACGCCGTCGACGTCGGTTATTTCGGCCACATCGCCACCGGCGTGCCGATCAAGGCCACCTACAACTTCGTCAACCCGACGGGCGGGGCCGGCACCGCGGGCCTCGTCGCCGCGGGGGGCGGCGATATCGTCGTCAACGCGGCCGACGCGGGCGTTGCGGCCACGCAGGTCAACCTCACCGGCATCACCGACATCGCCGGCGCCAGCGCGGGCCATGTCGACGCGCGGGTGAACGGTTTTGTCGTGCTCACCGAGCAGGTGGGCGATCTGCGCGTGGGCAGCATCGAATCCACCGCCAACGACGTGACATTGACGGCACCGGCCTCGATCGTCGATGCGCTGGACGACAGCGCGGCCGACGTGACGGGCGTGAACATCACGCTCAGGGCGGTGCTCGGCGGCATCGGCAATGCCGGCGCCGGCACGCGCATCAATTTTGTCGAGACCAACCTGCTCGATGCCGTGGGCACCAGCGCGCGCTCGGGCGCACTGCGCGCCGATGCGCCGCAGAGCATCTACATCGAGGAGACCGCGGGTGACCTGCGGGTGCACCACGCCTACGCGGGCGCAGGCAGCGTCACGCTGGTGGCGCGTGCGGGTTCGATCGTCGACGGCAACGACGACACCCAGCCCGCTGACCCGGCCGGCGCTGCCGGCGCCGCCGGCACGCTGCAGGATGCACAGGGCCGCGCGCGCGATGCCCTGAACGTCTACGGCGCCGACATCGACCTCGATGCACGCAGCGGCGGCAGCATCGGCACCGATGGCGACGACCTGGATATCGATTCGCGCGCCGGCGGCCGGCTATTTGCGCAGGCGGCGATGAATGTCTACATCACCGAAACCAACGGCACGCTCGACGTGCTGGCCGCGCGCGCGCTGGCCGGCGACCTGCGGCTGACCGTGCCCGATACCTCGGCCGCGGATACCGAGAACCTGGTGCTGCTGGCGGGCGGCAGCGCGCGCGTGCTGGAGGCCGGCGACACGGCAGTCGGGCAGGCCGAGATCCTGGCCGGCCTGACGGCGGCGCTGTGGGTGGGCGACAACGTGGCGACGTCCGATGCCAGCCGCATCGTGGCCGGCAGCGGCATCAAGCTGCGCGGCGATACGCGGCGCGTCGGCAAGAGCAACGAGGTGGATGCGGTCGAGGTCGACGACGGGCGCGGCACGCAGATGGACCTGCGCGGCACGATCGGGCGCCTCGGCGCGCCCGGTTCGCTGGCCACGTTCAACGTCGACACGAAGGATTTCACGCGCATCTACGGCCACGACGACGTCGACACCTTCACCTTCAACCAGACGAAGCTCGATGCCAATACCACGGCCTTCGGCAGCTGGAGCGACTTGACGCTGCTCGCGAACGACGGCGAGGACCGCTTCGTCGTCAACGAGCTGCAGTCGATGCATGTCTTCGCGGACGGCACCGGCGACACGCTCACGCTTGACGGCCAGGCCGATACCGACAGCTATGTCGTGCACACGACGGGCTCGCGCGGCGCCGAGCGCAACTACGTCGTCAATGTGCTCGATACCGGCAAGAAGGACGACGGCGTCGACACGCTCGAAGTCTTCGGCGTCGACAGCGCGCTCAACAGCGAAGGCCAGCCCAGCGACGACATCTTCCTGCTGCGCCGCAGCAGCTTCCTCCCCGACGAGGCCGCCGAGGACCCGGCCTTCGTCGCGCTGCTGACGGGCGACCTGGCGCAGGCGCGGGACGGCAGCGGCAGCCTGACGAGCCGCCCGCAAGGGGTGCAGCGCGTCAACTACGACGCCAACCTGAACGGCCGGCTGACCGTGCTCGGCCTGGGCGGCAACGACTGTTTCGCGATGGACGACAACAGCGCCATCACGACGATCGACGCCGGCAAGGGCGCCGATACGGTGCAGATCGGCCAGCTCTACGGCAGCGACCGCACGGCGCCGAACGTGCAGGTGCCGGACGAGTTCAAGATGATCGGCACGACCCGCGGCTACCTGTCGCGCGGCGCGACGATGCCGGTGGTGGTGCAGGGTGGCGAGGGCAACGACACCATCACGGTGTATTCCAACAAGGCCGAACTGCGCCTGGAAGGCGACGCCGGCGACGACCTGTTCGTCGTGCGCGCGTTTGCGCTCGCGCAGACCGATGCCGGCGGCACCATCCTGCGCGATGCCGCCGGCGTGGCGATCCCGCTGCTGACGAGCGACATCTCCACGCAGGGCCAGATGAACGTGCGCCCGGGCGACGGCAACGATACGGTGCAATACAACATCAATGCGCCGGTCTCGATCGACGGCGGCGCCGGCTTCGACAAGGTGGTGATTCTCGGCACCGAGTTCCCGGACAACTTCGTCATCACGAAGGACGGTGTCTACGGCGCGGGTGTCAACGTGCGCTTCGCCAATGTCGAGGTGCTCGAGGTCGACGGCCTCGAGGGGGACGACGACTTCTACGTGCTCAGCACGCCGGTGGGCGTGGCCACGCGCCTGATCGGCGGCCTGGGCAGCGACAGCTTCAATGTCGGCGGCGATGTCGGCGAACCGATCGCGATGCAACAGCTCGAAGGCGCCTCGGGTGCGATCGGCCACCTGCTGACATCCGCGGACAGCCGCTACGACCACCTGGCGATCGACGGGGTCGACCCGACCATCGCGCAGGCGGCGCTCGGCGCCGTGGTGATCACCGAATCGGCCGGCAGCACCGTCGTGACTGAGGGCGCGGTGGGCAGCCCGCTCGCGCGCGACAGCTACGGCGTGCACCTGGCCACGCAGCCGGCGGCCGGCACCCGCGTCTACGTGACGGTATCGGCGGCGCGTTCCAACCGCGACGAAGAAGACGCCGGCGGCGACTCCGTGTGGATCGCCAAGGGCGCGCCCGGCAGCTTCACGCACACGGTCTCGCTGAACGGCGCGCCGCAGGTGGTGCCCGACCGCGCGGTCGTGCTCGTCTTCGATTCGAGCAACTACCTGACCGACCAGACCGTCACCGTCTACGGCGTGGACGACGGGCTGGCCGAAGGCGAGCGCACGGTGGCGGTGAGCCACGGCGTCTCGGCGGTCGTCGAGGCCGCCGGCGCCGACGCCGCCGCGCAGGCCGCGCAGCAGGCCACGATCGACACCTACAACCGCGTCAAGGTGCGCAACGTCGAGGTCAAGGTCGTCGACAACGATGCGCCGGGTCTGGTGATCACGCCCACCGGCTCGGGCACGATGGTGCTGGAGGGCGCTTCGCCCTACGGCATCGCCGACAGCTACAACGTTAAGTTGGCGAAGGCGCTCACCGGCGTCGAGACGGTGGACGTGCAGATCAGCTTCGACGCCGCCCAGCTCGTGCTGTCGGGCAGCGGCGTCAACGTGTCCGGCAGCGTCGCGACGCTGCACTTCACGGCGTCGAACTCGACGACCGGCATCGACGTCGCCGTCGGCGCGGTCGACGATGCCGTGCGCGAGGACGTCAAGACCAGCTTCCTCGACCACAAGGTCGTGGCGAGCACGGCGGCGGGGTATGCCGGCGTCGTCAAGCAGCTGGCGGTCGAGGTCTACGACAACGACTATGCGGGTGTCATCGTCGAACAGAGCGACGGCTCGACGCAGGTGACGAAGGACGACCCCGCCACGCCGGGTGTCGACGAAAGCCTGCCGGGCGACACCTACACGCTGCGCCTCACGTCGGCGCCGGCGGCCAACGTCGTCATCACGCTGGTGACCGACGGCCAGACGACGGCGACCACGGCCACGGTGCCGCTCACCTTCACGCCCGCCAATTGGTGGGTGCCGCAGACGGTGACGGTGCGGGCCGTGACGACCCCGCCGTCGCTGCCGATCGACCCACTGACGCAGAAAGAGTTCGCGCCGCGCCCGCACCTGCTGACGCGCCTCGGCGGGCCGCTGGCCGTCGAAGGCGGCACGCTCGGCAACCGGTCACTGACCGATGCCCTGCTGCTGCCGACCGAGCGCAACGCGCCGCTGTTCCAGATCGGCGTGCAGCCCGACGAGCGGGACCAGATCGATACGCTCAACGTCTTCGACGATTCGAGTGTCGAGGACAAGGTCGGCACGCTGAGCGCCGTCAACCTGTCCGGCCTGGGCATGGCGCCGGCGCTCGATTTCGGCACCGGCGGGCTGGGCGAGGCGGCGGTCTTCCCGGGCGGCATCACGTTCGGCCACGCCGACGGCAAGTCGACGATCGAGATCGTCAACGTGATGCTCGGCGAGGGCAACGACCGACTGACGATCACGGGCACGCTGAACCCGGCCGACGAAGGCACGGCACCGAACAACGGCCCGGCGCGGCACGGCACGCTGACGATGGTGCATGGCGGCGGCAACCTGGCCATCTCTTCCACCATCGCCACGATCGGCGGCGACACGATCACGCTGGTGCCGGCCGGCACGCCGGGCAACCGGCTGGGTGGCCCCGACTCGCCGCTCGTGATCTACGGCGACACGTCGCAGGACGGCCTGTGGTACGCCGGCTCGACCGAGGCCGCGAGCCGCAAGGACAACCTCGTGCTCGGCCCGAAGCTGTTCGAACAGGTCGGCACCGCGGACGACGACTTCCGCTTCCCGCGCGCCAACCCGTTCGAGCATGCGGGCAACGACGTGATCGACGCGCGCCTGCTGTTCGCGGGTGTGCCCGATGCGCTGCTGCCCAGCGTGGGTGTCACGGTCTACGGCGGCGCCGGCAACGACACGATCTGGGGCTCGCAGGCGGGCGACCACCTGGCTGGCGGATCGGGTGACGACACGATCCACGGCCAACGCGGGAACGACCTGATCTACGGCGACTCCGGCTTCAACGTCGACCCGATCACGCGCACGCTGCTCGTGCCGGTGGCGGACAGCGGCTTCAGCCTGGCCGCGCCGCCGGTGAAGGACCGGCTCGAGGCCGGCAAGGACACGATCTTCGGCGAGGGCGGCGACGACATCGTCTTCGGCGACCACGGCATCGTCACGCAGGATGTGCCGCGCGGCACCGTGCACGCGGTCAATGCCGCGGGGTTGCGTGATGCGTATTTCGGCTTCGCGGTCTCGCCGACCGCGTCGCAGGACCAGAAGACCGCCGCCACCGCGAGCGACAAGCTGCTCACCACCGGTTTCGTGCGCGGGGTCGAGACGACCGAGTTCGCCAACGGAGCCGACGACACGATCACCGACGACGGCGGCGACGACCTGATCCTCGGCGGCAACGGCGCGGACACGATCCGTGCCGGTGCCGGCGCGAACGTGGTCTTCGGCGACCACGGGCGCATCACCGGTGTCGGCACCACGGCCACCGTCTTCAACGCCCCGGTGGGCGAGACGCCGCCGAATGCCGACTACACGTTCACGTTGACCAAGGCCGAGTCGATCGCGCCCGACGCCGCCTTCGGCGCCGGCGATCTCATCGACACCGGCACCGGCCGCGACATGATCTTCGGCGGTCAGGGCAACGATGCGATCAACGCCTTCGTCGACGCGGGCGGGCGGGCGGCAGAGGACGGCAACAACATCGTCTTCGGCGACCATGGCCTGGTCGACTACCTGGCCGAGGAGCAGAAGGCCGGCAACGACCTTGCGCTCAACCCGGTCAGCACGCGCGACATCGACCGCGTGTGGTCGATCTTCACTGCGCTCGGCGGCAACGACGACATCCGGACCGGCGGCCGCAACGACCTCGTGATCGGCGGCACGGGCAACGACGTCATCGACACCGGCCAGGGTTCGAACATCGCCTTCGGCGATTCGGCGCGGCTCACCGCCGACGAGCGCGACCACCGGGCTTCCGACCCGCCGTTCGTCTTCTCGGTGCACGAGTTCCTGGTCTGCAAGATCGAGTCGTACAGCGACGGCGATTTCTCCGACGGCGGCGCCGATACCATCACCGGCAGCGACCTGAACGACGTGATCTTCGGCGGCGCCGGCAACGACGTGATCTACGCCGGCAAGGGCGACGACCTCGTCTTCGGCGACCAGGGCCGGGTCGAGTGCAAGAACGACCATCCGTTCGACCCCGAGACCAGCCTGCGGCCGGTCTGCTGGGATCTCTTTCCGCCTGGCGACCCGCGCAATGGCTTCCTGGAATTCAGCGCGATCGCGGTGGACAACAGCACCGGCACCGGCGACGACGTGATCTTCGGCCAGGACGGCAGCGACCTGATCATGGGCCAGGAGGGCCGCGACACGCTGTACGGCGGCGATGGCGACGACATCCTGATCGGCGGCAGCAACGTGGCTGGCGCGAAAGACAGCGACGACCGCATCGACGGCGGCGCCGGCACCGATGCGATCGCCGGCGACAACGCGGACATCTGCTTCCGCCCCGATGCAATCGACGTGCGCATGCGCAACCTCGACGGCTCTGCGGTCTACGGCGTCACGATCGGCGTCGACGACGGCCAGGCGCTCATCGGCGTGGGCGCCGCGAATGCCGGCAATACGATCGATCCGCTGCACCCGGACGCCCACGCGATGAAGGACCCGCGGTACATCGCGCGCGCCGTCGACGCGCAGGGCCACGTGATCGACAAGGACAGCGGCCACGCCGAGTTCCACATCGAGCTGCTCGACCACGCCGACACCACGCCGGCGGGCCTGTACGGCAACGACTACATCGCCGGCGGCGCGGGCGAGGACGAGATCTTCGGCCAGCTCGGCAACGACGTGATCCAGGGCGACGGCACGGTGGGCGTGGGCACCGCATTGCCCAAGCGCCTGAGCGTCGCCGACAACCTGGCCGCGGCGCAACTCAGCGTGACGCGCAACGATGCGGCTGGCAGCACCGTGACGGTGACCGATTTCACGTACTTCGGTGCCAACCGCGGTGCCGTCGCCACCGACCCGGCGTCTTTCGGTTTCACGATGGACCCGAGCCAGGATCTCGTGGTGGTGTCCAGCTTCGAGGGCCGGTTCGACGGCGACGACTACATCGAGGGCAACGGCGGCAACGACGTGATCTTCGGCAACCGCGGGCAGGACGACATCGTCGGCGGCAGCTCCGACCTGTTCGGCTTCACGACGTTCGGCATGCGCCCCGACGGCAGCGACCTGCTGTTCGGCGGCGCGGGCACGGACATCCAGCGCAACGACATCGGCGAGGCCACCACCGCGCGCAGCCCGCTGCTGCCGGCCAACAATGCAACGAACCCGTACCCCGACGACCTGATCGTCACCAACCCCGCCGGCCACGCCCAGGACGCCGACACCCTCGTCGGCGACAACGGCCGCGTGCTGCGCCTGGTGGGTGTGGGCAAGGTGCAGCGCGGCAACGCCGATGTCACCGGCAGCGAGGCCAATGCGGCCACGACGCTCGGCGTGTCGAGCAGCGGCGGGTTCCTGAACTTCAACTACGACATCTACGGTGCCGCATCCGATGGGTACGGCAGCGACGGCAATGCGCTGACCTACGACCGCATCATCGTGCGCGCGGTGTCGTTCCTCGACTACCACGAGGGCGGCAACGACATCACGCCGGGCGCGGTCGATCGCGGACTGGGCGACGAGATCCACGGCGAGTCGGGCGACGACACGGTCTACGCGATGACGGGCGCCGATGTGATATTCGGCGAAGGCCAGGACGACGACCTGGTCGGCGGTTACGGCAACGACTGGATCAGCGGCGGCACCGGCGCCGACGGCGTGATCGGCGACGACGGCCGCATCGCCGTCAGCCGCAACGCGACCGGCTACGGCGAGCCGCTCAACGGTGTGGCCAGGCTGCTGGCGGACAACGGCGATACGAAGACGTTCAACGGCAACATGATGAACGAGGCGATCGCCACGCCGGGCACGATCCAGCAGGCGGTGGTGAACGTCGGCGGGGACCTGAAGAAGACCATCAACCTCACGCCATTCAGCTTCGACACGCTGTACAACGGCAACTCGGACGAGTTCACCACCAGCGCGGGCGCGCACAAGCGCGGCGCGACGCCGGACAACCCGTTCCCGCACAACGCGGACGACATCGTCTTCGGCGGCCTCGGCAACGACTGGCTGCACGGCGGGTCGGGCGACGACGCGATCCTCGGCGGCGAAGCGCTGCCCGGCGTGTCGCGCAACCCGGTGACGGGCGCGCTCGTGGGCGGCGCCTATACGCAGGTCTACAACGCCGACCTCTCGCTCAAGGGCGTGCAGCGCAGCGACTACGACCGGCCGTTCAACCCGGTGGACGTGTTGCGCTTCAACACCTTCGATGTCGATGGCTGGCACTACGACCGCACGCGCCGCGCCGGCGAATTTGCGCTCTACGACGAATACGACCCGCTGCGAAAGATCACGCTGAATGCCGACGGCACGGCCAACAAGACCGATGCCGGCGGCATGGAGTGGTTCCTGAACTTCTCCACCACCGAAGGCACCTACGTGCCCGCGGGCGTGAATCCGAAGCCGGTGGGGCAGACCGCCGAAGGCTATCCGCAGGCCTGGAACGACGGCAACGACCGCATCTTCGGCGACCTGGGCAACGACTGGATCGTCGGCGGCACGGGACGCGACGACCTGTACGGCGGCTTCGGCAACGACCTGCTGAACGCCGACGACGACGCGTCGACCCACCTGCTGCGCAACGACCAGCCGGACACGCAGGCGAGTTACGAGGACCGTGCCTTCGGCGGCGCGGGCCGTGACGTGCTGATCGGCAACACGGGCGGCGACCGCCTGATCGACTGGGTGGGCGAGTTCAATAGCTACCTGGTGCCTTTCGCGCCGTTCGGCATGGCCACGGTGAGCCGCACGCTGCAGCCGCAGCTGGCGGAGTTCCTGTACACGCTGTCGGCGAGCGACGGCGCCGACTACACGCGTACCGCCGACGTCGGCGCGAGCGTGGCGGCGTTCCGCAACGGCGAGCCGCAGGGCGAACTCGGCGTCGTGCGCCAGAAGGACTACGCCTGGCACGACCAGACCGGCGCGCCGGCCGACCCGCAGGCAGGCAACATCCCGGGTGGCAAGCGCGACGTGCTGCGCACCGCGGACTTCAATGCCGGCACGCTGCAGGCGCTGGCGCCCGACAGCGGCACCTGGCAACTCAGCGCCGGCACGCTGGAGGTGGCGGCCACGTCGAACAAGGACGACGCGGTGGCAGTCTTCCAGGTGGGCGACGCGCTGCCGTCGTACTACGAGGTGCTGGCGACGATCAAGGTCGACAAGCCCACCGCGGGCTGGAATGCGAACAGCTACGTGGTCTTCGACTACCAGAGCCCGACGAACTTCAAGTTCGCGGGCCTGAATGTCTCGACCAACAAGCTCGAGATGGGCGTGCGCACGGCGGCGGGCTGGCAGGTGCTGCAGCAGGGTTCGGTCAAGGGCGGCATCAAGAACGACACCTGGTACAACGTGATGGTGGCGATCAACGGCCTGACCGCCACGCTGATCGTCGACAACGTGAATGTCTTCAGCCATGTCTTCAGCGCTACGGTGGTCGACGGCTGGAGCTACGGGCTGAACTGGGGTCTCGTCGGCTTCGGCAGCAACAAGTCGCGCGGCGCGATGGACAACATCGCGGTGCAGATCGTGCCGCCGACGGCGACCGTCACGCGCACCGACGACTTCACCGGCGGCGCGAGCGCGATGGTGACCGGCGTGGCGAACTCGGCCACGGGCAACTGGGCGGCGGCATCTAACCGCCTGGCCGGTACGCCGGCGGCCGGCGGCGACATGGCCGTCCAGTTGCTCAACCTGTCGGGCGTGGCGCAGATGTCGCCGATGTCGCTGCTCGAACTGAGCACGACGTTCAAGACCTCGGGCCGCGCAGGCATCGTCTTCGACCGCTACAGCGATACCGACTTCAAGTTCGCCGCGATCGACGTGGTCAGCAAGCAGGTGCTGGTCGGCCACCGCACGGCATCGGGCTGGACGGTCGATGCCGCGGTGAGCAATACAACGCTGAATGCGACCACCGACTACAAGCTCGGTATCTCGATCAAGGGCTCGTCGGTCAGCGTGACGCTCAACGACCAGGCCGCGGTCGGCTTTGTCTACAACGGCGTCGGCGCCGATGGCCGGTTCGGGCTGTTCGGCAAGGGTGCGGCGGCCAGCTTCGACACCGTGACGGTGAAGACCAACGACCCGTCGGTCCCGGCCGCCCTGGTGGCATCGGCACCCGCGGTGCAGGCCGCGGCATCCGGCGCGGCGCCGTTGACCGCAGCGCAGCTGCAGCTGCTGGCGGCGCAGGCGCGCAGCGATTGGGCCCAGGTCGAGGACGGGTCGCATGTCGCGCGTCTGGACGGGCTGCAGATCGACGTGGCGGATCTGGCCGGTGACCTGCTCGCCGACTACTCGAACGGACGCATCACGATCGACGTGGACGCCGGGGGCTACGGCTGGTTCGTCGATGCCAGCCCCGGCGACAGCCGTGAATTCGCCGGCAGCGGCGCGGTGCTGCTGGCCCGTGCCGGCGGGCCGGCGGCCGGGCGGATGGACCTGCTGAGCGTGCTGGAACACGAGATGGGCCATGCCATGGGACTCGGCCATGCCGATGGCGGCGTCATGGCGGCCGATCTGCGGGCCGGGCAGCGTGCCACCGCACTTTCATGGTTCGCCGCGACGGCCCCCTCCACCCAGGGGGTCGACATCGAGTCGGGGGGCGGCGCAGCCGCACCTGCAGCCGTCGCGCGGATAGACTGGTCCATGCCCGCAGCCGTGCCGCTGGTGCGGCCGGGCAAGCCAGCGGCCGAGCCCGCCACGGGTCAAGGTTCCTGGCAGGATCGGTTCGTTAATCAACTCGGGGCGCCCGTCGATCGCTTGAATCCCAACGCGGCCCTGCGCCTGCACCTGCTGCCGAAATCCGGCTCGCATGTGCTCGCAAGTCCGCATTGAGCGACCGCAACGACCGCCGTTGAATGATCGACACCAAGACTAAGGCAGTGATCGCATGACGAAACAACTCCTGATCTACGAAACCGCGGTGCCTCTTTCGGCCGCGCGGCACGCCCAGGTGTCGCTCGATGCCCATTCCGACTACGCCTTCAGCGCCGGCGTCAACGCCGTGCCGCTGATGGCGGTGGAGATCGTGCGTGCCGCCACCGAGTACGCGATCGTCTTCACCGCAGCGGGTGACGACGTGGTGCCCGCGGCCGTTCTCGGCGTCAAGCAGGACCAGAACCTGTTCCTCACGCCGGACGCCAAGTGGCAGGCGAAGTACATCCCGGCGTTCATCCGCCGATATCCGTTTGTCTTCGCGTCGAGCGAGGACAAGAAGACGCTCACGCTGTGCATCGACGAGACGCACCCCGGCGTCAACCGCGAAGGGCGCGGCCAGCGGCTGTTCGACGACGACCAGAAGCCGTCGACGTATACGCAGAACGTGCTCAAGTTCCTGCAGGAGTACCAGAACCACTTCGAGCGCACGCGGGTCTTCGGAAAGCGCATCAAGGAGCTCGGCCTGCTCGAGCCGATGCAGGCCACCGTCACCACGCCCAAGGGCGAGCAACTGCGTCTGGGCAGCTTCATGGCTGTCTCGCGCGAGAAGCTGCGTGACCTGAGCCCGGAATCGCTGGCGCTGCTGGCGAAGTCCGACGAGCTGGAGCTGCTCTATCTGCACCTCTATTCGATGCGCAACTTCAACGACGTGAAGGACCGGCTGGTCGGCAGCATGTCGGAGGACAAGGCACCCGAGGCGGCCGGCACCCCGGCCTGAATGCCCCGGGCCTGAAGTGAAGCGCTGACCCCACCCGACCATGCAGAGCGCAGCACCGGTCTATTCGATTGCCGATGAGCAGCGCGCGCGGGCCGAGTCGGCCGCGTGGTCGCGGTTTGCCGGCGCCGCCGATTCGGCGGAGTTCTGTGCGAGCTGGTTGACATTGCTGTCCACGCGCATCGGTCGTGCGCGCTCGGCGCTGCTGCTGCTGGGCGACGAGGAGGCCGGGCCGTTCACGGTGGCGGCGGTCTGGCCCGATCCGCAGCGCGACCTGCAGTACCTCGGCAGCGTGGCGCAGCGCACATTGACGGACCGCTGCGGGGTGGTGGCATCGCCGGACGGCGGCGAACCGGCCCCGGAGTCGCCGGCGCACGTTGGTTACCCGATCGAGGTCTCCGGGCGGCTGCACGGCGCTGTCGTCTTCGACATCGGCGCCGGCCCGCAGGCCGACCTGCAGGGCGCCCTGCGCCAGATCCACTGGGCGAGCGCCTGGTTGATCGACCACTTCCGCCAGCGTGCGCTGATGGCCGCCAAGGCCGAACTGGCCCGCGTGGCGGCGCTCAACGAGCTGATGGCCACGGCACTGCAGCAGCGTCGTCTGCGGCCGTCGGCGCTGGCCGTGGCGAACGAGCTCGCTTCGCGCCTCGAATGCGACCGCGTCGCCGTGGGCCTGGAGGAAAAGGACCGCATCACGCCACTGGCCATCTCGCACACCGCCACCTTCGATGCGCGTTCCGACCTCGTGCGTGCGCTGGGCGAGGCGATGGACGAGGTGCTCGATCTCGGCGAGGCCATTGCGCTGCCCAAGCCGGCCGATGACGAGCTCGGCGCCATGGCGCACGAGCAATCGGCCCTGGTGCTCGGCGCGCAGGCGATGCTGTCGGTGCCGATCGTGAGCGAATCGCAGACGATCGGCGTCATCACGCTCGAGCGGCAGCAGGGCCCGTCGTTCAACGACCAGGATCGCCGGCTCGCCAGTGCGGCCGGCACGATGCTCGGCCCCGCCTGGGCGTTGCAGCGGCTGAACGAGCGCACCTGGTCGCAGCGTGCGCGCGACCGCTGGCACGACACCTTGCAAGCCGTGCTCGGCCCGCGCCACCCGGGCATGAAGCTGGTGGGCAGCCTGCTGGCCCTGACCTTGCTGGTCCTGGCGTTCTGGCAGACCGACTTCCGCGTCTCGGCCCGCACCGTGATCGAGGGCGCGACGCAGATGGCCCGCGTGGCGCCGTTCGACGGCTTCATCGCCGAGGGCCTGGTGCGCGCTGGCGACAGCGTCAAGAGCGGCCAGCTGATGGCGCGCATGGAGGACAAGGACCTCAAGCTCGAACGCGCGCGCTGGTCGGCCGAGCTCGAGCAGGCGCAGCGCCGGTTCCAGGTCGCGATGGCACAGGCCGACCGCGGCAGCATGGGTGTCGTCGCGGCGCAGGCCCATCAGGCCGAGGCGCAGCTGGCACTCGTCGACGAACGTCTTGCGCGCGCGCAACTGACCGCGCCATTCGACGGCGTGGTGGTGAGCGGCGACTTGAGCCAATCCATCGGCACGCCGGTGGAACAAGGGCGCACGCTGTTCGAGGTGGCGCCGCTCGAGGGATTCCGCGTGGTGCTGCAGGTCGACGACCGCGACATCGCGCGGGTGGCGGTCGGCCAGAAGGGCGAGCTCGTGCTGTCGAGCCTGCCCGACAAGGTGTTGCCGTTCACCGTGAGCTCGATCACTTCGGTGGCGAGCCAGCACGACGGACGCAACGTCTTTCGTGTCGAGGCGCACGTCCAAGGCGTGCCCGCGCGTTTGCGCCCCGGCATGGAGGGTGTCGGCAAGGTGGCCGTGGGCGAACGCAGCCTGTTGTGGATCTGGACCCACGCCTTCGTCGACTGGCTGCGCCTGACGCTCTGGTCCTGGCTGCCGTGACCGCCCATGTCGGCTGATGCGCCGCTGCACAGCAGCCTGTGGTACCGGGTCGCGCCGCTGCGGCCAAGGCTGCTGGCGCGCGCCAAGCTGCACCGGCACCGTTACCGCGGTGTGCGCTGGTACCTGCTGCAGGACCCGGTCTCCGGGCGCGTGCACCGCTTCGTGCCCGCGGCACGCCTCGTGCTTGCGGCCATGGACGGGCGGCGCAGCGTCGAGGAGCTCTGGAAACTGGCCCAGTCCCGCCTCGGTGACGAGGCGCCGACCCAGGACGAGATCATTCAGTTGCTGGGCCAGTTGCATGCCAGCGACCTGTTGAGCACCGATGCGTCGCCCGACGTGCTCGAAGTCTTCGAGCGCGGGCGCAAGCAGGAAACGGCCAAGACGCGGCGCTCGTGGGCCAACCCGATGGCGGTGCGGCTGCCGCTCGTCGACCCGGGCCGCTGGCTCGACCGCCATGCCGATGCCTGGCGCTGGCTGTGGAGCTGGCGCGGCGCGCTGATCTGGCTGGCCGTGGTCGTGCCGGCGCTCGTGATGGTGGCGCCGCATTGGCCCGACCTGACCGGCAACCTGTCGGACCGCGTGCTCGCGGCCGACAACCTGGTGCTGGTCGCACTCGTCTTCCCGTTCATCAAGGCGCTGCACGAACTCGGGCACGCCACCGCGACTCGCGCCGGCGGCGGCGAGGTGCACGACATGGGCGTGATGCTGCTCGTGCTGATGCCGGTGCCGTATGTGGACGCCTCGTCGTCGACCGTCTTCCGGTCCCGCTGGCGGCGCGCCACCGTGGGTGCCGCCGGCATGATCGTCGAGCTGTTCCTGGCCGCGCTCGCGTTCTATGGTTGGCTCGCCGTCGAGCCCGGGATCGTGCGCGCCGTGTGCTTCAACGTGATGTTGGTGGCCGGTGTCTCGACGCTGCTTTTCAACGGCAATCCGCTGCTGCGCTACGACGCCTATTACATCCTCGGCGACCTGACGGAACTGCCCAACCTGGGCCAGCGCGCCACGCGTTACTGGGGCTATCTGTTCGAGCACTACGTGTTGCGGGTGCGAGACGCGACGTCGCCGGCACACTCGACGGGCGAGCGCCTGTGGTTCGCCGTCTATGGCGTGCTGTCGTCGATCTACCGTGTCTTCGTGACGGTGGCGATCGCGCTGTTCATCGGGTCCAAGTTCTTCTTCGTCGGCGTCGTGCTGGCGCTGTGGGCGGTGGCGATGATGGTCGGCATGCCGGTGGTGCGGCTGCTGCAGCACCTGCAGTCGCGCCAGACGCTGCGCGAGGGCCGGGTCCGCTTCATCGGCCTGGGAGCGGCCATCCTGGCTGCCGTGGCGCTCGTCGTCGCGCTGGTTCCAGTGCCGCAGCGCCGCCAGTCCGAGGGAGTGGTTTGGCTGCCGGAGCGATCGATCCTGCGGGCGGGCACGCCGGGCTTCATCAGCCGCGTCGTCGCGCAGCCTGGGGCCGCGGTAAAACAAGGCGATCCGCTGATCCGCCGCATCGACCCGTCGCTGGACGCGCAGACCCGCGTGCTGGAGGCCCGTGTGGCCGAGCTGGAGGCCACCTTCGGCGTCGAGGTCGTTGCGGACCGCGCGCGCGCGGACATCGTGCGCGAGCAGCTTGCGGCCGAGCAGCTGGCGCTCGACCGCGCGCGCGACCGCGCGGCCGAATTGCTGGTGTCGGCCCAGACCGACGGCATCTTCACCGTCCCTTCGCCGGCCGACCTGCCGGGGCGCTGGCACAAGAAGGGCGAGGTCCTGGGTTACGTGCTTGGCGCCGATGCGCCGATCGTGCGCGTGGTGGTCGAGCAGGCCGAGGCCGACCTCGTCGGCGCGACCACGAAGCGGGTGGCGCTGCGCCTGGGCGACGAGGTCGAGCGCGTGATTCCGGGCCACATCGTGCGCCAGGTGCCTGGGGGCCGCGAGGAGGCGCCCAGCCAGGCGCTGACCGCTTCTGCCGGCGGCCACATCGCGGTAGACCCGCGCGATCCGGAAGGCCGCCGCACGATGGAGCGCGTCTTCCAGATCGACGTCGCGCTGGACGAGCCGGTGGGGCGCGCGGTGGCTTTCGGTCAACGGGTGCACGTCCGCTTCGAACTCGAACCGGTGCCGCTCGGCCTGCAGGCCTGGCGCTCGGCGCGCCGGCTGTTCCTGCACCATTTCGATGTCTAGCGCCACCTTGCTCCGCCTGGCACCTGGCGACCTGGCCGTCGGGCGCCCGTATGTCGAACGCGACGAAAGCGAGCCGCCTTGGCTCGACCGCGCTGCGCTGTCGGTGTGGCACGGCGTGCTGTGGCCGGCGCTGCGCCCGCTGCGCGGCGAGGCGCGGCGGCGGCGCGCCTTCGTCGCGCGTGTCGGGTCGCACCGCGCGGCACTGGCAGAACTGGACGACGAAGGCCTGCGCCGGCGCGCCCAGGAGATGCGGCGACGCCTGCGCGCCGGCGGATTTGCGCTCGAGCCGGTGGCGCAGACGTTCGCCATCGTGAGCGAGGCTGCCAGCCGCGTGCTCGGCAAGCGCCACTACCCGACCCAGCTGATGGCCGGCTGGCGGCTGCTGCAGGGCACGCTGGTCGAGATGGCCACGGGCGAGGGCAAGACCTTTGCCGCCACGCTTCCGGCCGTGACGGCGGCGCTGGCGGGCCTGCCGGTGCACGTGATCACGGTGAACGACTACCTTGCCGCTCGCGACGCTGAAATCATGGGCCCGCTGTACCGTTTCTTCGGTCTGCAGGTGGCGGCCATCGTGCACGGCATGACCCGCGACGAGCGCCGCGCGGCGTACGCCAACGAGGTCACGTATGCGAGCAACAAGGAACTTGCCTTCGACTACCTGCGCGACCGCAGCGCACTCGGCGACCGCGCCGGGCCGCTCCACCTGGCCGCCGAAAGCCTGCTCGACCGCAAGGCGTCGAGGGCCGATGGTTGTGTGCTGCGCGGGCTGGTATTCGGCATCGTCGACGAAGCCGACAGCGTCTTCATCGACGAGGCGCGTACACCGCTGATTCTTTCGGCCACCGTGGGCGGCGGGCCCGGCCGCGAGGCCAGCGAGCAAGCGCTGGCCTGGGCGGCGCAGATGGTGGAGGGTACGGACTACGAATTCGAACGCGCTGCGCGCCGCATCTTTCTCACCGAACTCGGCCGCGACCGCGTCGCCGCGTGGCGCGATGAGTTGGCCGGCGCCAGGCAGCCCGACCCTTTCGAGTCCGAGCGCGCCTGCGAGCAGGCCGTGAGCCGGGCGCTGTCCGCCACGCTGCTCTATCTGCGTGACCAGCACTACATCGTGGTCGACGGCAAGGTGCACATCGTCGACGAGGCGACCGGGCGGGCGATGCCCGACCGCGCGTGGGAACACGGCCTGCATCAGATGATCGAGGCCAAGGAAGGGCTCGAGCTGACCGGCCAGCGCGAGACCCTGGCGCGCATCACCTACCAGCGCCTTTTCCGCCGTTACCTGCGCCTGGCCGGCATGAGCGGGACGGCCATCGAAGTCGCCGCCGAGATCGGCAGCACCTACGGGTTGCCCGTCGTGCGGGTGCCGCTGCACAAGCCGGCGCAGCGCCGCCTCTGGCCTGCGCGCTGCCTGCCCGACCGCGCCGCCAAATGGCAGGCGGTTGCGCAGTCCGTGCAGGAGGTGGCGGTGGTCCAGCGCCGGCCGGTGCTGATCGGTACACGCACGGTGCGCGATTCGCAGGAACTTTCCGCCGTGCTCGACGCGCAGGGCATCGAGCACGTGGTGCTGAATGCCAAGCACGACAGCGTCGAGGCACAGATCATTTCACGTGCCGGCGAGGCCGGTCGGGTGACGGTGGCCACCAACATGGCCGGGCGCGGCACGGACATCATGCTCGGCCACGGTGTGGCGGCTCGCGGCGGGCTGCACGTGATCCTGACCGAATTCCACGAGTCGCGGCGGATCGACCGGCAACTCTTCGGGCGCAGCGCGCGCCAGGGCGACCCGGGCAGCGGGCAGGCGCTGGTGGCGCTCGACGACGAGCTCTTCATGTCCCATGCCTCGGCCCTCGTGGCGTTTCTGCGACGTCCTGGAGCGATGGCGGGGCCGCGCGCGGTGGCGGCGCTGAAGTGGCTCGCGCAATGGAATGCGGAGCGCCACAACCGCGACGTGCGGGACGGCAGCCTGCGCCAGGACCGGCGCTATGCCCAGATGCTGGCTTTCAGTGGGAGAGGCGAATGAACAGACTCGACGCGATCAAGATCCTCACGGTGGCAACGCTGTGGCCCTTCGTGCAGCCGGCCGCCGCACAAATCGGCACGGCGGGCTTCGATTGCCTGATCGAGCCGTCGCAGGTGGTCGAGGTGCGCTCGGCCGCGGACGGCATCATCGGCAAGGTGAACGTCGCGCGCGGTGACGTCGTCCGCCGCGGGCAGGCGCTGGTGGAACTGCAGTCGGGTGCCGAACGCGCCGCGGTCGAATCGGCGCGCTTCCGGTCGCAGATGGACGGCCAGATCGCGTCGGCGCGCAACCGGGTGCAATACGCCACCGCCAAACTCGCGCGCCTGGCCGAATTGCAGAAGGGCAACTTTGCGTCCGCCCAGGCGCGCGATGAAGCCGATGCGGAGCGCCGCCTGGCCGAGTCCGAACTCGTCGCGGCGAACGAGAACCGCGAACTCGCGCGCATCGACCTGCGCCGGGCGCAGGAGCAACTTGCCCTGCGCACGATGTTCGCTCCGTTCAACGGGGTCGTGCTCGACCGCATGTTGAACCCCGGTGACCTGGCTGAGGCCGGTTCGGGCCGCAAACCCGTGCTTCGGGTGGCGCAGATCGACCCGCTCAAGGTCGACATCGTCGTGCCCGCGTCGAACTTCGGGGCCGTGCAACCCGGGGCCAAGGTCACGATCATGCCGCGGGTCGGGTCGGGCCGCTACGCCGGTACGGTGACGATGGTGGACAAGGTCATCGACGCGGCGAGCAGCACGTTCGTTGCGC
This sequence comes from Rubrivivax sp., assembly GCA_024641945.1. Classification (GTDB taxonomy): domain Bacteria; phylum Pseudomonadota; class Gammaproteobacteria; order Burkholderiales; family Burkholderiaceae_C; genus Rubrivivax. The sequence goes on along the minus strand of JAHECD010000021.1, from coordinate 19,447 downwards.
GCGTCGATTTGCCCAACCCGAAGTTCGACATGCCGGGCGGCGTACGCTGCACCGCGGAGATCGACGGCGTGCGGCCGCCATTGCCCACGCGGTCGGCGTCCAAGTCCGGGCTGTAGCGGCAGGCCGCGCTCAGGCTGCGCGGCGCACCAGGTCCATCGTGAGCAAGCCGGCCATGGTGGCGAGCAGCGAGCCAGCCAGGTGCGCCCCGATGGCCCCACAGGCGGCGAGCGTGCGCCCACCTTGCAGCAGGGCGACGATCTCGGCCGAAAAGGTCGAAAACGTCGTCAGCCCACCGAGAAAGCCCGTGATCACGAACAACCGCCACTGGGGTGGCAAATCCGGCTGGTGCGCGAAGAAGGCCACGGCCACGCCGACGAGGTAGCCTCCCAGTACGTTGGCGAGCAAGGTGCCCGGCGGCAGCGTGGGGTACAGATGGTTCAGCCAGATGCCCAGCTGCCAGCGCAGCACCGCGCCGATCGCGGCGCCGAGACCCACCGCCATCACTCCACCCCATAGATTCCCACCCATTCGACAGCTTTCGTCGGAAACGACCCTGATGCACCGCAAGCGGCACCACGATTATCGGTGCCGCCCTTGGGTACCATGCTCGCTGGTGCTCAACGCAGAGGTCGGCGGCCATGGCCATGGATGTGGTGGACTACGAGATCAAGGGTTCGGAGATGCAGTTCGTCGAGATCGAGCTCGACCCCGGCGAGGCCGCAGTCGGCGAGGCCGGCAGCATGATGTTCATGGACGCGGGCATCGCGATGGACACGGTCTTCGGCGACGGCCGCAGCAACGCGGGCGGCGGGCTGTTCGGCAAGCTGCTCGGCGCCGGCAAGCGTCTCGTCACCGGCGAATCGCTGTTCACCACCGTCTACACGAACAACGCCTCGCTGAAGCAGCGCGTGGCCTTCGCCGCGCCGTACCCCGGCAAGATCCTGCCGATGGACCTGCGCCAGCTCGGGGGCACGTTGATCTGCCAGAAGGATGCGTTCCTCTGCGCGGCGCGCGGTGTGGCGCTGGGCATCCATTTCCAGCAGAAGCTGGGCGTGGGCTTCTTCGGTGGCGAGGGCTTCATCATGCAGAAGCTCGAGGGCGATGGCCTGGCGTTCGTGCATGCCGGCGGAACGCTTGCCAAGCGCGAACTGCAGCCCGGGCAGACGCTGCTCGTCGATACAGGCTGCCTCGTCGCGCTGACACCCAACGTCAACTTCGAGATCCAGTACGTCGGCAAGATCAAGACTGCGCTCTTCGGCGGCGAGGGCCTTTTCTTCGCCAAGGTCTCCGGGCCGGGCACGGTGTGGCTCCAGAGCCTGCCGTTCTCGCGCCTGGCTTCGCGTGTATTCGCGGCCGCGCCCCAGCGCGGCGGTTCGCGCGAGGAAGGCTCCGTGCTGGGCGGGTTCGGCGCGGGGGGACTGCTTGGCGGCGTGCTCGGTGGCGATGACGACTAGGCCGCCGTTGGCCCCATCGTGGTCACCCGGCAGGCGCGTGGCGGCGGCCGTGGCCGTGGTGCTGCTGTGCACGGTCGCGCCGCGTGCCGGGGCCGCTGGGTCGGCAGTGGTGCAGATCGAGGAACTGACGTCGACCGAGTTGCGCGATCGCATCGCGGCCGGCACGACCACCGTGCTGGTGCCCATCGGCGGCACCGAGCAGAACGGCCCGCACATGGTGCTCGGCAAACACAACGTGCGCGCCCGGGTGCTGGCCGCGCGCATCGCCGAGCGGCTGGGCCATGCGGTCGTCGCGCCGGTGCTCGCCTACGTGCCCGAAGGCGGCATCGACCCGCCGACCCAACACATGCGTTACACCGGCACGATCACCGTGCCCGAGCCGGTGTTCGAGGCCTTGCTGGAATCGGCGGCGCGCAGCTTTCGCCGGCACGGGTTTCACGACATCGTGCTGCTGGGCGACCACGGCGGCTACCAGAGCAGCCTGGAGCGTGTGGCCGCCCGGCTCAACCGAGAGTGGGCGGGACAACCCGTGCACGTGCATGCGCTCATCGAGTACTACCGCATCACCCAGACGGAGTTTGTGCAAACGCTCAAATCCCGGGGCTTTGCGATGGACGAGATCGGCAGCCATGCCGGGCTGGCCGATACGGCGCTCGCGCTGGCCGTCGATCCGGCGCTCGTGCACATGGACGTGGCTGCGGCGCGCGCGCGGGGCGCCAGCGACGGCGTCACCGGCGATCCGCGCCGCGCGACTGCCGAGCTCGGGCGGCTGGGCACCGACCGTATCGTGGAGGCCTCGGTCGCCGCCATCGAGACGCGTATCCGCAAGGACGTGCCGGCACGCAAGCCGTGAGCGCCCATTTCATGAATGATTCGAAGGAAGGAAGACGATGAACAGGGTGTTGGGACAGTGGGCCAAGGGCGTGGCACTGGTCGTTGCGGTGGCCGGTGCAGCCGGCGTGACGGGCGTTGAACATGTGCGGGCGGCGCCTGAAGCCGCTCCGGGCGCATCGGCCGCTTCGGCCACGCCGTTGGCCGTCGTCAACGTGTTGCCGGGCATGCCGCCGGTCGTGGACCCGACGAACCTGTACAGCGAGACGGCGGCCGGCAAGGTCAGCCCGGTGCTGAGCGGCGACCTCGAGCGCATCTACGTGCCCAACCTGCGTTCGGGCGACGTGTACGTGGTCGACCCGTCGGCGATGAAGGTCGTGGACCGCTTCAAGGTCGGCATCGGGCCGCAGCACATCGTGCCGTCGTGGGACCTGCGCACGCTGTGGGTCACCAACAATGCCGAAGGCCGCACCGACGGCAGCCTCACGCCGGTCGATCCGCGCACCGGCAAGCCGGGCAAGGCCGTGCCGGTCGACGACCCGTACAACATGTACTACACGCCCGACGGCAAGTCGGCCATCGTCGTGGCCGAGGCGCGCAAGCGGCTCGACTTCCGCGATCCGAAGACGATGGAGATCCAATACTCCATCGCCACGCCGGGCTGTCCCGGCATCAACCATGCCGACTTCGCGATCGACGGCCGCACGGCGGTCTTCACGTGCGAGTTCACCGGCGCGCTGGTCAAGATCGATATCGCCCAGCGCAAGGTGCTCGGTTATCTGACGCTGAAGATGCCGGCGACCCGCTTCAAGGAAGTGCCGGGCGGCCCGCGCACCGAGGCCGGCAAGGTCTGGGAGCCCGGCGAGACGGAGATCTGCACGGTCAAGCGCGGCATGCCGCAGGACATCCGCAGCTCGCCCGACGGCAAACGCCTGTACATCGCCGACATGCATGCCGATGGCGTGCACATCGTCGACGCCGCATCGTTCACCGAGGTCGGGTTCATTGCTACGGGCATCGGTGCGCACGGCCTGTACCCGAGCCGGGACGGCAAGCGGCTGTACGTGGCGAACCGCGGCTCGCACAAGATCCACGGCCCCAAGCTCGGCGATGGGGGTGTGTCGGTGATCGACTTCGCGACTGAGAAGGTCGTTGCGCGCTGGGCCGTTCCCGGCGGCGGCAGCCCCGACATGGGCAACGTCAGCGCCGACGGCAAATATCTGTGGCTCGCAGCCCGCTACGACAACGTGATCTACCGCTTCGACACGGCCACCGGCGCGGTCTCGCAGATCAAGGTCGGCGCCGAACCGCATGGCCTGACGGTCTGGCCGCAGCCGGGCCGATATTCACTCGGCCACACGGGCAACCTGCGCTGAACCATTGGCTCCTGGGCACGATGCGCACTGCTCTCGACGCCTTCTGGCGTGCCGCTGCGTACTGCCTGCACCCGCGTGTCATGCTGTGGTCGCTGCTGCCGCTGGTGGTGGCGGGCAGCGGTGTCTTTGCCCTGGGCTGGTTCTACTGGGAAGCCGCCGTCGATGCCACGCACGAGGCGCTGGGCCAGTGGGAACTCGTCGACGCGCTTCAACGGTGGCTCGACACCATCGGCGCGGCCGGTCTGCATTCGGCGATCGCGCCGCTGCTGATCGTGGCGCTGGCGGTCCCGGCGATCGTGGTGCTGACGTTGTTGCTGGTGGCCTGGTTCATGACGCCCGCGCTCGTCGGGCTCGTCGTGGCGCGACGGTTTCCCGCGCTCGAGCGCCAGGGCAGCAGCGGGCTCTGGTGGGAGGGTGTGGCCCGTTCGCTGGTCGCGGCGCTGGCAGCGTGTGCCGCGCTCGTGCTCACGGCCCCTCTCTGGTTGGTTCCGCCGCTGGCACTCGTGCTGCCGGCGCTGATCTGGGGCTGGCTCACAGCGCAGGTACTGGGGTTCGACGCGCTCGCCTGGCACGCCACGCGCGACGAGCGGCGCAGCCTGCTGCGGCGCCTGCGCTGGCCGCTGCTCGGCATGGGCGTCGTGGCCGGCCTGATGGGCTCCGCGCCCTCGCTCCTGTGGGCCCTGGGCGGCGTTGCGGGCCTCATCGTCGCGCCGTTGCTCGTCGTGGTGGCGATCTGGCTCTACACACTCGTCTTCGCCTTTGCGGCCCTTTGGTTCGCACACTTCACACTGGCGGAACTGCATGCCCTGCGCCTGCAGGCTGCCGACACGCCGCTCCCTGACAAGGCGGCGCGGACCTTGCCTGCACACCCCGTCGATACGGCTTTGCCCAGACTGCCCTGACCATGCAAATCGGCCTCATCATCATTGGCGACGAGATCCTGTCCGGCAAACGACAGGACAAACACATGCCGAAGGTCATCGAACTGCTCGGCGCACGCGGGCTGCCGCTCGCCTGGGCACGTTACGCCGGTGACGACCGGCCGCGCATCACGGCAGCGCTCACCGATGCCTTCGCCGGCGGCGACCTGGTCCTCTGCTGCGGCGGCATCGGGGCCACTCCAGACGACCACACGCGCCAGTGCGCCGCTGCGGCGCTGGGCGTGCCGCTGGTCTTGCACCCAGAAGCCCAGGCGCTGATCGAGGAGCGCATGCGTGACGTGGCCCGTGAGCAGGGCCTGCCGTTCGAGCCCGAGCGCGCGGACAACCAGCACCGGCTGAACATGGGCACGTTCCCGGCCGGCGCGTCGATCATTCCCAACCCGTACAACAAGATCCCCGGTTTCAGTGTGCGCGACGTCCACTTCGTGCCGGGATTTCCGGTGATGGCGTGGCCGATGATCGAATGGGTGCTCGACCAGCGTTACCCCCATCTGCACGACTCGCAGCCGCAGCACGAGCGTTCCGTGATCGTCATGGGCAGCATGGAAGCGACGTTGACGCCGCTGATGGAGGAGATCGAGCGCCGCTTCCCGGCCGTCAAGGTCTTCAGCCTGCCCAGCGTCGACCACCCGCAATGGGGTCGCCACATCGAACTCGGTGTCAAGGGCGCCGTGGGGGTCGACGACGCTTTTGCGGCGCTGCGCGCGGGGCTCGAGGGCCTGAAAGTCGAACTGGGACCTGAGTTGGTGCGCTAGAACGGCAGTGCACCATGCATGTGCGACATGCCAATTGTTGGTGCGAACGGCGCCGCACCCATGGTCGGGCCGTTCTCTTCAGGACCGGCGCGCGTCCGGTGCGGGGCGCACCCTTCCGGCACCGGCCACGGGCATGCTTTCTGCTACATTGATTTGCGCCTTTTTGGGGAGTCCCCATGCCGAGGCCGCCCCATTTCCAACCTGAATCCAAACAAGCGCAGCGCTAGGAGAACCCATGGCAAAGTCAGTTGCCGACGTGATGAAGATGGTCAAGGAAAACGAGATCAAGTTCGTTGATTTCCGTTTTACCGACACCCGTGGCAAGGAGCAGCACGTGTCCGTGCCGGTCTCCGCCTTCGACGAGGACAAATTCGCTTCCGGTCACGCCTTCGACGGTTCGTCGATTGCCGGCTGGAAGGGTATCGAAGCCTCCGACATGCTGCTGATGCCCGACCCGAACACGGCCAACGTCGACCCGTTCTTCGAAGAGCCCACGCTCCTGCTGACCTGCGACGTGCTCGATCCGACCGACGGCAAGCCCTACGAGCGGGATCCGCGCTCCCTCGCCAAGCGCGCCGAGGCCTACCTCAAGAGCAGTGGCCTGGGCGACGCGGCGTTCTTCGGCCCGGAGCCCGAATTCTTCATCTTCGATCAAGTGCAGTGGACCAACGACATGTCGGGCTGCTCGTTCAAGATCGGCTCCGAAGAGGCGCCATGGAACAGTGGTGCCAGTTTCGAAGGCGGCAACATGGGTCACCGCCCGGCGGTCAAGGGCGGGTACTTCCCGGTGCCGCCGGTCGACAGCTTCCAGGACATGCGCAGCGAGATGTGCCTGATCCTCGAGTCGGTGGGCATCCCGGTCGAAGTGCACCACCACGAGGTGGCAGGTCCCGGCCAGAACGAACTCGGCACGAAGTTCAGCACGCTGGTGCAACGGGCCGACTGGTCGCAGTTGCAGAAGTACATCGTGCACAACGTGGCCCACGCCTATGGCAAGACGGCCACCTTCATGCCCAAGCCGGTGGTCGGTGACAACGGCAGCGGCATGCACGTGCACCAGAGCGTCTGGAAGGACGGCAAGAACCTGTTCGCCGGCGACGGCTACGCCGGCCTGTCGGAGTTCGCACTGTTCTACATCGGCGGCATCATCAAGCACGCGCGCGCGCTCAATGCCATCACGAACCCGGGCACCAACAGCTACAAGCGCCTGGTGCCGGGCTTCGAGGCACCGGTGAAGCTGGCCTATTCGGCCAAGAACCGCTCGGCGTCGATCCGCATCCCCTACGTGGCGAACCCGAAGGGCCGCCGCGTCGAGGCACGTTTCCCGGATCCGCTGATGAACCCGTACCTGGGATTCGCGGCACTGCTGATGGCCGGACTGGACGGCGTGGAAAACAAGATCCACCCGGGCGAGGCCGCGTCCAAGGACCTGTACCACCTGCCGCCGGAAGAAGACGCGAAGATCCCGACCGTCTGCCACAGCCTGGACCAGGCGCTGGAGTACCTGGACAAGGGGCGTGCGTTCCTCACCAAGGGCGGGGTCTTCACCGATTCGTACATCGACGCCTACATCGACCTCAAGATGCAGGAGGTCACGCGCTTCCGCATGGCCGCGCACCCGTGCGAGTTCGACATGTACTACAGCCTCTGACCAGGAAACCCTGGCGAGCAAAGGGCGGCTTCGAGCCGCCCTTTTTCATGGATCGGCCCCAATCCGCACTGGTCCACAATCGGCGTTGACTGCAAATTTGCGAAACGTGCGATACGTTTTGAAGGGTGTGCCGATGAGACAAGCCTGGTTGACCTGCGTTCTGGCCGTGGTGGCGGGCGCCGCCGTGGCCGATGAGGCGACCAAGCCGGTCTACCGCTGCCCGGGCCCGCCCGTGCTGTATACCGACACGCTGAGTGCGCAGGAAGCACGCGACCGCGGCTGCCGCACGATCGAAGGCGCGCCGATTTCGGTGATCCAGGCGCCGAAGCGCGCGGCTCCTGCCGCTCCCCCGGTGCCGCCCGGCAGCGCCTCACGGCCTGCCGAATCCCGGGTCGATCCCGCCGCACAACGCGCCCGCGACAGCGATGCGCGCAAGATCCTCGAAGGCGAGTTGAAGCGCGAGCAGGAAGCGCTGGATGCGCTGAAGGGCGAATTCAACAACGGCGAACCCGAGCGCCGCGGCGACGAGCGAAACTACGCGAAGTACCAGGAGCGCGTGGCAGAAATGCGCGCGGCGATCTCCCGCAAGGAAGCGGACATCGCCGCCATCAAGCGCGAGCTGGGCAAGACGTCGCCCTGAGCCGTTGCCAGGGCGGCCGCAACCATCGCGGCGCCCGGAGGATCCGTCGGCGCCGCCTTCAGCGACAGGCGCCCGAATGACGATCCCGGAACCGATGCCCGACCTCGAAGCCTTCGACATGCTGGCGACGATGGTCGCGCTCGCCAGCCCCGAGGGCAGTTGCCTGCTGGCCAATGCGTCGCTCGAGAATACGATCGGCCTGTCGAGGCGTACCCTGTTGCGTGGCAGCCTGCTCGACTGGCTCGAGGACCCGTCGCCGCTGCAGGAGACGCTGCGCGCGGTGGCGTCCAATGAAGTCTCGACGAGTCGCTTCGACGGACAATTGCGCCGGGGTGGTGTCGGGCAGGCCGATGCGCTGCCGGTGCACGTCATCGTCAACCAGACCGACCGCGCCGACCGCGTGCTGATCGAGATGATCGAGATCGAGCAGCAGACGCGGGTGGACCGCGAGGAGCGGGCGCTGGGCCTGGCGCAGGCCAACAAGGAACTCGTGCGCAACCTCGCGCACGAAATCAAGAACCCGCTCGGCGGCATCCGTGGCGCCGCACAGTTGCTCGCGATGGAGATCGGCTCGCCGACCGGCCGCCTGCGCGAAGAGCCCTCGAACCCGGGTGCCCCGGGCCCCACGCCGGGGCTGGGCGCGGCGCGGGCGCGCGAACTCACCGAATACACCAACGTCATCATCCACGAGGCCGACCGCCTGCAGGCGCTCGTCGACCGGCTGCTTGCGCCGCACCGGCGCCCGCACGTCGTGAGCGACTGCAATATCCACGAGGTCTGCGAACGGGTGCGATCCCTCGTGCAGGCCGAACACCCCCGTGGCCTGGAGGTCGAGCGTGACTACGATGCATCGATCCCGGAGTTCCGTGGCGACCGCGAGCAGCTCATCCAGGCCGTGCTGAACATCGTCCACAACGCGACCCAGGCGTTGTCCGACCGCATCCCCGCCGGCGACGCGCGTATCGTTCTGCGTACGCGCATTGCACGTCAGGTCACGATCGGCAAGCAGCGCTTCCGACTGGCACTGGAATTGCATATAGAAGACAACGGTCCCGGTGTGCCCGAGACCCTCCGCGATCGCATCTTTCACCCGCTGGTATCGGGGCGCGACGGTGGTTCGGGTCTGGGTTTGACGCTCGCGCAGACATTCGTGCAACAGCATCAGGGCACGATCGTTTGCCAGAGCGTGCCGGGCCGGACCGTATTCACCATTCTTATTCCGCTGCCTTGAGCGCCCGTCCAAACGCATGAAACCCATCTGGATCGTCGACGACGACCACTCCATCCGCTTCGTGCTCGAGAAGGCACTGGCACGCGAGGAACTCGTGGTGCGCAGCTTCGCGTCCGCCCGCGAGGTGTTGGCAGCACTGGAGGACGACGAGCCCCAGGTGCTCGTGAGCGACATCCGCATGCCGGGGGGTTCGGGCATCGAACTGCTCGGCAAGGTGAAGGCCAAGCACCCTGGGCTCCCGGTCATCGTGATGACGGCCTATTCGGACCTGGACAGCGCCGTATCGGCCTTCCAGGGCGGCGCCTTCGAATACCTGCCCAAGCCGTTCGATGTGCCGAAGGCGGTCGAACTGATACGCCGTGCCGTCGAGGAGAGCCTGCGTGAGGCCGTGCGAGAAACGACACACGGTCAGGTCCCCGAGATGCTCGGCCAGGCGCCGGCGATGCAGGACGTCTTCCGGGCCATCGGCCGGCTGAGCCAGAGCAACGTGACGGTGCTCATCACGGGCGAGAGCGGGTCGGGCAAGGAACTCGTGGCGCAGGCACTGCACAAGCACAGCCCGCGTGCCGATGGCCCGTTTGTGGCCATCAACACCGCCGCGATCCCGAAGGACCTGCTCGAGAGCGAACTCTTCGGACACGAGCGCGGTGCCTTTACCGGCGCACAGACCATGCGACGCGGCCGTTTCGAGCAGGCCGACGGCGGCACGCTGTTCCTCGACGAGATCGGGGACATGCCGTTCGACCTGCAGACGCGCCTGCTTCGTGTGTTGAGTGACGGCCAGTTCTATCGGGTCGGGGGTCACCAGCCGCTGAAGAGCAACGTACGCGTGATCGCCGCCACGCACCAGAACCTCGAGGAGCGTGTCAAGGCCGGTGCCTTCCGCGAAGACCTCTTCCACCGCCTGAACGTGATTCGCCTGCGTCTGCCTGCGCTGCGGGAACGGCGTGAGGACATCCCGGTGCTGACCCGCTTCTTTCTCACCAAGAGCGCCAAGGATCTGGGCGTGGATGCCAAACGGATCACCGAAGGCGCACTCGCGCGCCTGATGGCATTCGAGTTCCCCGGCAACGTGCGGCAGCTCGAGAACATCTGCCACTGGCTCACCGTGATGGCACCGGCTCAAGTGATCGAGGCCAAGGACCTGCCGCCGGAACTGCTGGCCGGCAACGTGCCGGTGGGTCTGCACGCGGCCCCGGCACCGATGCCGTCAGAGCCGGGTGCAGCGCCTTTGCTGCAAGAAGGCGGTGCGGGCATCGCCGTGCAATCGCCGGTGGCAGCGCCTTCGGCGGCGCCGGTACCGCTACCGGCCTCGCCCTTGGCTGCGGCGGTGGACTGGCTCGCCGAGCTCGAGCGCGAGGCGCGCAGGCTGCTCGATGCCGGCTCGCCCGACGTCTGGGACCAGCTCACGCGCCAGTTCGAAGGCAAGCTGATCCTCACGGCGCTCGACACCACGCGGGGCCGGCGCATCGAGGCCGCGCAGAAACTCGGCATCGGCCGAAATACGATCACACGCAAGATCCAGGACCTGGGGCTGGACGACTGAAGCGCGCCGCCGTCGGCGGCGATCGCGGCGCACGTCGCCTCGTGCGCGACAGGGCAGGTCAGGCGACCTCGAACAGCCCCGCCGCACCCTGGCCGCCACCGATGCACATCGTCACGACGACGTATCGGGCGCCGCGCCGCTTGCCCTCGATCAACGCGTGGCCCACCAGCCGCGCGCCGCTCACGCCGTAGGGGTGACCGACGGCGATGGCGCCACCGTTGACGTTGAGTTGCTCGTCCGGGATGCCGAGCTTGTCGCGGCAGTAGAGCACCTGCACCGCAAACGCCTCGTTCAGCTCCCACAGGCCGATGTCGCCCACTTTCAGTCCGGCGCGCTCGAGCAGGCGCGGCACGGCGTAGACCGGCCCGATGCCCATCTCGTCGGGCTCGCAGCCCGCGACCGCGAAGCCGCGGAAGAAGCCCAGCGGCTGCAGGCCGCGCTGCTCGGCCAGCTTGCCGTTCATCAGCACCACGGCCGACGATCCGTCGCTGAACTGGCTCGCATTGCCCGCCGTGATCACGCCGCCGGGCATCGCGCTGCGGATCTTGCTCACGCCCTCCAGCGTGGTGTCGGGGCGGATGCCCTCGTCGCTCGAGATCGTGACCTCCCTGCGTGTCAGCTGCCCCGTGGCCTTGTCGACCACGCCCATCACGGTGGTCATCGGCACGATCTCGGCGTCGAACCGGCCCGCGGCCTGCGCGGCGGCGGCGCGCCGCTGGCTGCGCACGCCGTATTCGTCCTGCGCGAGCTTGGGGATGCCATACCGCTTGGCCACGGTCTCGGCCGTCTGCAGCATGGTCCAGTAGATCTCGGGCTTGCGCTCCAGCATTGCGGGGTCGGCGCGCATGTGGCGGTTGGCCTCGTTCTGCACGCACGAGATGCTCTCCACGCCGCCGGCCACCATCACGGGCGCACCGTCCACGATGATGCGGTGCGCGGCCATCGCGATGGCCTGCAGGCCCGACGAGCAGAAGCGGTTGATCGACACGCCGCCGGTGGTCACCGGCAGGCCGGCGCGCAGCGCGGCCACACGCGCGACGTTGCCGCCGGTCGTGCCTTCGAGCGCGGCGGCGCCGAGGATCACGTCCTCGACCTCGGCCGGGTCGATGCCGGCGCGCTTGACCGCATGCTCGATCGAATGCGCCGCCAGCGTCGGCCCGTACGTCATGTTGAAGGCGCCCTTCCAGCTCTTGCCCAGGCCGGTGCGTGCGGTGGAGACGATGGCAACGTCGATGGTCATGGCTTGTCCTTGTTCGATCAGTTGAAGCTCTTGCCGGCTTGGGCCAGCTCGACCAGCAGCGGCGCCGGCTGCCACGATGCGTCGGCCCCCGGTTCGGCGGCGAAGCGGCGCAACGCGCGCACGACGTTGGGCAGGCCCACCATGTCCGCGTACAGCATCGGCCCGCCGCGCACGGCGGGAAAGCCGTAGCCGTTGAGGTAGACGATGTCGATGTCCGACGCGCGCGCCGCGATGCCCTCGGCCAGGATGCGCGCGCCCTCGTTGACGAGCGCATAGATGCAGCGCTCCACGATCTCCGCGTCGCCGATCTTGCGCGGCGTGATGCCGTTCGCGGCGCGGTAATCGGCGATCAGCGCTTCGGTCACCGCGTCGGGAATCGGCTCGCGGTGGCCGGCCTCGTAGCGGTACCAACCGGCACCGGTCTTCTGCCCGAAGCGCCCGGCCTCGCACAGCTTGTCGGCGACGACCGGCTTCATTTCGACGCCGGCTTCGGCGGCCTTGCGCTTGCGCGTGGCCCAGCCGATGTCGAGCCCGGCGAGGTCGCCCATGCGGAACGGGCCCATCGCCAGGCCGAACTGCTGCAGCGCGCCGTCGATCTGCTGGGGCAGGGCGCCGGCATTGATCAGTCCGCTGGCGGCGGCGCCGTAGCGCGCGAGCATGCGGTTGCCGATGAAGCCGTCGCACACGCCCGAGACCACCGCCACCTTCTTGATCTTCTTCGCCAGCGCCATCGACGTGGCCAGCACGTCGGGTGCCGTCTGCGCCCCACGCACGATCTCCAGCAGCTTCATCACGTTGGCCGGGCTGAAGAAATGCAGGCCCAACACGTCGGACGGACGTTTCGTGAAGGCCGCGATCCGGTCGATGTTCAGGTACGACGTGTTCGACGCGAGGATCGCGCCCGGCTTGCACACCTCGTCGAGCGTGCGGAAGACCTGCTCCTTGACGTCCATGTTTTCGAACACCGCCTCGATCACGAGGTCCACGTCCTTGAAGGCGTCGTAGGTCAGCGTCGGCGTGACCAGCGCCATGCGGTCCTCGACCTGCTGCGCCGTGAGCTTGCCCTTCTTCGCCGAGTTCTCGTAGTTCCTGCGGATCGTCCCGAGGCCCTTGTCCAGCGCCTCCTGCTTCATCTCGAGCAGCACCACGGAGATGCCGGCGTTGAGAAAGTTCATCGTGATGCCGCCACCCATCGTGCCGGCCCCGATGACGCCGACCTTGGCGACCGTGCGCAGCGGCGTGCCCTCGGGCAGCCCGGCGATCTTGCCGGCCGCGCGTTCGGCCGCAAACACATGCCGCATCGCGCGCGATTCCGGCGTATGCATCAATGCGATGAAGCTCTCGCGCTCCATGCGCAAGGCGTCGTCGAACGGCTTGTTCAGCGACCAGGCGACGGCCTCGACGCACTTCAAAGGCGCCGGCAGGTTCTTCGCCATCGCGCCCACCGTATTGCGCGCGAACTGCACAAACGCCTCGGCCTGCGGATCCCTGACCTTCAGGTCGCGCGCACGCTTGAGCGGCAGCTTGTCGGCGACCACACGCGCGGCCAGCGCCACGGCGGCGTCTACCGGATCGCCGTCGACCACCTCGTCGAACAGCGCCGTGTCCTTCAGCCGGGACGCCGGCACGGTGGCGCCGGAGACGATCATGTTCAGCGCCGCTTCCAGCCCGATCAGGCGCGGCAGCCGCTGCGTGCCGCCTGCACCAGGCAGCAGGCCGAGCTTGACTTCGGGCAGCGCGATCTGCGCGTCCGCCCGGGTGACGCGGTAGTGCGCACCGAGCGCGAGCTCCAGCCCGCCGCCCATGCAGATGCCGGCGATGGCGGCGACGACGGGTTTGGATGAATCCTCCAGCGCCGAGATGACGACCGGCAGGCGCGGCTCGGCGGCGGCCTGCGGGGTGCCGAATTCCTTCACGTCGGCGCCGCCCGAGAAGGCGCGCGCGTTACCGGCCAGCACGATGGCGGTCACGGCCGGATCGGCGAGCGCGCGGTCGAGCGCATCGACGAGGCCGCTGCGCAAGGCGGCGCCCAGGCCGTTGACGGGCGGGTGGTCCATCGTGATGACCGCGGTCGATGCGCGGACTTCGTAGCGGGTGCTGCTCATGGCGTTGTCTCCTGCGGGACAAGGGGAGGAACCGGTGACGGGCCGGTGCCTGCGATGCTAGCGTCCGATCGTGCGATCGTCCCGTCCCTCGGGTGACGCGCGGCGACCCGATCGACCCGGAGGAAACCCGATGCAGCCTTCCACAAATTCCCTCTTCGACCTGACCGGCCAGGTGGCCATCGTCACCGGCTCTTCGCGCGGCATCGGGCGCGCCATCGCCGAACGCCTGGCCGAGCATGGCGCGCGGGTCGTGATCTCGTCGCGCAAGCTCGACGCGTGCGAGGCCGTCGTGCAGGCGATCGGGGCGCGCCACGGTGCCGGACGCGCCATCGCGGTGGCGGCCAACCTGTCGTCGAAGGAGGCCCTTCAGGGCCTGGTGGACCGCACGGTGCAGCAGTGGGGCCGCGTCGACGTGCTCGTGTGCAATGCGGCGAGCAACCCGTACTATGGGCCGATGGGCGGCATCAGCGACGAGCAGTTCCGCAAGATCCTCGACAACAACGTCATCAGCAACCACTGGCTGATCCAGATGTGCCTGCCGCAGATGATCGAGCGCAATGCCGGCTCGATCGTCATCGTCTCGTCGATCGGCGGGTTGCGCGGCAGCACGACCATCGGCGCCTACAACGTGAGCAAGGCGGCGGACTTCCAGCTGGCGCGCAACCTCGCGCACGAGATCGGCCCGCACGGCGTGCGCATCAACTGCATCGCGCCGGGCCTCGTGCGCACGGACTTCGCGCGTGCCTTGTGGGAGAACCCCGAGACGCTCGAGCGCGCGACGCGCACCGTGCCTTTGCGCCGCATCGGCGAGCCCGACGAGATCGCCGGCGCAGCTGTTTTTCTGGCGTCGCGCGCGAGCAGCTTCATGACCGGCCAGGCCGTGGTCTGCGACGGCGGCGCCACCATCTGAAGACACCGTCTGAAACCCCCATCTCAACCGACGTCGAATCCGGAGATCACTGCATGACCGTCTCACCCGAATCGCAGGGCATGTGCTCGAAGCGGCTGGCGCGCATCGACCGCTTTCTGCAGGAACGCTACGTTGCGCCTGGCAAGCTGCCGTGCGCGCTGCTGCAGGTGGCGCGCCACGGCCAGCTCGTGCACCAGAGCGTGCTCGGCCACGCCTCGCTCGAGACCGGCACGCCGCTGGCCGAGGACACCATCGTGCGCATCTACTCGATGACCAAGCCGGTCACGAGCGTCGCTTTCATGATGCTGGTGGAAGAGGGCCGCGTCGCGCTGGACGACCCGGTGCACAAGTTCATCCCGTCGTGGCGCAACCTGGGCGTGTATGTCTCCGGCGTGGCCGGCGCGTTCCAGACCCGGCCGCCCGAGGTGCCGATGCGCATCGTCGACCTGCTGCGCCACACGTCGGGCCTGACCTACGGGTTCCAGCTGCGCAGCAACGTCGATGCGGCCTATCGCAGCGGGAAATTCGAGCCTTTCGACCAGACCGGCGGCCTGCAGGGTTTCGTCGACGCCCTGGCGACGATGCCGCTGGAATTTGCGCCGGGCACGGCGTGGAACTATTCGGTCTCGACCGACGTGCTCGGTTATCTGGTGGGTCTGATCTCGGGCGTGCCGTTCGACGAATTCCTGCGCACGCGCATCCTCGAGCCGCTGGGCATGATGGATACGCACTTCCATGTCGGCGACGACAAGGCGGCGCGCTTCGCGCAGTGTTACGTCAAGTCCGAAGCAGGCACGCTCGTGCCGGCCCAGGTGCAGAGCTTCCGTGAAGCGCCGAATGCGCCGTCCGGTGGCGGCGGGCTCGTGTCCACGGCCGCCGACTACATGCGCTTCTGCGAGATGCTGCGCAACGGCGGCGCCTTGGGCGACGTGCGCCTGATCGGGCCCAAGACCTTGCGCCTGATGCGCAGCAACCACCTGCCGGGCGGGGCCGACCTGGCGGACATGTCGGTCTCGATGTTCTCCGAGTCCACGTTCCAGGGCGTGGGCTTCGGCCTGGGCTTCGCGGTGACCACCGATCCCGCGCGGACGCTGCTCGCCGGCTCGCCGGGCGAATACTGGTGGGGCGGCATGGCGTCCACCGCGTTCTGGATCGACCCGGTGGAAGACCTCTGCGTCGTGCTGCTGACGCAGCTGATCCCGTCATCGACCTACCCGATCCGGCGCGAATTGCGGACGATGGTGAATGCCGCGGTGATCGACTCCCAGGCCTGAGCGGCGGGCGCTGCAGGGGCGCTTGCACGCGCGGCACCACCTGCAAGCCGTGGCCGGTGCCCGCCGACCCGGCGTCGATAGTCACCGCTTTCCGGCAGCACGCCCTCGAACGGGTTCTGGCCCGTGGAGCCGTTGAAGAAGGCCTCGTTCTCCTGCCCTGGGGCCAACAGGTTGAAGTACGTGGCGCCGTGGCGCGTGGTCAGGCCGGTATTCGCGGACTGCCCCTTGCGCGCGCCGCGCGGCTTGGCGGATGCACGTCCCATGCCGCTCGATTTGACCCGAGCCCGCATGCGGGCAATCATCGGGGGCCATTCCCCGTTGATTGTTTCCGCGATGAGTGCATTTTCCGACTGGCCATCGGTGCTTCCGCAGGCCGATGCGCCGCTCGCCATCGGCGACGACCCCGACTTCCGGTGGACGACGCCCTCGCTGGTGCGTGCGTGTTATTGCAGGCTCGACGACGTCCTGCCTGCGCTCGATGCGCGCGAGCAGCCCGATGCCCCGCTCGCGGTGCATGTCGACGTGATGCGCATCGAGTCGGCGCTGTCGTTTCGTCTGTCCTCGCTGACGCTGCACGCGCGGCGCGTCGAGATCGGTGCCGCCGCATCGCTGGCAATGCGGTCGGCGAGCGAGCCGGCGCGCGCATGCCGGCTGTCGATCCATGCCGACGAGTGGGCCTTCGAAGGTGCCGTCGATGCGCTGCCGCTCGTCGTGGGCGGGGTCGGCCATCGGCTGCGGCCGCAACCGCCGGGCGGGGGCGTGGAGGCACTCGTCGAGGCGGACGGCTCGGTAGCCATCGCGGAAACCGCAGAGGTCACGCGCGCCGACCCGCTCAGTGGCCAGATCGCGCTGAATACCGCGCGGCGCCTCGTGTACTGCCCGGCGCTCGACTCGCCGGGCGAAACGGCCTGGACGAACGAACTGCCGCGCAAGATGGCCGACTGGGTGGCGCGCACGAGCGACGACGAGATGCTGCGCGCCGATGCACGCGCCTTTGCGGCACGCCTGCGCACGCCACGCGGCGGCTTGCACTTCGTGCCTGCCTTGCGGCTGAACGAATACGGCACGCTGGCCAAGGAGACGCAGGTCGCGCTGGAGGCCGTCGAGAACGAATACCGCGAACACTTCAATCGCGAGCGTGGCCTGGCCGACCAGAAGAAGTCGGCGACTCGGATGCTCGGCCACTACCGCAACGCGAAGGCGTTTGCCGACAAGCTGCTCGCCCAGGCGGCCGAGGAGATGGCGGCCGCCAGCGACGCGACGGCGCTGGCGCAAAGGCGACTCGACGAGCGCCGCAGCGAGATCGACGCCAGCCAGGCCGCCTTCGACGCCGGCATCGAGGCGCGCCGCGCGGAACTCGAGCGCGAGGCCGTCTGGGCCGTGATCACGGGCGTCTTCGAGCTCGGTGCGGGCATCGCCGCAGTCGTCGCCACGGGCGGTGCGGCGGCGCCGGTCGCCGCGGCCGGCGCCGCGCAGGCGGCCAAGTCCGGCGCCGAGGCGGCGAGCAAGATCAAGAAGCTGGTGGAGCTGATCAAGAAGATCAAGAAGGTGATCGACGCCATCGCCAAGGTCGCCGCGTTCTACGCCAAGCTGAAGGCGGCCTTCGACGCCATCGGCAAGCCGGACCAGGCGCGCAAGCGTGTGGCCGAGGCGGGCAGCGCATTGCCCGACCCGCTCGACCCCGAAGACCAGATGAACGCGGCCGACTGGGACGAATTCATGGTCGGCCTGGACACGCTGTTCAAGCCCGCGCTGGCGCAGGGCATCGCCGGTGCCGACGACTACCTGCTGGCCATGAAGAAGATGGCCGTGCGCGGCAAGGACCTCGTGGGAACGCACGCGGAGCTCGAGCGTGCGCAGCACCAGTTCCAGCAATGCCTGTGGCAGACCCTGCGCGACGAAGCCGACATCGCCGATATGCAGGTGCGCATCGACGCCCTGAGCGCCGAGCGCGGGGCGGGCTCGGTGTTGATGACCTACTACGCGCAGGTGCGCGACCGCCTCAAGTTCCGCCTCATCCACGCCATCGAGAACATGGCCGACGCCTACCGCTTCGAGACGCTGCGCGAGCCCGATGCGCGGCCCGGCATCATGCAAAGCGGTGCCGAGCTGGCGCGCACGCTGAACGAACTGCAGCAGGCGCTGGTCAGTGCCAAGGAGGCGCGTGCCGCGCAGAGCACGTGGAACGACTACCGTGCGGAAGTCGACGGCAACGTGCTGGCGCGCCTCAAGGCCACGGGCTCGATGAGCTGGGTCGTCGGTCTGGAGAACTTCACGGACTGCGACCGGGTGCGGGTCGCCGAGGTGCTGGTCTGGATGCGCGGCAACCTGGGGCCGCAGCGGCGGGTCATCGACATCTCGACCAGCGGCCATTACGTCGATCGGCTGCGCGGCCACGAGTACGAGTTCAGCGCGCGGCCGTTGCAGCGCTGCTTCAGCTACGAGCCCGACGCACACGGCAAGGACACCGACCGCTGGGGCGATCCGGTCTGGGTGGCGCTGCGCGCCAACGACGTCGAGGGCGACTTGTTCCAGCCCACCGCCTTCACCACCTGGACCATCAGCGTGTCGAAGAAGGGCGCCGACGGCCCCGACCTGCAGCAACTGACGGAACTGGTGCTCGAATTCAAGGGCACCGCCACGCGCGCCGCACCCAGGATGCTGGGGGCCGCGACCCGGGGCGGGGCCCCGCAGCAGAAGGCGGCGAAATTGCTGACCGATGTGGTGACGCTGTGACGGCCGGCCCGCGCACGCTGTCCCTCCGCGCCGACCGCCTGCGGCTGAGCGAAGGCGACGATCCCGAAACCCGCTATCCGCCGGCGTTCGGCCGCATCCGCATCCAGGCCGATACGGTGGAGGTCGAGGGCTGGGTACGCCTGCACGGGCGCGAGGTCGACATCCACGCGCGCTGCATCGTTGCGCGGCCGCTCGAAGGGCGCATGGCGGTGATCGACGTCTCCGGCGAACCGGCGACCCCCACGTTCGACACCCAGGCGCCGTCGTCGCGCCCGAAGGGCACACCGCAGGCGCCCGATGGCCAGGCGGGCCAGGACGGTGGTGCCGGCCATGCCGGTGGCAGCCTGTCCATCGTCGTCGACCGGATCGAGGGCGAACTCGGCCTGGCCGCCAATGGCTCGCCGGGTGGCGACAGCGAGCGTGGCAGCGACGGTGCCGTGCCGGACACGCCTCACGGGCGCCCTGCCGTGTTCGACAAGGGCGACCGGCCGACGAAGGGGCCCTACGGCGGCCGTGTGCTCGCGCCCTGGAAGAAGATGAGCGCCGACTCCTACATCGTGCTGGCCGCGGGCGAAGCCGGCGGCGATGCACGAACAGGCGGCGCGGCCGGAGCGTCGGGCAGGCCGGGCGATGGCGGCGCGGGCGGGCTCGTCCAACTGCGATATTCAGCGGCGCCAAGGCCAGCGGTGCAGACCACCGCGGCTGGCGGTGCGGCGGGCCAACCCGGCGCGCCGGCGCAGCCCGGCGGGCCGGGTGC
>JAHECD010000126.1 GCA_024641945.1 Rubrivivax sp. | reverse complement strand
CCCGGCTTCAACGCCGTCAAGGCACGAAGCCAGGGCTTCGAAGGCGGGCGCGTACCGCCGCCTCTGCGCGACGAGCGCCTCGGCGTGGCGGGCGACATCGAATTCGCGCGCCCGCAGTTCACCTTCGGCGCGGACGACCGCGTGTTCGTCGGCGATACGTCGGCCCTGCCCTGGCGCTGCGTGTGTCAGCTGGTCGTCGAAGGCCTGCACGGCCGGGAAGTCCTCGGCACCGGCTGGATGGCCGGCCCGCGCACGGTGATCACCGCCGGCCACAACCTGCTCAGCCATGTGGCCGGCCATCAGGCGAGCAAGGTCTGGGTGCTGCCTGCACGATCGGGCGACGCGGTGCCCTTCGGTTATGCCGCCAGCACGACCTTCGCCGTCCATCCGCTCTGGCAGACCGGCGCCGACCGCGAGCACGACGTCGGCGTCGTCTGGCTCGACAAGCCGTTGGGCCAACAGCTCGGCTGGTTCGGTATCACCGCGCTGGGCGATGCTCAGTTGCACGGGCTGCTCGTCAACAACGCCGGCTACCCGGCCGACAAGCCGCTCGGCACGCAATGGTTCAACGCAGGCCGCATCTCGAACGTGCGCCCGCGCACGATCACCTACGGCCTCGATACCGAGCCGGGCCAGAGCGGGAGTCCGATCTTCCTGTTCACGGCCGACCAGCAGCGCGTCGCCGTGGCGGTGCACACCTACGGCGACAGCAGCGACAACATCGGCGTGCGCATCACGCCGGCGCTGTTTGCGGACCTGGCGGCGTGGATCCGCTGATGCAATGGCAGCATCCCACTGAAAACCGCCGGTGGCCGCCAAACCGCACACCACCGCCGGGATGGGCGCGAACGCGCGCCGCCCACCCGGTGCCCGGCGCACGGCGCTCGGGCGGGTCACTCAGGGCCAGCGCAAGACCGTCGATGCGCGCCCATAACCCCGCCGATGCCAATGCGGCCGCTCGATGAGCGTGCCGCGGCCGACGGCCAAGCCATCGGTTTCGGCCGCCTGCAGAAGGGCCGTCACGAATTCGACGAAGAGTCGCACCCGCGGAGTCCGGCGGTGGTTCGGGCGGAAGAGCACGTTGACGGGCGGTCCTCCCTTGACCTCCCAATCCGTCAACGCCGGCACCAGGCGCCCACTCTGAAGATGGCCCAGCGTGGTGAGCTGATTGAACCGTCCGACACCCTCGCCCGCCAGCACCGCGTCCAGCACGACCTCGCGGTCGTTGCTGCTCAACCATCCGCCGACGGTCACCGCGGCCCGTTCGCTGGCACGCTCGAATTCCCAGAGGTCGATCAGGATGCCGGCCGGGTTGCGCATCAGCAGGCACCCGTGGCCGGCCAGTTCGTCGGGGTGGCGCGGCACCCCGTGCGCCGACCAATATCCTGGCGTCGCGACGATGAGGCTGCGGGCCATGCCCAGCGAGCGCATCACCATGTCGCCCGCCTCGGGCCAGCCATGCAGGACGAAGACCTCGACCTCCGAGGCATCCGCGTCGGTCAGCCGGTGCAGGGCCCGGAAATCGACCTGGATCTCTGGATAGCGCGAATGGAACAACGGCAGTGCCGGCACGAGCAGGTGATGGGCCAACTGCGGATGGGCGCCGACGACGAGGATGCCGCTGGGGCGCAGCGCCGTGCGTCCCACGGCGTCGTCGAGTGCCGCCAGTTCGGCGAGCAGCGGGCGGCACGATTCGAGATAAGTCTGGCCGCTCGCCGTGAGCGAAAGGCCACGCGAGGTTCGCTCGAACAGCCGCACGCCGAGCGACTTCTCCAGCGACGTGACCAGCTTGTGGATCGACGGCACGCTCACGTCGAGCTGCCGCGCCGCGCCCGCAAAACTGCCCTCGTGTGCAGCCGCGACGAAATACTGCAAGGCGCGCATCTTGTCCACGAGGGGTCTCCACACGGAGCCGTCGGCCCGTTAGCCGTAGGGTAACGCCGGCGTGGACCGGGAACGTATTCCATCGGCACCGCGACAGGCCCACCATCGGGCCGTCGTCAACCGCGGAGAAGACCATGCACCGTTTCGCCATCCTCACCGTCGTGGCCGGCTGCCTGGCCGGATGTGCCCCGCCGGCCTTCGCCCAGCCGGCGCCGATCCGACTCATCGTGCCGACACCTGCCGGCGGCCCATCGGACAACGCGGCGCGTGTCGTGGCGCGCGCGCTGTCGAAGGCGGTCGATCAGCCGGTGGTGATCGAGAATCTCCCGGGCGCCGGCGGTGCCATCGCGGCGCAGGCGCTGATCGCAGCGCCACCCGATGGCCGAACGCTGCTGTGGGGCCTGGCGTCGATGGCGGGCATTCCAGCCGTGCAGAAGTCCGCGCCGTACCGATCGCTGGGCGAATTGACGCCGGTCTCGCTCGTCGGCCGGTTCGCCTTCGGCATGTTCGTGCATCCGGACATTCCTGCGCAGACCGTGGCCGAGTTCGTCGCGTATGCCCGCGCCCATCCCGGCGCGTTGAATTGCGCCACCGGCACGCTGGGCGAAATGATGGCCGCGACCCAGTTCCTGAAGGCCACCGGCCTGAACGCCACGTTCGTCCCGTACAAAGGCGGCGCGCAGCTCATGCCGGATCTGATCGCCGGGCGCGCGAACGTGAACTTCGGGCCGGTGTCGAGCGGCCTGCAACACGTGAAGGCCGGGCGGCTGCGCATGCTGGCGACGCTGGCGCCCCAGCGCACGATGGTCGCGCCCGAAGTGCAGACGCTCGCCGAGGCAGGCGTGAAGACGTCGTCGCTGCCGAGCTGGCAGGCGATCTTTGCGCCGCCAAAAACACCACGCGACGTTGCCGACCGCCTGGGGCGCGACCTCGCGGCCGCCCTGCGCGACCCGGCCACAAAGACCCAACTGGAACAGCAGGCCCTGCAGGTCGAGGGCGGGCCGCCGGACGCGTTGGCTGCGGTGGTCGCGCAAGACACCGAGGCCTGGCAGGTGTTCGTTCGAGACAGTGGCATCCCGCAGGAGTGACCGGCTTGCCGGCCTGCGCATCGGTGCAGATTCATCGAAGCGCGAAAAGGCACCGGTGCGTGCCGGGCTTGCGCCCCGCCGCCGGCCGCGGGGCCGCCCGCAACCCGACCCGCCTCAGGTGCCCTTGGACACCGTGATCGTGGGGAACTTGGACGAGAAGTCCTTCGCCTGGTGCGCGATCTTCACGGCCACCGTGCGGGCGACCTGCTTGTAGATGCCCGCGATCTCGCCGTCGGGGTCGGCCACCACGGTGGGCGTGCCGGCGTCGGACTGTGCGCGGATCTGCATCGTCAGCGGCAGTGCGCCGAGGTAGTCCACCTCGTGCTGCGCGGCCATCTTCTTGCCGCCGTCGGCGCCGAAAATGTGCTCGGTGTGGCCGCAGTTCGGGCAGCAGTAGACGGCCATGTTCTCCACGATGCCCAGGATCGGCACACCCACCTTCTGGAACATGCTCAGGCCCTTGCGTGCATCGATCAGCGCGATGTCCTGCGGCGTGGTCACGATCACCGCGCCGGTGAGCGGCACGCGCTGGCTCAACGTGAGCGCGATGTCGCCGGTGCCCGGCGGCATGTCGACGAGCAGGTAGTCCAGATCGGCCCAGTTGGTCTGGCGCAGCAGCTGATCGAGCGCCTGCGTGGCCATCGGGCCGCGCCAGATCATGGCCTGGTCGTCGTCCACCAGAAAACCGATCGACATGACCTGCACGCCGTGGTTCTCCATCGGCTCCATGGTCTGGCCGTCGGCGCTTTCGGGGCGGCCGGAGATGCCCAGCATCATCGGCTGGCTCGGGCCGTAGATGTCGGCGTCGAGGATGCCCACGCGGGCGCCTTCGGCGGCCAGCGCCAGCGCCAGGTTGACGGCGGTGGTGCTCTTGCCCACGCCGCCCTTGCCGGACGCGATGGCGATCACGTTCTTCACGCGCGGCAGCAGCTGCACGCCGCGCTGCACCGAGTGCGCCACGATCTTCCACGTGACGTTGACACTCACGTTGCCCACATCGGGCACGGTGCGCGCAGCGGCGATCAGTGCCTTGCGCAGTGGCGCCACCTGGCTCTTGGCGGGGTAACCGAGCTCGACGTCGAAGGACACGTCGTTGCCCTCGATGCGCAGGTTCCTGACGAGCTTGGTGGTGACGAGGTCCTTGCCCGTGTTGGGGTCGACGACGGTCTGGAGGGCGGCTTGGAGCGTCTGCTCGTGGATGGTCATGGTGGGGCGGCGGGTCTGCGGGTCGATAGGGCGGAGAGAAACGTGTGCGGTGCGCAGTCTATCGGGTCGGGCCGCCTGCGGCGTTCTGCAAGGGCTCTGCCTACCTGAAGGGCGTACAGGGTCATTCCCTAGAATGGGCGCATGACCCGCAAGCTCTTCGTCACCACCGCCCTGCCGTATGCCAACGCGGCTTTCCACATCGGCCACATGATGGAATACATCCAGGCCGACATCTGGGTGCGGTTCCAGCGCATGCGGGGCCACGACGTGCATTTCGTCTGCGCCGACGACGCGCACGGTGCGCCGATCATGATCGCGGCCGAGAAGGCCGGCCTCACGCCGCAGGCGTTCGTGGCCAACATCGCGGCCGGGCGCAAGCAGTATCTCGACGGCTTCCACATCGGTTTCGACCACTGGCATTCGACCGACGCGCCCGAGAACCACGAACTCGCGCAGGACATCTACCGCGCGTTGCGCAAGCAGGGCCTGATCGCCGAGCGCACGATCGAGCAGTTCTTCGACCCCGACAAGGGCATGTTCCTGCCCGACCGCTTCATCAAGGGCGAATGCCCCAAATGCGGCACCAAGGACCAGTACGGCGACAACTGCGAAAACTGCGGTGCCGTCTATGCCCCCACCGACCTGAAGAACCCGTATTCGGCGCTGTCGGGCGCGACGCCGGTGCTCAAGAGCAGCGCGCACTATTTCTTCCAGCTCTCGTCGCAGCGCTGCATCGACTTTCTCAAGGAGTGGACGCAGACCCCCGGCCGCCTGCAGCCCGAGGTGCTGAACAAGATCTCCGAGTGGTTTTCCGACGGCGCCGACGGCGGGCCGACGCTGGCCGACTGGGACATCAGCCGCGACGCGCCGTATTTCGGCATCCGCATCCCGGACACCGACGACAAATATTTCTACGTCTGGCTCGACGCGCCGGTGGGTTACCTCGCGTCGCTGAAGGCGCTGCTCGGCGCGCAGTTCGACGGCTACATGGCCGACCCCGACGTCGAGCAGATCCACTTCATCGGCAAGGACATCGTCACGTTCCACACGCTGTTCTGGCCCGCGATGCTGCACTTCAGCGGACGCAAGGTGCCGAACCACATCTTCGTGCACGGCTTCATCACCGTGAGCGGCGAGAAGATGAGCAAGAGTCGCGGCACCGGCATCTCGCCGCTCAAATACCTCGAGATCGGCCTGAACGCCGAATGGCTGCGCTACTACATCGCTGCCAAGCTGAACGCGCACGTCGAGGACATCGACTTCAACCCGGAAGACTTCGTCGCCCGCGTCAACAGCGACCTGGTCGGCAAATACGTCAACATCGCCAGCCGCGCGGCCGGCTTCCTCACCAAGCGCTTCGCGGGCCAGCTCTCGGCCGACGTGGGCGTGGAAGGGCGCGCGCTGCTCGACGGCCTGCGCGCGCACGGCGGCGCAGTGGCCGAGCTGTACGAAACCCGCGAGTTCGGCAAGGCGCTGCGCGAGATCATGCTGCTGGCCGACCGCGTGAACGAATACGTCGACCGCAACAAACCCTGGGAGCTGGCCCGGCAGCAAGGGCAGGACGCCGCGCTGCACGACGTGTGCACGGTCTGCGTCGAAGCCTTCCGCGTGCTCACGGTGTACCTGAAGCCGGTGCTGCCGGTCGTGGCGGCGCAGGTCGAGCGCTTCCTGAACGTCGAGCCGCTGAACTGGCACGACGCCACGCGCGCGCTCGGCCACCACACGATCAGCCCGTACCAGCACCTGATGCAGCGTGCCGAGCTGGCACAGGTCGAGCGCCTGTTCGACGCGCCGCCGGTGGCTGCGCTGGAGCCGGGTGGCGAGCCGGTCGCGCCCGAGATCGGCATCGCCGATTTCGCCAAGATCGACCTGCGCATCGCGCGCATCGTCAACGCCGAACTCGTGGACGGCAGCGACAAGCTGCTGCGCCTGACGCTCGACGTCGGCGAGGGCAAGACCCGCAATGTGTTCAGCGGCATCCGCAGTGCCTACAAGCCCGAAGAGCTGATCGGCAAGTTCACCGTGATGGTGGCCAACCTCGCGCCGCGCAAGATGAAGTTCGGCCTGTCCGAAGGCATGGTGCTGGCCGCCAGCCACGCGGACGAGAAGGCCCAGCCCGGTGTCTACGTGCTGGAGCCGTGGCCGGGTGCGACACCGGGCCTGCGCGTCAGGTAGCCAGCGCATGATCCAACCATGACGTTTGCCTGCCGCGCCGATTCACGCGCCGCGCTGCCTTCGCGGCGCCGGCGCTTCATCGCGCGCGTGCACCACTGCGGTCCACCGGCGGCGGCACACCCTTCCCGGTGTCCCCCCGTTGCTTCGGAGCCCGCATGTCGTCCTGGTCCCAGTTCAAGAGCCGCCTTCACCCCTTCCGCCCGCGCCTGATCAGCGCCGTCGCCGGCTACAGCCGGCCGCGCTTCCTGGCCGACCTGGGCGCCGGCGTCACGGTGGGCATCGTGGCGCTGCCGCTGGCGATGGCGTTTGCCATCGCGTCAGGGGTCAAGCCCGAGGCGGGCATCTTCACGGCCATCATCGCGGGCTTGCTGATCTCGGCGCTCGGCGGCTCGCACGTACAGATCGGCGGGCCGGCCGGCGCCTTCATCGTCATCGTCTACGGCATCGTCGAGCGTTACGGCCTGGCCAACCTGCTGATCGCCACGTCGCTCGCCGGCCTGCTGCTGTTCGCGATGGGCTGGTTCAAGCTCGGCGCGCTGGTGCGCTACATCCCGGTGTCCATCGTCATCGGCTTCACCAACGGCATCGCGGTGCTGATCGGGTTGTCGCAAGTGAAGGATCTGCTGGGCCTGACGATCGACAAGCTGCCGGCCGATTTCTTTACGCAGATCGGGGTGATGGCGCAGCACATTCACACACTCAACGTGTACGCGCTGGCCATCGGCCTGGGCTGCCTGGCGACGGTAGTGCTATGGCCCAAGTCGTACACGATGCCGACGGCGCCCATCGGCGTGGTGCCGCACCTGCGCCGGTGGTCGGCGCACCTGCCGGGCACGATCGTCGCGCTCGCGGGTGCCACCGCGGCCACCTACTTCCTGCACCTGCCGGTGGAAACCATCGGCACCAAGTTCGGCGGCATCCCGCAATCGCTGCCCGTGCTGGCATTGCCCGAGTTCAGCTGGACGACCGCCAAGCAGTTGCTGCTGCCGACACTGACGATCGCGATCCTCGGCGCCATCGAATCGCTGCTGTGCGCCCGCGTGGCCGACACGATGACCGAATTCCCGCGCCACGATCCGAACCAGGAACTCATGGCGCAGGGGGTGGCCAATTTCGTCGCCCCGCTCTTCGGCGGCATCCCGGCCACCGGCACGATCGCACGTACCGTCACCAACGTCCGCGCCGGCGGCACGAGCCCCGTCTCCGGCATCGTGCACGCGCTCACGTTGCTCGGGGTGGTGCTCGTCGCGGCGCCGCTGGCGCAGAGCGTGCCGCTCGCCGCACTCGCCGGCATCCTGCTCTTCGTGGCCTGGAACATGGGCGAATGGCGCGAATTCGTGCACGCGTGGAAGTTCAACGTGACCTACCGCACGATCCTGATCGGCACGTTCGTATTGACGGTCGTCTTCGACCTCACGGTGGCGGTGGAAGTCGGGCTGATCCTCGCCTGCATCTTCTTCATCTGGCGCATGGGCAAGCTGTTCACCGTGCTCGACCACACCGCCGCCGACTTGCCGCCCGGCGTGCAGGCATTCGAGCTCTATGGCTCGCTCTTCTTCGGTGCCGTCGGGCAGATCGAGGAACTGCCCAAGCGCGTGGCGGCCGGCACGCGCGCCGTGGTGCTCGAAATGCACCGGCTGATCTCGATGGACACCTCGGGCCTCGACGCGCTGGAGGACCTGCACCGCACGCTCAAGCGGCGTGGCGTGGCGCTCGTGCTGGCCAACGTGAACGCACAGCCGCTGGGGCTGATCCGCCGGTCCGGTTTCGAAGCCGTGCTCGGCGAGGAAAACATCGTGCCGACGGTGGCGGATGCGCAATTCGACGACGAGGCGCCCCTGCCGGACGCACCCGCCGGCTGAAGCGGGCGCGGCCCGCGCCCGCGCTGGCGCCAGTGCTAGCGCCCCGGATCCTCGTCCCGCTTGTCGTCGATCGTGGCGGTCCGCAGGACCTGGCCCGCATAGTCGAAGGTCACTTCGAAAATGCGCGCCGTCTGGCCTTCACGGAAGCGCCATTCGACGAGTTCTTCCTTCTTCAGCTCGAACTTGCGTGCGCGGGCGTGCGGGCCCAGCATCTTGTGCACGGTGTCGCGGTCCATGCCGGGCAACACCTTGGCAAAGTTGTCCGGGTTGAGCAACTGGCGCACGGAGGTGACCTTGCCCTCTGGGCCGATCACCATCACGTAGTTGGCGTAGCCCTGGGGCTGCAGCGGGTACTCCAGCGTGCGCGAGCCGTCGGCGCCCACCGTCACCGTGCGCGGCTGGCCGAAGAGTCGCTTCACGTCGGCCTCGGTGGACACGTCCTCCACCAGCTTCTCGGCGCGCTCGGCCTCGCAAGCCACCAGACCCATGCACAGGGCGGCCGTGGCCAGCAGCGTGCAAGTTTTTCCGTTCATCGTCTCCCCCCGGATAAAATCGTTCGTAATCCATTCTTGCATCCCCCACCCGCCATGCCGCTGTTCTGGAAGCCCTACACCTCCGACGTGACGCAGTTCATCGAGCAGCTCAAGACCAAGCGCCCCTCGCTCGAAGAAGAACAGCGGCGCGGCCGCGCCCTGCTGTGGGACCGCGCCATCGACCGCGACGCCCAGGCCGAGTGGGACGACGCTGCCGTGGCGCAGCAGCCGTACGTCTACCAGACCAAGACCTCCTGACCGCGCGCCGCACCGCCCGTGGCGCCCGAACAGACGCTCGATGAAACGGTCGAGTCGCTCCCTCCCGTCGATGACCCCGCCCTGCCCGACGTGATCGACCAGGTGGCCCTGGCCCGCCTGTACGGCGAGCCGCTGTTCAAGCTGCCGCAGGACCTGTACATCCCGCCGGATGCGCTGGAGATCTTTCTCGAGGCGTTCGAAGGCCCGCTGGACCTGCTGCTGTACCTGATCCGCAAGCAGAACTTCAACGTCCTCGACATCCCGATGGCCGCCGTCACGCGGCAATACCTCGACTACGTCGACCAGATCCGCAAGAACAACCTCGAACTGGCGAGCGAATACCTGCTGATGGCGGCGATGCTCATCGAGATCAAGTCGCGCATGCTGCTGCCGCCGAAGAAGAGCGCCGACGGGGCCGAGCCCGAGGACCCGCGCGCCGAACTCGTGCGCCGGCTGCTCGAATACGAACGCATGAAGCTCGCTGCCGCACGGCTGGACGCGCTGCCGGTACTCGGGCGCGACTTCCTGCGTGCGCAGGTGACCATCGAGCAGAGCCTGCAACCCCGGTTCCCCGACGTCGATGCCGACGACCTGCGCGCCGCCTGGGCCGACATCGTGCGCCGCGCCAACCTCAACCAGCACCACAAGATCACGCGCGAGCAGCTGTCGGTGCGCGAATACATGAGCCTGGTGCTGCGGCGCCTGCAGGGCCGGCGCTTCGTCGAGTTCCAGGATCTCTTCGATCCCGGCCACGGACAGGCGGTGCTGGTGGTGACGTTCATCGCGATGCTCGAACTGAGCCGCGAGCGCCTGCTGGAACTCACGCAGGCCGAGCCCTTTGCGCCGATCTACGTGCGGTTGGCGTACACGCCCAGCTGAGCGGCGGCGCGGCCGGGCCGGACGGTCCGGCCCACACCCCGCGCGTCAAACCGCCTTGGGTGTCGTGATCTCCGGCGTCACGAAGGCCGTGCGGATGATCGGGCGGGCATGCGCCGCCAGTTCGGCCGCGTCCTTGCCCAGCACCACACGCACATTGACCCCGGCGCGCAGCGCGGGGTTCTCCATCACCGACACGGGGATGGCCAGGGTGCGTGCGAGTTGCCGCGCCGCCGGCGCGTCGGCCGCCGTGCGGTACTGCACCTGCGTCTGGCGCACCTTGTAGTTCACGTGGTTGGTGATGCGGCGCGTCTGCACGCCGGCCGTGCGCAGCACGTCGGCAGTGCCCTTGGCCAGGCCGTTGCGGCCGGCGCCGTTGCTCACCTCTACGCCGGTCATGTCGAGCTTGAGGAAGGGCCCGGCCACGGCCACCGACACCGGCGCCGGCGGCGTGGCTTCGGCGGCCAGGGGCGATGGCGTCGGTACCGGAGCCACGGCCACGCTGGGCAAGGGCAGATCGGCCGGCGCGGCCGCCGCCACGGTGGCGAGCGGGCCGGTGTCCAGCCTGAGTTCGAGCACACCGGGGCCCAGGCGCTTCCAGTGCGACACCATCGGCACCACGGCCACCCTGGCGGCGCTGGTCGAGAGCGGCGCCACGTCGGCCACCGGCTGCGCCGGTGCGGCTGCCGCAGGCGAGGCCTTGGCGGCGGCTTCGAGCATCGGCGCCAGCGGCGTGATCGGTGCCGGCTCCGGCATGACAGCGGCGGCCGCCATCGCCATCGCCTCGGTCGATGGCTTCAGCACGACCAGCGGCGACACCAGGGCCTTGGGCGCGCTGGCCGTTACGACAGGCGCGGCAACCTGCGGCGCCGGCTCGGCCTGCGCGACGACAGGTGCGGCCGTGTCGGCGGGTGTGGTCTGGAGGACTGGGGCTGACGGGGCCAAGGGCGCGGCCTGAGCGACAGCCGAAACCTGCGCGGTGGCGGCCGCTTGCGTGACGGGTGCGGCGGTGACCAAAGGCGTCGCCTGAGCGACCGGTGCCGCCTGCGCGATAGGCGTGGCCTGCAATGCAGGGGCCGGCTTCGCTGCAGGGTCGGCAGCGGCAACGGGCGTGGCCGAGGCCACCTGGGCCGACGCCGAGCCTGCGCGCGCCAGGGCCACCGTCCACACCGTATTGGCCGGGTCCATGCGTGCGGCAAGCTCGAGCTGCTCACGCGACGCGTCGAGCTGCCCCGCGCGCCACAGCAGCACACCCAGGTTGCCGTGCAGTTCGGCCGTCGAATTGCCGGTGGCGATGGCCTGATGCGCGACACGGCGCGCCTCGTCCAGACGGGCCAGCTTGCCCAGCGCCACGACGCGGCCGTTCCAGGCGTCGGCATGTCCGGGCTGCATGGTCACGGCCTGCTCGAAGAAGACCAGCGCCGAGTGCGGGCGGCCTTCGATCAGCGCGTCCTTGCCGGCTGCATAGGCGGCCTCGGCGGTATACGGGCCGGGGTCCATGCGCAACAGCGGCGCCACTTTCCAGCGCGCCTTGGCCATGTCGGCGGGAGCCGTGGCGCAACCGGCAAACGACGCGGCCACGAGGCCCAGAGCACCTGCCCGCAATGCGCCGGGCAGCATGGCGCCCAGCGCCGCACGCCCGGTGCCTGCGGGCAGACCCGGCCACGGCTCGAAGTGCGGCATGGGCATGGAGGGATGCACACGGCCTGCTGCGTCGCGGGCTGTTCTTGTGCCCATGCCCGCAGCAGGCACCGGGAAGATCGACTTGACCCGGCAAGCGCCCGGGACCGGGATGGCACCATTGGCGCCGTCATCGGCATGTGCCCGCGCGACATCTGCCACATGGGCGGAAGGTTGCACCGCCGGGCCGGTCAAGCGGCCGGCACGACCCTCGATCAGCCACTGGCCTCTTGGCGTTTCCTTGCGTCGACGGCTCATTGGTTGCCTCCCATGGTTGGCAGCAGAATGCGGTAAATGCTGATCATCGCTGGTCCCATCAGCACGACCATCAGCGATGGGAAGATGCAGAAGATCAGCGGGAAAAGGAGCTTCAACGCAATCTTCGCGGCCTGCTCTTCGGCACGCTGGCGGCGGCGCGTGCGCAACATCGCGGAGTGCACGCGCAATGCCGCCGCAATGCTGGTGCCAAATCGTTCGGCCTGGCTCACCATCGTGACGAAGCCACCGACCTCCTCGACGCCGGTGCGTGTCGCGAGGTTGCGCAGCGCACGCTCGCGCTCGAGACCGGCGCGCAACTCGAGGTTGACCAGACGGAGTTCGTCGCTCAGCGCCACGCTCTTCAAGGCCATGTCCTCGGCCACGCGCGACAGCGCCGATTCGGTGCCGAGGCCAGCCTCGACGCACACGGTCATCAGATCGAGCGCATCTGGAAATGACTCGAAAATCTCGCGCTGGCGCGACTGCACCATGCTGGACAGCACGATATTCGGCAGGTAGTAGCCCAGCGCCGCGAGCGACAGAAGCAGAAGCAAGACGTTGTTGCCTTTGGGCATGTGGCCCGATGCAGCGGCCAGGCTGTAGCCAATGAGGGGCAGACCGAGCGTCAGTACTGTCTTGATACCGAAAAAGGCCGAGGGCGCCGCCGCCATTCGGATACCCGCATGCGCAAAACGCAGCTTGATATTGGACTTCTCGAAGCCCTCCTCGGGCGCGGCGAGCTTGCTGACCGGCTTGGTCAATTCGGCCACGCGCTGAAGCCATCGTTGGCCCGCGCTCTGGGCTCCGGGCGTTGAAACGCCGCGATCGAGGTCGCGCAGCCGTTCCTGAGCCGCGCTCGGCCGCAACAGTTGCACCACGGCGAGGATGGCTCCGACGACGAGCACAAAGACGCCGGCTAGAAAGATGAGTTGAGTCAGTGACATGGGCGGGGACTCAGTAGGTCATCAAACTCGGATGGCAATGATCTTG
>JAHECD010000125.1 GCA_024641945.1 Rubrivivax sp. | reverse complement strand
TCAACGCCAGCGGTACACCACGTCGCGCAGCATCGGGTAGATCTGGGTTTCCCAGCGACGGCCGCTGAAGACGCCGTAGTGGCCCACGCCGGGCTGCACGTAGTGGTCCTTCAGCGTGGCGGGCAGCCCCGCGCACAGGTCGTGCGCAGCGAGGGTCTGGCCGACCGAGCAGATGTCGTCGCGCTCGCCTTCTACGGTGAGCAGCGCGGTGCGGCGTATCGCCTGCGGGCGCACCGGACGGCCGCGGAACGTGAGCTCGCCCCGCGGCAGGGCGTAGTCCTGGAAGACCTGCTTCACCGTCTCGAGATAGAACTCGGCCGGCAGGTCGGCCACGGCAAAATATTCGTCGTAGAAGCGGCGCGTGGGCTCGGCCTTGTCGCGCTCGCCTGCGGCCAGGTGGTCGGCCATCTGGCGCAGCGCCTGCACGTGGCGCTCCATGTTCATGCTCATGAAGGCCGTGAGTTGCAGGAACCCCGGGTAGACACGCCGCAGGGCGCCCTGGAACCGCATCGGGACGGCCGAGACGAGGTGTTGCTCGAACCATTCGATGGGCTTGGACGTGGCGAGCTCGTTCACCTTGGTCGGCTGCACTCGGCAGTCGATCGGGCCGGCCATCAGGGTCATCGTGCGCGGCGTGGCGGGGTGGTGGTCTTCCGCCATCAGCGCCACGGCGGCCAGTGCGGCCACGCTGGGCTGGCAGATCGCGAGCAGGTTGACGCCGGGGCCGAGGTGCGCCATGAAGTCGATCAGGTGCTCGGTGTACTCGTCGAGGCCGAAGCGGCCAGCCGACAGCGGCACGTCGCGTGCGTTGTGCCAGTCGGTGATGTAGACGTCGTGGTCGCGCAGCGCCACGCGCACGGTATCGCGCAGCAGCGTCGCGAAGTGGCCCGACATCGGTGCCGCGATCAGCAGCGGCGGCTGCCCTTCGATGCCGGCCTTGCAAAAGT
This sequence comes from Rubrivivax sp., assembly GCA_024641945.1. Taxonomy (GTDB): domain Bacteria; phylum Pseudomonadota; class Gammaproteobacteria; order Burkholderiales; family Burkholderiaceae_C; genus Rubrivivax. Next base: position 12,207 of record JAHECD010000125.1, on the reverse strand, counting down.
GCAGCAGGGTGGCGAACGGCGTGCAGCAGGCCACCTCCTCGTGCACGGCCACGGGCTGTCCACCCACCTCGACCTCGTCGATCCCGAAGGGGGGACGCCGGTGCGTGACCTGCGAGAGCGCGAAGACCTCGCATTCCGCCGCAAAACGCCGCGCCGTGCCGGATGCCTCCAGCGCCGGGCCGAACGCGGCCGGGTAGGGGTCGTTGAACCAGGAAGCCGACAGCCGCGCCATCGTGCGCAGCGGCCACATCAGATCGGTATGTGCCTGGTAGCCGTGATAGAGCATCGTGTCCCCAGTATTGTTGGAGCCCGTCTCCTTGCAAGGTGCGAGCCAGCGTGGCACAGGCCTTGCAGCCTTGACGAGCGACCACCGCCTGGAGACCCCGGAATGCCCAACAAGGCCACGCTCACGATCAACAGCCGCAATTACTCGTCCTGGTCGCTGCGCGGCTGGCTGCTGGCGCGGTTTTCAGGGCTGCCGTTCGATACGCTGGTCGTCCCGGCGGGTGACGCGGCGTCGCGCAAGGAGCTGCTGCTGCTGTCGCCTTCGATCCTCGTGCCGTGCCTGCGCCACCAGGGGGTCACCGTCTGGGACACCCTGGCGATCGGCGAGTACCTGCACGAGGTGCGGCCGCAAGCCGGGCTGTTGCCGCACGACCGCGCCTCGCGCGCGCATTGCCGCGCCATCTGCGGCGAGATGCACTCCGGCTTCGGGAGCCTGCGCGCCGCGTTGCCGATGAACCTGAAGGGCGATTCGCCGGGCTTCCGCGTCTGGGAGCGAGCCCAGGCCGACATCGACCGGATCGTCGAGATCTGGCAGGAGTGCCTGGCGCGTTATGGTGGGCCGTGGCTCTTCGGTGACGAGCCGGGCATGGCCGACGCCATGTACGCCCCCGTGGCGACACGCTTCCTCACCTACCACGTGGGCCTCGACGGCGCGAGCGGCGGCTACGCGAGCCGCCTGCTGGCGCTTCCGGAGATGGTGGAATGGAAACAGGCCGCGCTCGAGGAGCCGGCCGAGATCGAAGAGCTCGACATGGAGTTCTGACGCCGGCCGCGGCGCCCGCCGGCGCTCAGGCCCAGGGCTCGGGTGTCGGCACGGCACAGGGGCCGGGCACGTCCACCGTGCCGAAGTCCGACGGCCCGACGACTTCGAGGTATTCCATGTCCGGCGAATAGTCGAACAGGTAGTGCACGATGCCGGGGCGCTGGTGCACGACGTCGCCGGCCGCGACCAGCGTCTCCTGCGTGCCGTACATGAAGCGCGCCCAACCCTTGAGCATGAAGACGATGTGGAAGTCCGCCTCGTGCCGGTGCCAGCCGGTGCCTTGTTCGGGCGCCGCGTTGGCCTTGACGAGCTGCGCGATCACGCGCCCGCGGGTCGACTCGCTCACGCCGAGGTCGCGATAGAGAAAGAACTCCCTCAGCCCTTCGGCCTGCCACGGCGTCTCGCCGGGCTTGACGTGGGAAAAGAGGGTGGCAGTGGTGTCCAGCATGGTGTGAGGCTCCCGTTTCGGAATAGTGCGACGGGCGGCCCCATGCATCAGCCGTTCCACCTCAGGACGGTGCGCCCTTCGCACTGCGATGGGGTGCGTACGGGTGCGTGACGAACGATTTGCGCACCAATCCCGCGCCACGCCGCGCGGCTCCGCGGTCCACGCAGCGCCTGGCTGCGCGACCACGAGTCACTCGTTCAACCGGCGTGCGGGCGAGCGCATGGTCACCCACTCCTCGGCCGCAGTCGGGTGCACCGCCAGCGTGGCGTCGAAGTCGGCCTTGCTCGCCCCGGCTTGCATCGCCACGGCAAGCAACTGCACCATCTCGCCGGCGTCCGGCCCCAGCATGTGGCAGCCCAGCACGCGGCCGTCGTCGCGGTCCACGAGCAGTTTCATGAAAACCTTGTGGCCATGGCCGGACAGCGTGGCCTTCATCGGGCGGAATTCCGACTGGTAGACATCGAGCCGCGGGTGCGCCTCGAGCGCCTGCTCCTCGGTCAGGCCCACGCTGCCGAGTTCGGGGGTCGTGAAGACCGCGCTCGGCACCAGGCGTGGCCCGATCGGTGTCGGCCGGTGGCCGAACACCGTGTCCGCGTAGGCATGGCCCTCGCGGATCGCCGCGGGCGTCAGGTTGATCCGGTTGGTCACGTCGCCGACCGCATGGATGTGCGGCACGCACGTCTGTGAGAACGCGTCGACCTTGATCGCGCCCATCGCGTTGTGCTCGACGCCGGCTTCGGCGAGACCGAGGCCGGCGACATTCGGCATGCGGCCGGTGGCGAAGAGCACGGCATCCACCTCGATCCGGTGACCGTCCGACAGCGTGACCTCGCGCACGCCGCCGTTGGCGTGGATCGACTCCACCGTACGGTGCGTCAGCACGTCGATGCCGTCGGCCTGCAATTGCGCCTGCAGACGTGATCGCAGGTCGTGGTCGAAGCCGCGCAGCACTTCGGCGCCGCGGTAGACCAGCGTCACCTCGGACCCGAGGGCATTGAGCAGGCAGGCGAATTCCACCGCGATGTAGCCGCCGCCCTGCACCAGCACCCGGCGCGGCTGCGTCGGCCACTCGAACACGTCGTTCGAGTTGTGCGCGAGTTCGATGCCGGGGATGCGGTGCTCCATCAGCGGGACACCGCCGGTGGCGATCAGGATGCGCTTCGCGCGCACCTGTGTGCCGCTCGCTTGCAATTGCAGCGTGTGGGGGTCGACAAACCGCGCATGCTCGTGCATCACCGTGACACCCGCCTTGGCGAGGTTGCTTTCGTAGATCGCCTCGAGTCGGGCGACCTCGCGGTCGCGGTTGGCTTTCAGCACCGTCCAGTCGAACCGGGAGGGTTCGGCCTGCCAACCGTAACCGGCGGCCTCGTCGAACTCCTGGCCGAAGCGCGACGCGTAGACCATCAGCTTCTTCGGCACGCAGCCGCGGATCACGCAGGTCCCGCCGACGCGGTACCCCTCGGCCAGCGCCACGCGGGCCCCGTATTGCGCGGCGATGCGCGCTGCGCGCACGCCGCCGGAGCCGCCGCCAATCACGAACAGGTCGAATTCTTCCATCGTGCATCCTCGTGTCGAGGGCCACCACCGGCGATCGCGATTCGGCATCGGCCACGGTGCAGGCCCTGGCGCATTATTGAGGTTTGGCTCGGGGCCTGCTGCGCGGGCCGGTGCCGGCACACGGCGTCAACGTGACGGGAAGGTCGGGACGGTGAGTACCGCGCCGCCGATGCCGACCCACATCGCCCAGCACCAGACGCCGATGTAGGCGAGCCCGAATGCCGCGAGCGCCGCGCGGCTGCGGCGTGGCGTGATGTCGGCGAGCGCCAGCCCGGCGAGCGGAAACAGCTGCTGCGCATGCATGCCGATGAAGTGTGCCGGCCGCAGGTCGGCCCCGCCCAGATGCCAGCCGACCACCGGCAGCCCCGGGCCGGCAGGCGGCTGGTGCGAGGCGAGCAGGCCGCCGGCCGCCGCACCGAGCACGAAGGTGAGCACGAGGCCCAGCACCACCGCGTCGCGCCACGCCGGTGCGGCATCGGTGCGGCCGTGGCGCGCGATCTGCCAGGCCAGCCACGGCTGCGTGGCCGTCATGGCCAGCGCGGCCAGCCCCATCAACTGGTACATCACGATGTGCGGCAGGTCGACGAAATTGAAGTGCGAGCCCGCGCCAAGCGACGCCTGCAGCGTGATGTAGGCGATTTCGAATGTTCCCGCCACGATCACCGTCCACACGATGAGGCGCACGCCGCGGCCAAGCCGCCGTGCCTCGGGCAGCAGGCCGATGAACCAGGCCGTGCTGATGGCAAAGAGCCCGACCGAGGCCATGAACTTGAGCGGCTTGACCCAGACGCCCACACCACGCAGCGTGCGGTCGTCGAGACCCCACGCGACGAACGTCGGCAGCATGGCCGCCCACAGCAGCAGACCGAAGATCACCAGTGCACGCTGGCGTTGCAGCGACTCGGCGAGCCAGCCGGCAGGCCGCAGGGCCGGCGAGGTCATGGAGCGGGTCGGCGACGCGATGGCATTCACGGGGTCGTCTCCGATCGAAGTGGCAGGGCATGCGGCCGGCGCAATGCACGCAGCAGCACGAAGGCCAGCAGACCCAGCGGGCCGAAGGCGAAGGTGAGAACGAGCACCGGTACCAACCACACGTGGCCGATGCCGAGTTGCGCCCCGCGTTGCGCGATCCAGGTGCCGACGAAGAGGTCGAAGGCCAGGTAGTGCACCCATCCGGCGACCAGGGCGCCCGGCACGTCGAATAGCTGGTGCACCTCCTCGATCGAGCCGAAGCCGCCTTCGCCGCGCCAGTACATGCCGAGCAGGGCGGCGTAGAGCAGTGCCAACGCAAGCGGCACCGCACGGCCAGTGATGCGCCACACCGGGCGTGTCCAGCGTGCCGCCGGTGGCGAGCACCACAGCGCGATCCAGGCGAGCAGGGCCACGCCGTTGGCGATGCGGAAGAGCTGGTCCGGGGTGGTCAGGAGGGAGGTCATGGTGGGGACCGGGGCGCAGCGCCCCGGCAGGAATGAGTGTTCGTCTCGACAGACTAGACAGTGTCTAGTGGGCACATGCTAGGGTCTATACTGGACACTGTCAAGTCAATGCCCGCCTCGACGTCACCTCGACGCGTGCCGCCAGACATCACCCGACGCCCATGGCCACCCGACGCCCGGACAAGAACGCGACGGCCGACACCAAAGGTGCGGCCGACCTGCGCCAGCGAATCCTCGACGCCAGCGAACATCTGCTCGAATCCGATGGCCTGGCAGGCCTGTCGATGCGCGAGGTGGCCCGCCGCACCGGTGTCACGCACCAGGCGCCGTACCACCATTTCGCCGATCGCGAGACGATCCTCGCCGAGCTGGTGACACAAGGCTTCGACGATCTGGCGCGGCGCCTCGCACGCGCCAACGACCATGCCGGCCAGGGCGACCGCTATGCAATGCTGACCGAATCGGGGCACGCCTACGTGGGCTTCGCGATCGAGCACCCGGGCATTTTTCGCATCATGTTCCGAGCCGAGGTCTGCGACGTGGCGCGATTTCCCGATGCGCAGGCGGCAGGCGCGCGCGCGTACGGCGAATTGCAGCGCATGGTGCGTGTGCTGCACGGCGGCGACTTCAGCGACAGCCTGGCCAGCATCTACTGGGCGCAGGTGCACGGCCTGGCCTGCCTGATCGTGGACGGGCCGCTCGGCCAGGCCCTGCCGGGACTGCCGGCGCGTCGTGCGCACGTGCGCGAGACGATGGCGAACTTCGCGCGCCACATGCTCGGCAGGCCCGTGCCGGAGCGTGCGCCATCCCCGAAAGCGGCGAAGCGCGCCACACCACGCTAGCCTTGCACTCGACCGGTTGCGCGCTCTTTCGGTCGAGCAGTGACGGCTCAGGTCTGGTTCTTCTCCAGTTCCAGGAGGTGCTTCTCGAGCAGCGGGATCATCTTTGCCGGCCCGTCGAGACCGGGGTTCACGTCGACAGCACGCCGCAGGAAGTCGAGGGCCTGCCGTACACGGCCGTGGCGCAGATGGATCTGCCCGGCCCCTGCCAGCGCGCCGAAATGTCGCGGGATGCGCGCGAGCACCTCGTCGAAGGTGGCGAGGGCATCCGACAACGATGCGGCGTGCAGCTGTTCGTCGCCGCGTGCCAGCAGCGCGTCGAGGGCGGGGTCGCCAGAGCGGCTCCATATCTGCCAGATGGCCGCTTGGGCGGCGGCGCGCACACGCGGGTCGGCATCGGCATCGGCATCGTCGATCGTGCCGCTCTCGGCGAGTCGCTCGACAGCGGCCATCCGTTGCGCCGCATCGGGCGGGTCCAGCGCGTCACGTGCCGCCTCGCGTGACAGCGCGCCCGCGGGTGCCGCCTGCGCGGCAGGGGCTTGCCAGCCTCCGCACAGAGCGGCCGCCGCCAAAGTGATCCTGACGACAACTGCTCGCACGGGAGGACCTCGTTCGTGCAGGGCGTTCTTTCCCAATGTACCGCCGCCCCCTCGTTGCCCCCTGTTGCCCGTGACGCCCAAGTGGCTACGATGGTTTCAGACGATCAGCGCAGCAGCGCTTGATGCGCATCAGGAGACCGCATGACCACGCCCGCTGATTTCAACGCGATCCTTGCCCACTGGGAGTCGACCCGCCCCGACGCCCCGGCCGTGAGCTTCGGCACGTCGAACTGGACCTGGGCCGAACTCGCCCGCCGCGTGCGGCGCAATGCGGCCGCGCAACGGGCGGCCGGGCTCGCGCCCGGTGACCGCATCGCCGTGCTCGACCTCAATCACCCGTCGTGCCTGGAGCTGACGTTGGCCTGCGCGCAGGTGGGTACCGCCAACGCGGTGGTCAACTTCCGTCTGGCGCCGCCGGAAATCGTCTACGTGATCAACGATGCCAAGGCGCGGCTGCTCTTCGTCGGGCCGGAATTTGCCGGCGCCGTCGACAAGATCCGCGCGCAGTTGCCGGCCGTGGAGCGTGTCATCCACATCGGCGGCGCGAACGACGAATACGAGGCGTGGCTCGCGGCACAGGAGCCCGACACGCACATCCACGCCGCCGACGCCGGCGACTGTTTTCTGCAGCTCTACACGTCGGGCACCACCGGCTTTCCGAAGGGCGCGATGCTCACGCACCGGGGCATGGTGGCGCATTCGCGGAGCCTGGCCGACGAGCAGGACATGGGCCCTGAATCGCGTGTTCAGGTCGCGATGCCGTTGTTTCACGTCGGCGGTACGAGCTACTCGCTGCTGGCGATCAGTGCCGGCGCGCACATCCTGATGATGCGTCTGCCGGACCCCGCCGCCGCGCTCGCGATGCTCGAGGCCGAGAGGATCACGCACACCTTCTACGTGCCCGCGCTGATGGCGGCGATGAACCAGGTGCCGGGCGCGGCCGAGCGCGACTATTCCGCGCTGAAGTCGCTGTGTTACGGCGCTTCGCCGATGCCGCTGCCGGTGATGCGTGCGTCGCTCAAGCTCTTTCCCGGGATCATGCAGCAGGTCTACGGCATGACCGAGCAATCGGGCGTCGTGAGCACGCTCGGGCCGTCGGACCATGCCGACCCGGCGGTGGCACACCGGCTGGTCTCGGCGGGCAAGCCGATCCAAGGCGTCGAGATCGAGATCCGCGACCCCATCGACGGGGCGCCCGTTGCCACGGGCCAGCCCGGCGAGATCTGGGTGCGCAGCGAGCAGATCATGCGTGGTTACTGGGGCAAGCCCGAGGCGACCGCTGCCGCGATCACGGCCGACGGCTGGCTGCGCTCTGGCGACGGCGGGCACATCGACGCCGACGGATATGTCTACGTCACCGACCGTATCAAGGACATGATCATCAGTGGCGGCGAGAACATCTATCCGGCGGAGATCGAGCGTGTGCTGGCCGAGCACCCGTCGGTCGCCGACGTCGCGGTGATCGGCGTGCCCGACGAGCGCTGGGGCGAGGTCCCCAAGGCCGTGGTGGTCGCCGCGCCCGGCGCCGCCGTCGATGTCGAGCAGTTGCTGGCCTATTGCCGCGAGCACGTTGCGGCCTTCAAGTGCCCCAAGACGGTCGATGTCGTCGATGCGTTGCCGCGCAATCCCACGGGCAAGGTCCTGAAGAAGGATCTCCGGAAACCCTACTGGGAAGGGCGCGAGCGCCAGGTTGTCTAGCCGCGCCGACGGCCCACCCGGCCGGGCGGCGGGTCAGCCTGCGCGACCGCGTCGCCTACGATGGCGCACCGGGTGGTTGCTGGCCCGGTCATGAATCAGGAGTGGGCGATGCGGTGGACCTGGCGGATGTTTACCAAGATGCTGGCGGGCGCGGCGCTGCTGTCGACATGCCCCATGGGGATGGCGCAGGGGCTGCCGTATCCCATCAGCCCGCTGCGGCCGGTGACCGACACGTACCCCGGCGTGACCGTGTCCGACCCATTCCGGTGGCTGGAGGACACCCGCAGCGCCGAGGTCCAGAAATGGGTCGCCGCGCAGAACGCGCTGACGCGGTCCGTCATCGACAAGTTGCCGCAGCGCGCAGCGATTGCGGCCGAGCTGGCCGACCTGCTGGGCAAGGCCCCGGTGACGCGGCGTGGCCTTCAGTTCGCCGGTGGCCGGCTGTTTGCGCTCAAGCGCCAACCACCGGCGAACCAGGCACGCCTGGTCGTGCTGAGCGACCCGATGGACGTCGCGACCGAAAAGGTCGTGCTGGATCCCCTGGTGCTCAACGCCAAGGGCACGACGACGATCGACTGGTACGTGCCGTCGCTGGATGGCCGCAAGGTGGCTGTGAGCCTGTCCGACAACGGCAGCGAGGACGGCACGCTGCACTTCTACGACGTCGCCAGTGGGCGCAAGCTGCCCGACGTGGTGCCGCGGGTGCAGTACCCCACTGCAGGCGGCAGTGCCGCCTGGGCCGCAGGCAACGGCGGGGTTTACTACACCCGCTTTCCGCAGGGCAAGGAGCGCGCGCCGGCGGACGCCAATTTCTACCAGCAGGTGTGGTTTCACCGGCTCGGCACGCCCGCGTCGAAAGACCGCTATGTGGCCGGCAAGGACTTCCCCCGCATCGCCGAGATCGCCCTGAGCACCACCGAGGACGGGCGCTATCTGCTGGCCGACGTGGCCAACGGCGACGGCGGCGAGCATGCGTTTCACCTGCGCGACCCGGCCGGCAAGTGGACCCGCATCGCCGGTTTCGACGACGGCGTGCGCAGCATCGCGCTCGGGCGCGACGGGCGCTGGTATGGACTCGTGCTCAAGGCGTCGCCGCGTGGGCGCATTGTGTCCGGCGCGCTGAAGAGCCCCGCGTTGTCCGGCGCGCGGCCGGTGCTCGCACAGGCCGCGCAGGTGATCGCCGGATTCACGCCGACCCGCCACCGGCTCTACGTGGAATACCTGGCCGGCGGGCCGCAGGAACTGCACACGTTCACGCTCGAGGGCCGTGCGCTCGGCCGCATCGGCAACGAGGCGGTGGCCACCGCCTACGTCGGCACCGCACTGAAGGACGACACCATCCTGTACGGCAGCCAGAGCTTCGTGCAGCCGTTCGCCTGGTACCGCTACGCACCGACGTCGAAGTCCCCCACACCCCCGCCGGTGAAGACCGCGCTGGACGAGGAGCGCCGCGATCTGCAACTCGGCGACGCGGAGGTGCGGCGCGAATTCGCCACCTCGAAGGACGGCACCAAGGTGCCCCTCAATATCGTCATGCCGCGCGGCACGCCGCTGGACGGCACCAGCCCGGTGTTGCTCACGGGCTATGGCGGCTACGGGGTGTCGATGCAGCCGTATTTTTCGCCGCTCAATGTCTTCTGGCTGCGCCACGGCGGCATCTTCGTGGTGGCGAACCTGCGTGGCGGCGGCGAGTTCGGCGAAGACTGGCACCTGGCCGGCAACCTCACGCGCAAGCAGAACGTGTTCGACGATTTCATTGCCAGCGCCGAATACCTGCAGGCCAAGCGCTACACGTCGTCGCGGCGCCTCGCCATCGAGGGTGCCAGCAATGGCGGCCTGCTGATGGGAGCGGTGATGGTGCAGCGGCCGGAGCTGTTCAAGGCGGTCGTCAGCCAGGTCGGCCTCTACGACATGCTGCGCGTGGAGCTGTCGCCGAACGGCGAGTTCAACACCACCGAGTTCGGCAGCGTCAAGGATCCGGCGCAGTTCAAGGCGCTGTATGCGTATTCACCGTACCACCACGTGGTCGAGGGTGCCGACTATCCGGCCGTGATGCTGCTCACGGGCATGAACGACGGCCGCGTCGAGCCGCACAACAGCTTCAAGATGGCGGCGCGTCTGCAGGACGCCATGCCCAAGCGCGCACCGGTGCTGCTGCGCGTGGCCGGCGATGCGGGCCACGGCATGGGCACGGCACTGTCGTCGCGCATCGCGCAGGAGGCGGACATCTTCACCTTCCTCTTCGACCAGCTGCGCATGAAATGACACCCGCTGCGGGGCCGATGGCACGGCCCGTCACGGTGTTGCCGTCGTTTTGCCGAACTGCCACAGCAAAAACGCGTAGATGTCGGCCAGCTTGCTGACGCCCTGTTGCGCGGTGCTGCCGATGCCGTGGCCGGCCTGGCTGTCCAGGCGCAGCAGGACCGGCTTGCCGCTCGTGCTCGACGCCTGCAGCCGCGCGGCAGCCTTGGCGCTGTTCCAGACCTCCACGCGCGGGTCGTTGAGACCGTGGATCAGCAGCACGGCCGGGTAGGCCGTGCCGGGCTCGATGTGGTGGTAGGTGCTCATCTCCAGCAGGGCAGGGAATTCGCTGGCGTTCTTGACCGAACCGAACTCCGAGATGTTGGTGATGCCGTTGGCCGAGTCTTCGGCCCGCACCGCGTCCATCACGCCCACGTCGAAGATCGCCGCCGCAAAGAGATCGGGGGCACTCGTCACGGCGCGGCCGACGAAGATGCCACCGGCGCTCGTGCCCCAGATGCCCAGCGTCGCCGGCGAGGCGTAGCGTTTGTCGACCAACCAGCGCGCACACGCGATGCCGTCTTTCCAGGTATTGCTCTTGGTCGCCTTGAATCCCGCCCGGTACCACGGGTCGCCGAACGCGCCGCTGCCGCGCGGGTTGGCCAGCGCCAGCACGCCCCCGCGCTCGAACCAGGCCAGGCTGCGCGGGTCGAAGCGGGCTTCGATGGTGTGCCCGTAGGAGCCGTAGCCGACCAGCAGTGTGGGGTTGCTGCCGTCCAGGACGAGCCCCTTGCGGTGCAGCACGGCCAGCGGCACGAGCGCACCGTCGTGGCTGGGCACGAGCGTTTCGGTGACTTCGACTTCGGGCGCGCCGGGTGGCATCGGGTTGTTGCGCAGGCCGGTGTCGCGGCGCGTGCCGTCGGCGCGCACGAGATGGATGCGCGAGGGTGCCGTCCATGAACTCGTGCCGACGAGTACGTCGTGGAAGGCATGTGCCGCGTCGGGCAGCAGGAAGGTGCTGCCCGGCAGGTCAGGGGCGACGTCGACGCCTGAACCTGCACCTGCACCTGCACCGGGTGCCGCCACCGTTGCCGCCAGCGGGTAACGCAGCACGCGCGTGTTGAACCCTTCCAGAACCTCGGCGTACAGCGCTTCGCGGCCGAGGTCGAATCCCTGCAGCACGCCCTTCGCCGGCTCGGGCACCAACTCAACGGCACGCGCGAGGTCGGGCTGCCGCAGGTCGAGCGCCAGGACACGCCCGCGCGGCGCGCCGGCGTAGGTGCGCAGGTAGAGGGTGTCGCCGCGCAACTGCAGCGCGGTGATCTTGTCGGACGGGCCGGCGATCGCGCGCCACGGGACGGGGCGCTTGCCGCTTGCCGTGCGCAGCGCCGACACCGGCGCCACGAAGAGCTTGCCCTCGGGCACCGTGGTGTCGGTCGTGCGCGCGATCATGTGGCGGCTGCCGGGTACGAAGGTCACCTCGCCCACGTCGAGCCGATCGAGGCGGAGCCCGGGGTTCACCAGCGGCCCGAAGAGCGGGCGCGGCGACCGGCGCGGTCTTGCACGGTCGAGCAGCAGCACACTCGTGTCCATGTAGGTCTCGGTCTCCGGCGCCCCCGGTGGCAGCGCGCGCAACCGCGTGAACGCCAGGTAACGGCCTTCCGGCGTCCAGTGCAGGCTCCCCTCGGGGACACGTTCGATCGGCGATCGAAGTGCCTTGCCACTGGCCGTGTCCATCAGGTGCAGCGACGCATCCTCGGAGCCGCCGGCCGAGATGCCGTACGCCAGCGTGCGGCCGTCCCACGAGGGCGCGAAATAGTTGATCGCATGCGGAATGCCGGTCTTGCGGGCCAGGGCTTGCGGGTCCACCAGCACGCGCTCGGCGCCGCGCAGGCTGGTGCGCATCACGAGCATGAACTGGCTCTGGCCGGCCGGCCGCTTGAGATAGAAGAGGTGCCCGCCCGGCATGCGCGTGACCTCGCGCACCAGGTCGCCCGCGTCGCGGGACAACGCCTCGATGCGCCGCGCGAGTGTGTCGCGCCCGTCGATGCGTGCCAGTTGCTCCGTGGCGTACGCCCCCTGCGCGTCGAGCCACTGGCGGGTCTGCGGATTCTTGACGTCCTCGAGATTGCGGTAGGGGTCGTTCACCGCGACGCCATGCATCGTGTCCGTGACCGGCACGCTCGGCGCAGCGGGCGGCAGCGTGGCGCCCGTGGCGGCCGACGCGGCAGACGCGGCAGACAGGGCCCATACGGCACAAACGGCGGCCGCCGCCAAGCCGCGGGGCAGGAGAGCAGGGGAGCGTTTCATCGTCGAGCCTCTGGCCGGCACGCCAGTGGCC
>JAHECD010000124.1 GCA_024641945.1 Rubrivivax sp. | reverse complement strand
CTGCGGATTCTTGACGTCCTCGAGATTGCGGTAGGGGTCGTTCACCGCGACGCCATGCATCGTGTCCGTGACCGGCACGCTCGGCGCAGCGGGCGGCGACGTGGCGCCCGTGGCGGCCGACGCGGCAGACGCGGCAGACGCGGCAGACAGGGCCCATACGGCACAAACGGCGGCCGCCGCCAAGCCGCGGGGCAGGAGAGCAGGGGAGCGTTTCATCGTCGAGCCTCTGGCCGGCACGCCAGTGGCCGGAAGTCGGACGATGCTAAGCCACATGTGCCGTGCCAGGGTCGGCACGGCTGCGGGCCCGCGCGGCCGTCAGGACTACGGCGCCCAGTGGTAGATGTAGCTCACGCCGATGAAGCTTGCGGTCTGGCTCGCGCGCGAATTGATCGTGGTGCCGTCGGAGTACACGAACGGCGCGCCGTTGGCGCTCCACGCCCAGTCGTTCCACTTGGCGTGCTGGTGCACGAGATCGACGCGGATCGCGGAACGCTTGTCCAGCGTCCACTTGGCGAAGAGCTTCAACTGCGCCTGGCGGAAGACGATGTCGGGCAGTCCGCCGGTGGCGGCGAGCAGGGCCGCATCGGTGGGCGCGGCGGTGGACGTGAGGGACTGCGCATAGGTGCTCAGGTCGTCGATCAGTGCGAGCGTGCCACCCACCTCGAACTGGCTGCTCGGTTTGCCGCTCAAGCCGATGCCCACCGACGTGCTGGTGTTGTCGTACGCGAGCACCACGCCGCTCGGGCGGGCCTGGTCGAGTTCCTGCTGGCCACGCGACACGTAGCCGTTGACCGACCACCTGCTGTTGAACGCGTAGTCCCAGTCCAGCGTGGCCAGGTTCATGCCGACCCGGCGCACACCGTAAATGCCTGGCGCGGCCAGGCGGTCCCGCCCCTGCTCGGCGGACAACTGGATGGACAGGCCCTCGCTGGGCTGGAACTCGGCGTTCAGCCGCAACTTGTCGCGCCGCCGGTTCGCCAGCGTGGGCATGAAGATCCCCGTGTCGAACCCAATGCCGGGCACGCTGGGATCGGGGATCTCGGTGACCCCCAGGCCGCTGTTGTCGCGCAGCCAGTTCGACCCGTCGCGCCGGCTGCTCACGACGGCGATGGAGCCCGTCATGACGTCGGTCACGCGGCCTCGCAACTCGGCGTGCACCGATGTCTCGTCGGTCTTCTGGCGCAATGCGGTGATGCCGGCCACTGCGCTGCTGGCGGTGAAAACTCCGCGATCGATGGCTTCGGAATCCACGCCGAGCGAGCCGCGCACGTCGGTGGTGAACTGGTAGTTGCCGAGCAGGCGGCCGCGCAGCTTCTTGTAGGGCAGTCGCCGGTTCGTATACGTCTCGGTGCCTTCGACGTTGTACAGCGCCAGCGGCGTGCGGTCGTCGCGCTCTTCCCAGCGGACGTCGCCCAGCAGCGAGAGGCGCGGCAGCGGCCGGGAACTCACGCCCAGCAACGCGCGCGTGGTGTCGACGCGGCCGTTCAGGCTCGTCACGCCGGCAGGCCCGCCGGTGAGGCCGGCGGCCGTGAAGTCCTGGTTCTGAGTCGCCTGCGCGCGGCTGACCTTGAAGTTCAGCCGCGTCCTGGAGTCGAACTTGAAGGTGCCCCCCAGGTCGATCTGGTGCGCCTGGTTGTCGGGTGCCAGCGCGACCGGCTGGCTCAGGATCGACTGCAGGCCCGTCGACAGCGGGAACAAGGTTCCCAACGGGTTGTACAGGCTGTCCGGCACGCCGGGATTCAGGCTGCCGTGGTCGTTGCGGTAGAACGACCCGTAGTAACCGCCACTCAGGCTGAACCGGTCCGTGCCGTACGACAACCGGGCCTCGACCTGGCTGTGATGCGCGTCGATCGGCTCGGGCAGCATCAGCAACGCCCAGCCGGTAGTGATGCCCGTGGTGCCGCTGCAGCCGGGCGCGACCGCCGACGGGCAGGTCATCCCGATGCCGAACAGCCGCGCGCCTTCCTTGCGCTCGCCCTTGAGGCTGACGTCGAGTTGAAGCCCCTGGGCCACGACCTTGGAAAAGGCCATGCCCAGCGCCGTGCGCTTGACCTTGAGGTCGAGATCGCTGCCGGTACCGGGGCCACCGCTCAGTGGATTGACGGTCGGCGTGGTCGTGCCCGCACCCGCGAGGCCGGTGTTGACCACGAACGGGTCGCGCCGCACCGTCTGCGCATAGTCGAGCAGCAGCTTCCAGTCGCCACGCTGTTTCCATCGCAGGCTCAGCTCGCGGGACTCGCCCAGCAGGTCCGAGGCATTGAAGCGGAACGTCGTGCCGGTGTCATCGATGCGCCGGTAGTACTCGGCGCCGAGCAGCACGGCGCCATCCTGGCCCGTGCGCAGGCCGTTGTACTGGTCCGCCAGGAGGCGGTCGCCGCGGTCGCCGATGATGATGCCGCCGCCCACGGTGACCGTGCTGTCGACGGTGTCCGCGGCCCATGTCTGGGTGGCGCCCAATGCCGCCATCAGCGCCATCGCCAGCGCGGTCGGCCGGAAGGCCGCCCCGCGCGGCACGCGGGTCCTGGCCGCGTTCAGATCTCCGCTGGAGCCATGTCCCCCCAGGAGGCGCTCGCGCGCCCTGGCAAGACCACAGGGATTCGAGAGGTGCCGTGTCATCGTGCGTCTCCCGTTGCTCAGCGGAACTGGAATCCCGGCGTGGGGTTCGTTGCCGACGGATTGTTGGAGCCGTGGACCTGCGTGTGGCAGTTCATGCAGCTGCGCCCCTGCCAGAGCGTGACCACGTTCTTGCCGCCGGTGGTGGCGGTGATTGCGGGTACGCCGCCGGGCACCGATGGCGTGAACACGCCCGGCTGACCGCCCACCGCGCCGACCGCACCCGCCACGTGCGGGGTGTGGCACTGCTGGCACAGGATCGGCGCACGCACCTTGAGCATGCCGGCGACCGTGCTGCCGTGCGGGTTGTGGCAGGTGGCGCAGTCGTCCGTGACGGGCTCGTGTGCATGCACGAACGGGCCGCGCTTTTCGGCGTGGCAGGTGTAGCAGGTGTCGTTCGTGCTGTCGCGCCGGGCCAGCTTGGGGCCAGCGGAACCGTGTGCGTTGTGGCAGTCGGCGCAGGACATCTTGCCTTCGGGCACCGGGTGGTGCGACGCGCGGTTCATCTGCACACGCTGCTCCTTGTGGCAGGCGAAGCAGACGTCGGTCTGCGTGGCCTTGGCGAGCACCTTGTCCCGGTTGGCGTGGACCTTGTGGCAGGCGTTGCAGGCCAGGTCGGCATTCTGGTGTGCGCTGCCGTCCCATTGCATGCGCCGCGCCTCGTGCTGGTGGCATTGCAGGCAGACGCCGCTGCGCGCGTCCGCCGTCTGCGTGCTCTTCTTCGAGAAGACGACGTCGGGGGCCGGGCGCTGGGACACGCCGGCGGGCTTCTTCACGTGTGTCGGGCTCGCACCGTGGCACGTGATGCAGGTGGGTGTGCGGGCATCGGCCGATGCGGCGTACGAGCGCCTTGGGGCGGTGGCGCTCGCGTCGGCCCCGGCAGGCCGCTCGGCATGCGCGCTGCGGCTCATGTCGCTCAGGTCGTCCTCGTCGTGGCAGCTCACGCATTCGGCCGACCCGTCGTCGGGCGCCGCCGCCCAGGACGGCGCGCCCAGACCGATCAGGGCGAGACCGATGATCGCCAGTGCGTGCCTGATTCGCATCTGTTCCTCCCGCGATCGGTCGAACCACCTTGAAAGACAGGGCCCGCGCGGGCCCTGCCGACGTTGACGCCGCTTCGGCGCCTATCCCTACTTCTGGCCGTGCACGATGTCCACGCCCTTGAAGCCGCCACTCGAGTGGCAGTCGGCGCAGATCTCCTGCTTCGCGATGGAACTCTTTTGCGATGCATCGGCGAAGGTGGCCTGGCCGAAGCTCGTCACGTGCGCCATCGCTGTCGGCGAATCATGACAACCGGTGCAACTGGCGGCCTTCGGCGAGATGACGAGCCAATCCATCGGATCGGTCGTGCCGGCCGGCTTGGACACCACCGAACCCACCGGCCCCTGGTCGAGCTTGTACGAGTTGTCGACGTGGCAGACGTTGCAGTTGATGCCCACGCCCGGCCATGCGACTTCGGCCGCGTAGTTCTCGACGCTCGCCGCCAGCGTCAGCCCGGCGTTGCAGGTCGCCGCGGCCTCGGCCGATGTATTGGCCGCGTTGCAGAAATTGCCGACGACCGTGTTGCCGTGCGTGAACGGGAAGTAGCGCTCGGAATTGCCGTGGATGCCGTGGATCATCCGCTTGAACTGGTAGGACTCGTTCAGGTCCAGCCCGTTCGTCATCTTCGTCGACGACATGCGGTTCGGATCGTGGCAGACGACGCAGGCCTCGACGGTATTGCGTGCACCGCCGTGGAAGGCGTTGGCCAGCGTATTCGAGCCTGACGTCGTGCCGAGCGCCGCGTGGCAGACATTGCACTTTTCGTTCGACACGATCGTGCGCCGCGGTGTCAGGGGCCCGCTGATCGCGAACTCCTTGGAGGTGTTCTGCACCAAGGTATTCAGCAGGGTCCGTGGCACCACCTCGGGCCGTGGGTCGGTCGCCCACTTCACCTGCAGTTCGGGTTCCTTCACCTGGCCGAGGCTGACCAGGCGCGCAGTGCCTTGCGCTATCGAGGCCGCCGTGTCGTCCGGGATCGGGACATTCACGCTGTAGTGGTTGGTGCCGTCGTTCGTACCCATATGCGCATACGCATTGGCCGAACTGCCGCCGTTGTTGTAGGCCGTGTATTCGGTAATCGCCGTCGTCTGGCCGACCATGCTCGGATACGTGATGCGGAACTGCAGATTGCCGAACTTCGTCGTGCTCCCGCAGGGGCGAGATGCCGCACCCGTGCAGTCGGCTGTGACCAGGTTGTACGCCGCATCACCGTTCGTCGGATCCGACAGGTAGTACTTCACCGTCACGGTGCGACCCGTGTGGTCGGCCGTATCGTTGAAGACGGCGCTGTCGATATTCATCTTGTACTTCGCGCCGTTCGCCTCGATCTGGTTCCAGTGCACACGCTCCGACGAGATGTTGGAGCCGACCTTGTGGCAATCGGCGCAGGCCGCGTTCGGAAGATCCGTCGCGACGGAGGTGGACGTCGCACCGGCCCAGACGGACGTGCTGCGTGCAAAGACGGTGTGGCTTGCTTCCCAGTCCGAGCCGGCCTTGTTGGCGTGGCAGGTCAGGCAGGCTTCCTTGCTCGGGTGTGTCTTCCAGTTGTCGCCCTGCGGCGTGGCGGCGTTCGCGCCCGAGTGGCACTTGGTGCAGTTGCGCAGGTCCTGCGGGAACCCGACTTCGGCGTAATCGGCCTTGGTGTTGCGATAGCCCCAGATCGTGTAGTCCTCGCCACCTTCGGCGAGCTTGGAGTTGAGCAGCCTGCCGGAGTGAATCTTGTGCGCCATCGTCGACAGCGTCAGCACGTTGCCGCTGTTGGCGTCCGTCGTTCCGGGGTTGTGGCACATCACGCAATACTGCGTATCGACGCGCCCGCCGCCGTGCAGCGCGAGCTTTTCGTGGCAGCCATTGCAGGACGACACATCGGTCATCTTGCGGGTCTTGGCCGGGTCGGTCACGGCCACCGAGTTGCCGCTGCCATCGAGCGTGAAGTCGAAATACGGATTGACGCGAACCGTTTCGCCGGCCGCGTTCGTATAGCTGAGCTGGAGCGCGACGCGGTGCGTCAGCGTCGGCTCGTAGGTCACGCCGTTCGTCGAGTAGGTCGTGCCGCTGACCACGGCCGTCCAGGCCGGATCCTTGATGTCGGCCTTGAAGTGATAGGTGTAATAGCCGTCGGCGTTCTCGACGAGCGAATCCTTCGGATCGGTCGTGGCCTGCCAGGCCTGGGCGAGTGCCGGTGTGCCGCCCGGGCCCACGCCGGCGGTGGCGACTTCCTTGCGCGAAACGTAGTTGACCCACTTGTCGGGGTCGCCGTTCGTGCCCGGCACGAGCTTGGCGATGGCCACGCTGACGTTGCTCAACGTCAGGCCCGTCTTCGGCGCGCCGTCGGAGAAGACGGCGAAGTTGATCGTCGGCGGACTCTGTACCGTGACGGCCGGAACACCGGCGGACTGCAGCACCGTGAACGAGGCCGAGGTGTTGGTGGCCGTGTCGTTGGCGGCCACCTTGGCGGCCGTGGAAACCTGATCGGCCACCGACGGGGGCGGCGTCACCACCGGCGGCGGCGTGGGTGTCGAGCTGCTGCCTCCGCCGCAGCCGACGAGGGTGAGGGCCACCGAGGCCGCGAGGGCCCATCGAGTCAGGTTGTGCGTCATTTGCCTCTCCAGCAATGTCGGCATCGGTTTCGGGTGGGCGGCCCGGCGCGTGGTCGCGCCCGGGTCGCGAACGGCTATTGCGCCAGGATGAACTGCACGAGGTTCTTCACCGCCGCGGCATCCTTGGTCTCGATGACCTTGTGGTCCTCTTCGGTGCCGTCCTCGAACTTGACCTTGCGCGGCTTGGTCACCTCCTCGGTGACCTTGGCCTCGGCGTCGGCCTTGCCCTTGTATTTGGCGGCCGTCTTCTGGAACGACGGCCCCTTCTTGGTCTTGTCGACCGCATGGCACTTGGTGCAGCCGTTGTCCTTGGCCATCTTCATCGCGGCTTCGGCATCGGGGGCTGCCGCTACGGGTGCACTCAGGGCGAGTGCGGTGGCCGCCAAGGTGAACAGGTGGATGGTCTTCAAGTTCGACTCCTGTTGTTCTTTCGCCCGTGATGGGCCGTGGGTCATGTTGCAGGGCGCGCCGCCGCGCGCAGTTGATGCATGTCAACCGTGGCCGAATGCTTCGACTCGGGATTCACCCGACGTGGCGCCGCGGTCAACCGCCGACTCCATGGAAGAAGCCATTCACGATCAGCACGAGCAGCAGCAGGCCGAAGGCGATCAACACCGCGCCGAGGATGCGCGAACCGAGGGTCATCGGTGCCGACGGCGCGTCGACCAGGTACTTTTCGAGCTCGCCGCTTTCCACCAGTCGGCGGTACTGCACCGTGTGGTCACGCGCAAAGTGCTCGAGCGGCACCGACCCGGTGAACATCACCGGGTCGAACGGAAACTTCTCGGGCCGGAAATGGTTGTTGAAGAAGTGCACCGTGAACAGGAAGACGGCCGCCAGGAAGGCCTCTTCGCCATGCGTGATGGCCGCGACGTTGAACACCCAGCCCGGCAGGAACGCCGAGAACGGCTGCGGGAACCACATCAGGATGCCGCTCACGCCGACGATCGCCACGCCCCAGAACGGCGCCCAGTAGTCGAATTTCTCCCAGTACGTCCAGCGGTCGAACACGGGCTTCTCGCCCTTGCCGAGGAACCACTTGAACATGGCGATCACGTCCTTCAGGTCCTGCAGGTTCGGGATCAGCGAGTCGGGGCCGAACCACTTGAAGGTCTTCCAGCGCCGGCCGATCGAGATGGCGATGTAGACGAGGTGGATCACGAAGACACCGACGAAGATCACGGCGTTCACGCGGTGGACGAGCCCGGTGACCTTGGGCCCGCCGAACAGCTTGACGACCACGGGCGCCCATGACGTGCCCGAATACATCAGCGTCATGCCCGTCAGCGTGAGGATCATCAGGCTCACGGCGAACAGCAGGTGCCCCAGGCGCCACCAGCCGCTGAACCGGCGCACCTGCTTGCCGGGCGGGATGCCGAGCTGGTCGACACGGACGTGCGGACGGGTCTTGCCCTGCTGGCGCTCCCGGCTCTCGCGGTAGAGCCACATCAGCAGGTGGATCCAGAAGAAGGCAAACGTGCCGGCCAGCAGCCCGACCATGAACTTGGTCGCAAGCCAGATCTCCGGATAACGCTTGAAATCGTGGGCGTTGCCGTGCGGCTGGAAACTGACGAAGCCGGCGTTCGCCTGCTTGTGGCACGCCTGGCAGGTCTTCAGGCGGTTGTCCACATGCACCTTCGATTTCGGGTCCTTCGGGCCCAGGATGTCGTGGCTGCCATGGCAGTTGGCGCACTTGGCCGTGTTGGCGTAGCCGAGCGCCACCACCTGGCCGTGGTATGTGTCCGCATACGATTTGGCGTTCTCCTCGTGGCAGCCGGCGCAGGCCTGCACCGTGGCGAGCTTGGCGGCATCGGTATTCGTCTTGTCGATGCCGTGCGGGTTGTGGCAGTCGGAGCAGATGGCGCCCTTGGCGTCGTGTTTGTCGAGCACGGTCTGGCCGTGGATCGACGACGCATATTCCTCGATCTGGTCGTCGTGGCAGCTGCCGCAGCGCTGCGGCCAGGCCAGGCGGGCGGCGGCGGCCGGCGGGCTGCCGGGTTCGTGGCGCGCAAAGGTGTGGCTGTCGTGGCAGTCGGCGCACGCCGCGTTCAAGTGCGACGGGTCATCGGCGTTCGGCTTGGCATGGATCGACAGCTTCTGCTTCTCGGCCTGCTGCATCACGACGCCGAGCCCGGGGTTGGCCGCTTCCTTGCCGTCCTTGCGCGCCTGCTCGAGCAGGCCGCGGTGGCAGGTGACACAGTCGGGTGCGGCGGCACCGGTCTTCTTGTGCGGCGCCTCGTTGTCGGTCACGTCCTGGTGACAGTCGGCGCATTGCAGCTTCGTGTGTGCGCCGCCTGCCAGCGCGTCGGGCTTGAGTGCATGCAACGTGCGCTTCTTGCCGTCGGCGCCGGTCGTCTGCACCACCTTGCTGCCGTCGTGGCAGGTCAGGCAGGCGGCGGTCGCGGGCGTGACGGTGGCGTCGGCCGCTTGCGCTCCGATGGCCAGCATCAGGGTCGCGACCAGCGCCGCACTTCGGGCAAGCAAGCTCATGAGACCCTCGTTTTCGTTGGTAGACGGGTCTGACCATCCACGCGCATGCGCGCTTCGCAGCCACCCCGGGGGTACTCCCTCGGGCGGATGCTAGGGGTGGTGGCGAGCGGCGAATTTGGCCTTGGTCAAACAACCGGGCCTTCCCGGGCGCACGGGCCACATCGGTGAAACCCTACTTCGGGTCGGCCCGCGCCTCGAGCCATTCGGCGGGGTAGGGCCGCAGAAAAGACCGCATCCGCTCGGCCGGGCAGTCGAGCCAGGCGTCGTATTCGGCTTCGTCGAGGATCACGACCATGCGCTTTTCCTCGCCCGGCTTGTGAAAGCGCTTCATCAGCGCGTGCTCGTCGGCGTTGATCGTGAGCATCGTGAAGGACAGCAGTTCCCGCCCGTCGGGCCCGCGCCAGAAGCCCCACAGGCCCGCGATGCCCATCGGCCGCCCGTCCTTGCGCGCGATGCGCCAGCGCACCGCGCGGCCGCTCTCGTAGTTCGGCTCGTAGATCGCCTCGGCCGGGATGATGCAGCGCCGGCCATAGCGCCAGGCGTCGCGGAAGCTCGGCTTCTCGTGCACGGTCTCGCTGCGCGCGTTGTACGTGCGCCGGCCGATCGCCAGGTCCTTGCTCCAGTGCGGGATCAGCCCGAACAGGCCGAGCGCGCCCTGGCGCTCGAGTTCGGCGCGGTCGCGCTGGCGCATCACGAACGGCGCCAGATAGCCGGGAAATGCAAATTCCGGCGGCACCTCTCCGGCCGGGCGCTCGACGCCGAAGAACGTGAGCAGGCGGTCCTGCGCGGTGACGGGGTGGTAGTTGGCGCACATGACGGCGCATTTTGACGCCGACGTGCCCCCCGGATCATTGCCGAGAGACGCCATCGCACCGCGTGCCCACAATCGTCCGGAATGGGCCGTTCGTGGCCCGCCAAGCCCGGGAACCGCCGCATGACGCACATCCTCGCCCTCGACCAGGGCACGTCCAGCTCGCGCAGCATCGTCTTCGACGGCGAGGGCCGCATCGTCGCGATGGCGCAGCGCGAGTTCCGGCAGATCTACCCGAAGCCCGGCCATGTGGAGCACGACGCCGACGAGATCTGGTCGAGCCAGCTCGCCACGGCGCGCGAGGCGCTGGCGCACGCCGGCCTCACCGGCAAGGACATTGCCGCCATCGGCATCACCAACCAACGCGAGACCACCGTCATGTGGAACCGGCGCACCGGCCGGCCGATCCACAACGCCATCGTCTGGCAGGACCGGCGCGGCGAGCCGCTGTGCGCCAAGCTGCGCGAGCAGGGCCTGGAGCCGGCCGTGCGGCGCAGCACCGGCCTGGTGATCGACAGCTATTTCTCCGCCACCAAGATCCGCTGGATGCTCGACCACGTGCCCGGTGCGCACCAGCTGGCCGCACACGGCGAGCTCGCGTTCGGCACGGTCGACAGCTGGCTGCTGTGGCAGCTGACCGGCGGGCACGTGCATGCCACCGACGCGACCAACGCATCGCGCACGATGCTCTTCGACGTGCGCCACAACGTGTGGGATCACGAGCTGTTGAAGGCGCTGCACGTGCCCGACAGCGTGCTGCCGCGGGTCCACCCGTCGAGCCACGTCTTCGGCCAGACGGACCCGGCGCTGTTCGGCGCGTCGGTGCCGATCGCCGGCATCGCGGGCGACCAGCAGAGCGCGCTCTTCGGGCAGGCCTGCTTCGACGCCGGTCTGGCGAAGAACACCTACGGCACCGGCTGCTTCATGCTGATGCACACCGGCGCGCGTTTTCTCGAATCGAAGAACGGCCTCATCACCACGGCCGCGGCGCAGGTCGGCACGCTCGAGGCGCCGCAATACGCCCTCGAAGGCAGTGTCTTCATCGGCGGCGCGGTGGTGCAGTGGCTGCGCGACGGGCTGAAGGCGATCACGGCCAGCGCCGACGTGCAGCAACTCGCGCAGAGTGTTCCCGATGCCGGCGGCGTCATGTTCGTGCCGGCGTTCACCGGCCTGGGCGCGCCTTACTGGAAGGCCGACGCGCGCGGTGCCATCGTCGGCCTGTCGCGTGGCAGCACGGCAGCGCACATCGCCCGCGCCGCGCTGGAAAGCATCGCCTTCCAGAGCGCGGCGCTGCTGCAGGCGATGGCGCGCGACGCCGTGGCCGCCGGTGCCCCGCCGGTGAGCGAACTGCGTGTCGATGGCGGCGCCTGCGTGAACGACCTGATGATGCAGTTCCAGGCCGACCTGCTGGGCATTCCGGTCGTGCGCCCGACCGTCATCGAGACCACCGCGCTCGGCGCTGCCTATCTGGCCGGCCTGGCCAGCGGCGTGTGGAGCGGCACCGCGCAATTGGCGGCACAGTGGGAGGTCGAACGCATCTTCGAACCTTCGATGTCGCGCGACCAGGCGGCGCAGCGCATGGCCGACTGGGAGCGTGCGGTGCGCCAGGCGGTGGCGACGTGAGGGTGGCACCGCAGCCCTTGCGGATATCGCGCTGCTCCTAAGATGCCTCCAGGCTGCACCGCCGCCCCCATGCCCGAGGAACCGACATGCCCGACCCGACATTTTCCGAATTCGAATCGCAGGCCCTGGCGCAGGGTTTCGACGAGGTGCTCGAACGCACCTGGGCGCCTGGAGCGGTGATCGACACGCATGTCCATGCATTCGCCGTGAAGGCGCTGGTGGTGCGCGGCGAGATGTGGCTCACGCATGGTGGTGTGACGCGGTACCTGCGTGCTGGCGACACGTTCGAACTGGGCTACGAGGTCCCGCACGCCGAGCGTTATGGCGACGAGGGTGCCGCGTACTGGGTGGCGCGTCGCAATGCGGCACCGGCCCCGCAGGTTTGAGGCGCATCGTGAGCCCCGGGCCGAGAGCCGCCTTCGCGGGCGCCAGCCTGTTCCTTGCACTTGTCGGTGCGGCGCTGGGTCAGGCCTCCGCGGTCACTGCGCCGGCAGGGCCGCAAACGTCGGACGACGCGGCGAGCTATGTGCGCTTCGTGCAGGAGCCCGCGGCCACCTGCGTGGCGCGCAACGGCATGCAGATCCTGGTACAGAACGCCCACCCGTCGCGCAAACTACGGGTGTGGCTCGACCGCTTTCATATGGGTGTCGGCACCGGCGACCGGTCGCGTTCGGACCTCCTGCCCGGTGGCGAGCCGGAGCCGCTGGGCTGCTCGCGCAGCCTGAGCGGCCCGCAGGATTGGCGTCTGGTGCGCGCCGCCTTCATCGACTGAGCGGCGTCGGCGCGAACCGGCTCAGAAACACGGCTCGTTCGCCACCTGCAGGCGGCAACTCCACGTGAACGTGGCGGCACCACGTTTCATCGAGCGCCGGTAGACCGCTGCGGGTTCGTGGTCGATGGCATCGGCCAGCGGCAGCGACACCGGCGCGCCCTTGGAGTTGGTATAGAAGTTGACGAAGCAGGTCTGGTCGGGATGGCACAGTCGCTCGATCTGGCGGGTGTAGGCCTCCCGGTCGCGGGCCACGTCCATCGGCACGATGACCATCTGCACCAGGCCCTGGTGCCCGGCCACGGCCCAGGCGCCGTTGGCCGGCGCTGCGCAGGCCGCCAGCGTGGCGAGCGCGAGTGCGCAGGCGCAGGCCCGAACCACGGGCGCGCAAACCGGCCCGTGTGCGCGCGCATCGAACGCCTTTCGTCCACCCGCCGGAAAATCGACTGGACCGTGCATCGCTGACCCCCGGTTGCCGCAGAAGGTTGCATCGTACCGGCACGGCTGCCGTGCCCACGGTCGCGTGAGATAGTGCGTGCGACGGGCATCTGCCGCACTGCCCCCCCACGACCATTTCGCTGCCCGCACGCCGTCGCCCCATGCCCCGCCCATCGATGCCACCCCAGGACGAGCCTTACCGCCCGGTCAAGGGCCGCCGTCGACTGCTGATTGCGCTTCTGGCGGTCGCCACCGCGCTGACGGTGGTGTGGTCGCTGCTCGAGCGGCCGGGTGGCGTGCAATGGAAACCCCGCCCGCCGCCACCCGACCGTGCGCCTTGCGCGCAGGGCCAGACGAGCGACTGCGTCGGCGGCAAGGCCGACGTGATCATGATGTCGCCAATGGCGGCGCCAGCGCCGCCGGCTGCCCCGGCCGCCAGCACAGCGCGTCCGTAGCGCGGAGGCACCTGCTGCGCTGCATCGGGTCAGAGCGTGATCACGCCCGGCCCGGGCACCTCGGCATACAGCCGTTCCACATCGCCCGCCCGGCGCGCCAGCACTGCGCGCTGGTTGATGTAGCCCTTGTCGGTGATCTCGCCGGCATCCACGCTCGGCGGCTCGTCGAGCATCAGCACGCGCGCGATGCGCTGCGACGAGCCGCCCGGCTCGGCCGCCAGCGCACGCAGTGCCATCTGCACCTGCGCGTGCAGCGCATCGGCCGGCAGGGCCTTGGCCTGCGCGCTCGGGAAGACGAGCAGGCCGACTTCCTCGCGGTTGTGGCCCGTGACCACGGCGTCGGCGGCCAGCGGCGCAAGCGCGCTCACCGCCTTCACGCGCAGCGTGCCCACCGAGACCC